>JAXHVI010000061.1:0-4041 GCA_034189195.1 Thermodesulfobacteriota bacterium | reverse complement strand
TAAGAGTAAGAGTAAGAGTAAGGTTAAAGGTGAAACGAGATATTGATAATGGAGGCACCATGAGCAAGCAGGCGGAAAAGACCCCGGAGTGGATCAGCACCCCGCCCAAACCCGGCACCTACCGGTCGATTTTAAAGTGGGGCGCGCCGGACGGGTTCAAGCATCCCAGCGCCGGGTTTATGAAAGAAATTCAACAGGCATTGGGTCTGTCGGACGCCGACCTGAAACGCCGGCCTGACACCGGGGACCGGCCGGTGAAACACGATATCCCGTGCCGCCTCTCTTCCGATGACATGGCGGCCCTGGCCGCCATCGTGGGAGAACAGAACATCTCCACGGATGATTACAGCCGGGTGCTGCATTCTTCCGGCAAGGCCATGGAAGATCTGATTCAGCTCCGGACCGGCAGGGCCGAACACGTGGCCGACTGCGTGGTGCATCCCAGGGGCAAAAAGGACGTGGCCGCCATTGTGGCGCACTGCCATCAGAAAAAAATTCCGGTGCGGGTCTACGGCGGCGGCAGTTCGGTCACGCTGGGCCTGGACAGTGTGGGCGGCGGCGTGACCCTGGCCATGGGCACCCACATGAACCGGGTGCTTGAATTCAACGAGACCAACCAGACCATCACCGTGGAGCCGGGCGTCATGGGGCCTGCCTACGAGGCGCTGCTGAACAACGCGCCCGAACGGTTCGGCGCCAGCCACCGTTACACCGGCGGCCACTTTCCCCAGTCCTTTGAATACTCCTCCGTGGGCGGCTGGGTGGTCACCCTGGGATCGGGCCAGCTCTCCTCCTATTATGGTGATGCTTATGACCTGGTGATCAGCCAGGAGTATGTCACGCCTGTCGGCTCGTTTAAGACGCTGGATTATCCGGGCACGGCCACCGGTCCCAAGGTCAATGACATCATGAAGGGCAGCGAAGGATGTTTCGGCGTGCTGGTGGGCCTGACCATGAAGGTGTTCCGGTATATGCCGGAAAACACCCGGCGTTTTTCCTACATGTTTCCAGACTGGGAATCGGCGGTGAAAGCGGCCCGGAACATCAGCCAGGGGGAGTTCGGCATGCCCTCGGTGCTGCGCATCTCCGACGCCGAAGAGACCGACGTGGCCATGAACATGTACGGCATTGCCGGCACCCCGGCCGACACCTTTCTGCGGTTTCGCGGCATGAAGCCCGACCGGCGCTGCCTGATGCTGGGTCAGGCAGACGGTGAAAAGGGGTTTGCCGCCAACGTGAAGAAAAGCATCGGCCGCGTGTGCAGGGCCTGCGGCGGCATCTACCTGACCACCTACCCGGCCAGCAAGTGGTTTGCCTCCCGGTTCAAAGACCCCTACATGCGCGAAGACTTGAACGATATCGGCATTCTTATCGACACCCTGGAGACATCGGTCACATGGGACAACCTGCACAACGTCCACCAGGGTGTGCGCAAATACATCAAGGACCGGGCCAGGGCCATCTGCATGACCCATTGCTCCCATTTTTACGCCCAGGGGACCAATCTTTATTTTATCTTTATCATGCCCATGGCCGGGGCCGAAGAGTTCCGGACGTTTCAGCGCGGCATCATCGACGCCATCGTGGAACACGGCGGTTCCTTAAGCCATCACCACGGCGTGGGCCGCATGATGGGCCCGAAAATGGAGCATCACCTGGGCGCGGAGCAGATGGAGGTATTACGGGCACTCAAGCGCCACTTTGATCCGCACAACATCATGAACCCCGGCGGCACCCTGGGGCTGGATGGAAACGAACTTGCATAAAGCCGGACAGGCATCTTGCTTCAGTCTTGACACGATGGCGGAATGTAATTACAATAATTACAAAAAATGGTGATCAAAAACAAAGGAGCCGTTTCCATGCAGAACCATGCCCGCACAAGAGAGGCCAGGCTGGTGCCCATCGGCAACTCCAAAGGGGTTCGTATCCCCAAGGCCCTTATTGTAAAGTACGGGTTGAAAGACGCTCTGTTAATAGAAGAAACAGACAACGGGCTGCTGCTGCGCAATAAAGAAAAAGGCAAGCTGTCCTGGGAGGAAACCTATAAGGCCATGGCCGAGGAACAGGAGTCCTGGAGTGAGTTTGAATCCACTGTGGCGGATGGCCTGGAGGATGAGGACTTTGGAGATTAAAAGGTACGAAATCTATTTTGCCGACCTCAACCCCTTCGTCGGAAGTGAAATAAAAAAAATCCGGCCGGTCGTTGTTGTCAGTCAGGATGAGATGAATAAGTACCTGGAAACGGTTGTTGTCTGTCCGTTGACCTCAAAACTGCATCCGCAGTGGCGATCCCGGCTTCAGGTGAAATGCGCGGGTAAAAATGCCGAAATCGCCGTTGATCAGCTCCGCACCATCAGCAGGCAGCGCCTGCAAAAGAAAATCGACAGCCTGTCCGGCAGCAAGGCCGCGCGGTTGCGAAAACTCATCACCGATATGTATGGGGAGTGATCACCTGTCCGGGTAACCGCACGTGAATGTAACCCCGCCGGCCGCCTACCAGTTTTCACCCAGCAGCTCGAAATAGCCCTGGGGCATGACGCAGGCCGGGCATTTTGCCGGGGCCTCGGTGCCGGTGTGCAGGTAGCCGCAGTTCCGGCAGCGCCACACCGTTTCCGTTTCCCGGGAAAACACGCGGTCAGCCAAAATGTTGGCGGCCAGGTCCCGGTAGCGTTTCTCGTGCTGCCGTTCGGACACGCTGATGGCGTCCCATGTGTCGGCGGCCCGCTCAAATCCTTCTTCCCGGGCGATCCGGGCAAACCCGGGATACAGATCACTGTGTTCAAACCGTTCGCCGTCTGCCGCGGCCAACAGATTGTCGCGGGTGTCCTGAATTACGCCGGCGGGAAAGCTGCCGGTAATTTCCATCTCTCCGCCGTTGAAAAACTTGAAAAACCGCAGGGCGTGCTCGCACTCCTGGTCAGCGGTCTCTTCAAATATCTCGGCAATCTGGACAAACCCCTCTTCAAAGGCCCGGCGCGCGAAATAGGTGTACCGGTTTCTGGCCTGGGACTCGCCGGCAAAAGAAAGCATCAGGTTACGGGCGGTCTGGCTGTTACGAAATTTTCCCATGGGAAACTCCTTTTTTGAAATAAATCAGGCCGGATGCTTTAAAAAAGACACCCGGCCCGGCATGTTCAACGCAGTGGCGGTGAGTTACTCTTCGATTTCAATGGCCTCGGCGCCGCACTCTTCAGCGGCCTGGCGCGCCAGGGCCTCGTATTTTTCAGGGATAACGTCAAACTGGACCACGGACAGCAGCTGGTCCTCATCATACTTGAACACCTCGGGGCAGAGCTTGTTGCAGTTCCGGTCCCCCATGCACTGACTGGTAACGCGTGCTTTCATTGAAGTCCTCCTTTTAATGGCTCGGTTGATGGCTAAAAAGGCGTTCATACAGCCTGAAAAAGGCGGAATGTATGAACGGAAAATGACAGCCGGATTTGCAATCAAGTAGATACCACGCCGCCATTTTTGTCAAGCCGGAAAAACGGGCTACCGGATCGTAACGCCATCCAGGTCCGGGTTTTCAAGCAGCCTTTCCCACTGGTCGCCCGCAATCCGGCCGATGAGCTCAGCCAGATCTGTCTGGCTGAGCTCCTGAAGCTCCCGTATAATCCGTACCGAGTCACCGACGGAGACATCAACGGTCTTTTTGGCTTTACGATAATCCTTCATCCTATTTCCTCCGGTAATCATGGGCAGTAAGGTTGATCGTCTGTACATACAATTGCTGGTTCGCGATTTTGTAGATAACGCGATACTGCTTACCGAGTCGTGACGATCTATGCCCTTTCCATTCACATCGAAGGGCTTCGTCATGCCCCCCCCCTTATCTGACGAAGGCCCTCAGGCCCAGAAATGGCTATGATATCCTTCCATTTCTCATGTCGTTTCAAGGCCAATATTTAGAGAAACCCTTAAATATTACCGAAGAGTCCGACAGCGCCAAGTATGTCTGTCCCAAAACCCTGTGGAGCTGTCGCGACGTTATTGCCGAGCATAACCTGGAAGACATTATTTTCAGCGCCGGAACGGAGC
>JAXHVI010000060.1:0-16330 GCA_034189195.1 Thermodesulfobacteriota bacterium | reverse complement strand
TTTTTATCTATGTGCATCAGTTGAGGTCATCCTCCACCGGCTCATGGGACCCCACCGTGTCGACAGCCCGCTCCTTTTTCCACACCGAGGTGCAGATGATACGGGAAGTGTCGCACAGGTGTTTGTACTTGCTGGCCACGTCGTATATTTCGCTCATCAGCCCTTCGCTCAGGGTGATGGGATTCAGCCCGAGTTCAAGAAAACTCTCACAAGAGAGTTTCAGGCTGTTTTCCGGGTCCTCGTTCCGGGGATTGATGTAATAACGAATCTCAGCGCCGGTCATTTTCGATATTATCTCGGCCAGCATCTTAACGTTGTGCTGTTCCGTGGTCTGGTTGAAAATTTTTACCTTTTCGCCGTGTTCGGGCGGGTTTTCCACTGCCAGCCGAATACACTGCACCGTGTCCTTGATATGGATAAACGCCCGGGTCTGGCCCCCCTTGCCGTGAACGGTCAGGGGGTGGCCAACAGCGGCCTGCATGACAAACCGGTTGAGCACCGTGCCGTAATCACCGTCATAATCAAAACGGTTGACCAGGGCTTCGTCCATGCGGGTCTCTTCGGTTTCCGTACCCCAGACAATGCCCTGGTGCAGGTCGGTGATACGCAGCCCGTCATTCTTGTTATAATAACTGAACATCAGGGCATCCATGGTCTTGGTCATATGATAGATGCTGCCCGGCTGCGGCGGATAGGGGATCTCCAGCTCCTTTTCCTGGCCGTCCACATCCACCTTCACCGTCATATATCCTTCAGGAATGGTCATGCCCACGGTACTGTACCCGTAGACGCCCGTGGTGCCCAGGTGAACCATGTGAATATCAAGTCCCGACTCCACGATGGCGCAGAGAATGTTGTTGGTGGCATTGATATTGTTGTCCACGGTATACCGCTTCTGAAAAGGCCCCTTCATGGAATAGGGAGCGGCCCGCTGCTCGGCAAAGTGGATCACCGCCTGGGGCTTGACCTCCTTGAACAGGCTGAGGACCCGGTGATAGTGCTCCGCGATATCAATATGGCGAAAGGAGATGGTTTTGCCTGTCAGGGTTTTCCAGGCATCAATCCGCTTGCCGATGGGCTGAATGGGCGTGAGGGAGTTACATTCCAGTTCCACGTCGATCTTTCGGCGCGACAGATTGTCTACAATAATGACATCGTACCCGGACTTGGACAGGTAGAGGCTGGTGGGCCATCCGCAGAACCCGTCACCTCCGAACACAACAATCGGACCCTTCATCACTTCCTCCTGCGTTATATGTAATATGTGATAGAATCTTTTTTTTTATACCCCTGCCGCGACAGGGTCACCTTTCTATACACCCTGTTTTTTTATAATGCAACCATTTGGATTCAAAAATATTATCCTTTTTTCATGGAAAAACGGCGTTCCGATAAAGCCACTCCAATACCACACACCGGCACTGAAGGCAACTGAGCCGGTCCAGCAGGGCCGCCATGCCCGAAGCGTCGGTTATAAACCGTTCCACACCCCGGTCTTCGGGGAAAACGGCCGAATCCGCTATTTCGGCGACAAATCCGTGAAGGTACTGGTTTGAAAACGCGCTGTTCACCGGCCACGGAGTTCCGCTGATGGAGGTCAGCCCGGCCACATCCGTTTCCGATATGCCAAGTTCCCGGGCAAGAATCGACAGGGCCGCCGTCTTTATGTCTGCCCGGCTGCCCCATCTTCCACCGGGCAGATCCCAGGTGTGTTGACCGATGCCGTGCCGGTAAAAAGGCCGTGGAAGGACAATGGCGCCCCGGTAAAGGGGCAGGATGATGATCGAATCATCCTTTTCCACCCGCCAGTATTCCAGTGTGTTTCCCTGGTCATCGCGCACGGCTTCGGCAATCACCTTCACCCACCGGGAGGTAGTCTCGCTGATCGTGTGAATCACATGCCACGCTGTCAAAGTATCCTCCTTGGTTTCCATCCATAAATCCCTGGCGTGCCGTCAGTCATCAGGACGCAAAAACTTAAAAATTACGGTTGGATACTAAACTATTTTCACGACACAGTCAGAAAACATGATGATCCAGGCACCACTGGTAGGTGTTTTGAATTCCGGATCTCAGGCCGGTTTTTGCCTGCCAGCCCAGGGCGGTCATGCGGGACACATCCAGCAGCTTCTGAAAGGTACCGTCGGGTTTGGTGGCATCAAAACGGATGTGGCCTTCAAATCCAACAATTTCTTTGATCAGCCCTGCCAGCTCGGCGATGGAGATGTCTTTGCCCATGCCGATATTGACCAGCGGAGCCTGGTCGCCACGAACCAGGCGGTCAAAGTCGGCGTCCGGCAGGTTCATGACAAACAGGCAGGCACTCGCCAGGTCATCGACATGCAGAAACTCCCGCCGCGGATTTCCCGTGCCCCAGACAACCACCTCTTTTGCGCCGCTTTTTTTGGCCTCGTGAAACTTGCGGATCAGGGCCGGCAGCACATGGCTGGTCTCCAGGTCAAAATTGTCGTTGGGACCGTAAAGATTGGTGGGCATCACCGCCACAAACCGGGTGCCGTACTGCCGGTTGTAGGACTGGCACATCTTGATGCCCGCGATCTTGGCCACGGCATAGGGCTCGTTGGTGGGCTCCAGGGGGCCGGTGAGCAGGTGTTCCTCTTTCATGGGCTGGGGACACGCTTTGGGATAAATACACGAAGATCCCAGGAACAGCAGGCGCCTGGTCCCGGCCCGATAGGCGGCATGAAGAATGTGGGTCTGGATGGTCAGGTTCTGATAGATAAACTCGGCCGGAAAGGTGTTGTTGGCCAGAATGCCGCCCACTTTGGCGGCCGCCATAAACACATACGCCGGGCGGTGGGCCTGAAAAAAGGCTTCGGTGGCGGCCTGACAAGTGAGATCCAGTTCGGCATGGGTACGGGTCAGCAGGTTGGTGCAGCCACGGGCTTCCAGCGCTCTTGTTATAGCCGAACCGGCCAGGCCCCGGTGGCCGGCTATATAGATAACAGCATCCTTTTCCATCACATGTGGGCCTCGCAGCTGGCCGGCAGGGGAAGGCCGTTGGCCTTGCACACCGCTTCCCGCCGGGCGTCCTGAAAATCACAGTCCACCATCTCGAAAACCATCTCGTCAAGGGTGATGCGCGGTTCCCACCCCAGCTTCTCTTTTGCCTTTGTGGCGTCGCCCACCAGGGAGACCACGTCCGCGGGCCGAAAATAGGCCGGGTCCACGCAGATCACCGTTGTGCCGGGGGCCAGCCGGGAGAGAGACTGCGCCATTCCGTATTTTCTGACCAGAGGAGCGTCTTTGTCGACTGAATCGACAATTCCATGCTCCTCCACGCCGCTGCCCTTCCAGGCCAGGTGAATCCCGGCGTTGGCAAAGGCTTTTTCGCAGAAATCCCGCACCGAGTACTGTTTTCCCGTGGCAACGACAAAATCATCGGGTTCCGGCTGCTGGAGCATCAGCCACTGGGCCCGCACGTAATCTCTGGCATGGCCCCAGTCCCGCAACGCGCCCAGGTTGCCCAGGTAAAGCCGGTCCTGGACCCCGCCGGCAATGCGGGCCCCGGCCCGGGTGATCTTTCGGGTGACAAAGGTCTCGCCGCGAATGGGGGACTCGTGGTTGAACAGGATGCCGTTACAGGCGAACATGCCGTAGGCTTCCCGGTAATTCACCGTGCACCAGTAGGCAAAAAGTTTGGCGCACCCGTAGGGAGAGCGGGGGTAGAAAGGGGTTTTCTCGGTCTGGGGCACCTCCTGCACCTTACCGTAAAGTTCCGATGTTGAAGCCTGGTAGAACCGCACCTTCTTTTCCACGCCCAGAATCCGCATGGCCTCCAGCAATCGCAAAGTGCCCAGGCCGTCCACGTCCCCCGTGTACTCCGGTGACTCAAAAGAGACCTGGACATGGCTCTGTGCCCCCAGGTTGTAAATCTCGTCGGGCTGCACATGCTGAATGATGCGCACCAGGTTGGAAGAATCGGTCAGGTCCCCGTAATGCATGAAAAAACGAACGTCATCCTCATGGGGATCCTGATACAGGTGATCGATCCTGGCTGTGTTGAAAAGCGAGGCCCGCCGCTTGATGCCATGGACCTCGTAGCCTTTTTCCAGCAGGAACTCGGCCAGGTAGGCGCCGTCCTGGCCGGTGATCCCGGTTATCAGGGCCTTTTTCACTGTCACGATACAACCTCCAATAAATAATTGATATGCTCAGTAGTGTCTAAAGTTTGAAGCAAATTCTTTTTTTACCGCAAAGGCGCAAAGTGCTGTATTCCGCTTCCTGGAAAAGCGATCGTTTTTTTCGCGAAGCGCTCATATTTTTCTTTGCGTCCTCTGCGTCTCTGCGGTGAAATGAAATTCCAGAACCCGCTTAAGAATTGTCTGAAATCAGAGTTTCAAAATAGCGGACCGTTTTTTCAAGCCCCTCGTCCAGCCCGACCACGGGCTGCCAGCCGAGCCGCTCCCGTGCCAGGGTGATATCGGGCCGCCGCTGCCGGGGATCGTCCGCCGGAAGGGGCTGAAAAACGATTTTCGACCGGGATCCGGTCAGGTCGATTACCGCCTTTGCCAGCTCCAGCACGGTCATCTCGTGGGGATTGCCCAGGTTCACCGGCCCGGTAAAGTCATCGTCCGCGTTCATCATGCGGACAAAACCGTCGATCATGTCATCCACGTAGCAGAAGGATCGGGTCTGGGCGCCGTCGCCGTAAACCGTGATATCCCTGTTCTGAAGGGCCGCCATGATGAAGTTGCTCACCACCCGGCCGTCGTCGGGGTGCATGCGGGGGCCGTAGGTGTTGAATATCCGCACCACCCGGATGTTGACCCGGTTCTGACGGTGGTAATCGAAAAACAGGGTCTCGGCGCACCGTTTGCCTTCATCGTAGCAGGCCCGGGGGCCGATGGGATTCACGTTGCCCCGGTAATCCTCGGTCTGGGGGTGGACATCCGGATCCCCGTAAACCTCGCTGGTGGATGCCTGAAGAATTTTCGCCTTTACCCGCTTGGCCAGCCCCAGCATGTGAATGGCCCCCAGTACGCTGGTTTTAACGGTCTTGACCGGGTTGTACTGGTAGTGGACCGGCGATGCCGGACAGGCCAGGTTGTAAATTTCATCGGTTTCAATAAAGATCTGGTGGGCCAGGTCGTGGCGCAGCAGTTCGAAATCCGGGTTGTCCAGCAGATGGGCGATATTGCGTTTTCGGCCGGTAAAGAAATTGTCCAGGCAGACCACCTCGCAGCCGTCGGCAAGCAGCCGCTCACACAGGTGAGACCCCAGAAAACCGGCGCCGCCGGTCACCAGGACCCGTTTTTTATCCATGCACGTCATACACCGTCTCCTCCGTTAGGGCCAGAAACCCGTATATTTCACACAATATCGGGTTAAAAATGGGTCATTGCCGGCATCCCCACCGGATAGACATTAAACCCCATGTCAAAAAGCGCGGCATGGTCGGCCACGTTCCGGCCGTCAAAGAAAAAGGCCGGCTTCTCCATGGCGGCATATATCGCGGTATAATCGAGATCCCGGTACACCTGCCACTCGGTGAGAACGGCAATGGCATGGCTCTTTTTCGCGGCCTGGTAGGGGTCGTCCACATACGCCACCCGGCCGTCGGCATTGCCGAACACCGACCGGGCCCCGTCCAGTGCCCTGGGATCGGTGATGGCCAGCACGGCACCCTCGTCAAGCAGCCGGCGGGCAATGGTGATGGCCGGCGCGTCCCGGATATCGCCGGTATCGGGCTTGAAGGCAAACCCGAACAATGCGATCCGCTTGTCCGCCATGCTGTGGAACATGGCGTCCAGCATGCGCCGCACAAACCGCTCCTTCTGGTGCTCGTTGATGCGCACCACGCTTTCCCAGTAGTCGGCCTCGGCGTCGGCCCCGGCATCCCGGCACAGGTAGGCCAGGCTCAGGATGTCTTTTTTAAAGCACGACCCGCCGAACCCCACTCCGGCATTGAGAAACTTCGGCCCGATGCGCCGGTCCATGCCCACGGCCCTGGAGACTTCCTGCACGTTGGCGCCGGAACTTTCGCAGATGTTGGCGATGGTGTTGATGGACGAGACCCGCTGGGCCAGAAAGGCGTTGGCCGCCAGCTTGGCCATTTCACTGCTCCAGATGTTGGAGACGAGAATCTTTTCCCCGGGCACCCAGTTGGCGTAAACCTCCACCAGTGCGTCCCGGGCCGCCAGGCCTTCGGGCGTCTGCCGGGAGCCGATCACGACCCGGTCCGGGTTTTCCAGGTCGGCAACGGCCGTGCCTTCGGCCAGAAATTCCGGGTTGGAAAGCACCTCGAACCGATTGCCGCTGTTTTCCGTGGACAGGATCTGGGCCATGGCTTCGGCGGTTTTCACCGGCACCGTGCTCTTTTCCACCACGATCTTGGGCGTGTCCGCACACTGGCGAATCTGCCGGGCCGTGTTCTCCCAGTAACGCAGGTCGGCGGCCATGCCGGCACCCACGCCGGTGGTCTTGGTGGGGGTGTTCACGCTGACAAAAATGATGTCCGCCTCGGCAATGGCGGCCGGCACGTCCGTGGAAAAGAAAAGATTTTTCCCCCTTGCCCGCTGAACGACATCCAGGAGGCCCGGTTCGTACACCGGCAGGGTGTCGGAGTTCCAGGCCGCGATCTTGCCGGCGTCGATATCCACCACCGTCACCTTGTACCGGGGGCATTTGTCGGCAATCACCGCCATGGTGGGGCCGCCCACGTATCCGGCGCCGATACACAGAATTTTCTTTTCAAACGATTGTGCCATCAACCTCCCTTTCAAAAGCAGGGCAGTGCCCTTTTTCAGGTCCGAACACTTCCGGCTCCATCAAAAAAATTCATAAAATTGAATTGTTGGTCTTTTATACAGGGGATACCCGGTCCTATCAAGCGTTTTTTTCATGACAGGCGCGGGCCTTCCGTGATATGGAAACAAAAAAGCGCGGCGGAACCGAACCGGCCGGCGAAACCGATAAACCGATGAAACATACCCATGCCTGACCCCCGCATTCTCATTCCCACGGCCACCCCCGTGGAGGCCGCGCCCCTTATCGACCGGCTTTCCGGCGCACAAACCGGCGGCCCTGTGATGACCGGCATGCTGGCCGGCACGCCGGTACAGGTGCTCGTCACCGGCCCCGGGCCGGTGAACACGGCCATGGCACTTGCCGCTGTAATGGAAAAAACGCTTCCCTCGCTGGTCATTCAGACCGGGTGCGGCGGCGGGTTCGCCCAGGCCGGCATCAGCAAAGGAGATGTAGTGGTGGCAACGGAGATGATCGACGTGCAGTCAGGTCTCGAACCGGCAGACCCGGCGGACATCGTGGACGCGCTGCCGTTTCCGGTTCTAAAAACCCCTGCCGGCAAGATCACCAACCGATATCCGGCGGATATTCGTCTTGCCGACACGGCCTGCCGGGCCGCCTGCAACGCGCCCCTGGCAACGGGCTGCGGCGCGGCCATGGGCCCCATCGGATCAGTGGTCACCATCACCGCCACAGACCGCCGGGCCCAGGCCCTGTTTGACCGGTTCGGCCTCTGCATGGAGGCCATGGAAGGAGCGGCCGCGGCCCATGTCTGCCTGCACTACGGCATTCCCTTTCTTGAAATCCGCGGAGCCGGCAACATCGCGGGCCGCCGGAACAGGTCCGAATGGGATATTCCCCTGGCCGCCACCAACGCGGCCATCAGCGTTTGCGCCTTTATCGCGGAATGGACCAAAAGACCGGAGGCGTGCGATGGCAAATGTTAAGACCGGCACGGTCACACTGGCCTACTCCCCCTGTCCCAACGACACCTTTCTTTTTTATGCCCTGGCCCACGGCCGGGTCAACCTGCACGGCCTGGCCTTTGACATCACGTTAAATGATGTGGAAGCCCTGAACCGAAGCGCGGCCAAAGCCCGTTTTGACGTGTCCAAGCTCTCGGTGGCCGCCATGGCCCACCTGGGGGAATCCTACGGCATGTTAAGAAGCGGGGCGGCCCTGGGCCGGGGGTGCGGGCCGCTGATCGTGACCAAAAAAGAAGGGCCGCGCAAGCCCCTTGCCGGCGCGACACTCGCGGTGCCGGGAATGTGGACCACGGCCTGCCTGCTGGCCTCCCTCTACCTGAAAAACGATTTTACACCGGTCCCCATGCGGTTTGACCGGATCATGCCGGCTGTTCAGGACGGGACGTGCGACCATGGCGTGATCATTCACGAAGGGCGGTTCACCTATTCGAATTACGGCCTGGACTGCCTGCTGGACCTGGGCCAGTGGTGGGAAGAAAAAACCGGGTTGCCCATTCCCCTTGGCCTGATCGGTGTGCGCCGGGATGTTCCGGCAGAACAGTGCCGTGTGATTGAGCAAATCATAGGACAAAGCGTTGCCTATGCCCGGCAAGACCCCGCCGCCCCCGGGCCTTATGTGCGGCAGCACGCCCAGGAACTTTCAGACGATGTGATTCAACAGCATATTGAACTTTATGTAAACGACTTTACCGGGGATATCGGCGAAACTGGGGAGCAGGCCATTTGCCGGCTCTTTGAGGAAGCAGCAAAAGCCGGCATCATCCCCGGATCGGCCCTGCCGGTTTTTGCCACATAGCCCCACCCGTCTTAAAATCCCCGGGGGGCTCCGCAGGCCGGCCTGGCACCGACCTGGTGTGGGCACCCATCACCTGCCTGTCATTTACCAACCGCCTGACGGCGTCCCTACAAACAGAGCAGGCAGGCAAGCCCGGGTTTGTAGTGTGCCCGTAAGGGCATTGCGGCCGGACGGAAAAAGGTATGGAACAGTTTTATTCTGGAGCACCCAATCAAGCTGGGTGATGACGGACAATGGGGATGCCGGGGTTGAAGCCCGGCAATCGTGCTTTTAAATTTGGACACGATCAGGACTGCGGGTCAAAAAAAGAAAGGCGGACCGCCTCAGCCAGCATGCCCTGGGCAAAAAGCATGTCAAAAAAGGCCTCGGCCCCGGCGATCTGTTCCGGCCCCAGGTCGTATTGCAGCAGGCGGTAGTAGCGGCGGCAGGTTTCCACATCCAGGCCCGTCACCCCGGCGGCCCGGGCAATGACCTGGTCAATCCGGGCCAGACCCTTCTGCTTTGACGCGTGAAACCGCTTGAGTATCTCCGCCACCACATCAGGACGTGCCTCCGCGAACGCCCTTCGGACCACCCACAGGCTGAAAACAAAGGGCCGGCCCGCCAGTTCCTGCCACAACCGGCCGATGTCCCACACATGATCAAACCGCCGCTCCCACTCCCCGGTCAGGGCCAGGTCGCCGATGGTCAGCACGCCGGCGGCATCGGCGCACACCCGGTCTTCCGGGGAGTTGATCCGGGTGGCCACAAAAACCGGCGCGATCTTTTTTTGTGCAAAATAGAGCCGCAGGAAACCGACGGCTGTCTCGGACTCGCTGCTGAAGACAATGGTTTTCCCGTCCAGTTGATCAATGGGAAAACGGGAGGCCAGCAACACGCTCATCACGTCGCCGAAACAGGAAATCGACAGCCCGGGCAGGACCATCAAATGGCTGTGATGCCGGGCATAGGCAATCGAGGAAACCGGACTGATGTCCAGCGCACTGTTTAAAATCATTGAGTTTAACGTCGCCGGCGCCCGTGAAATAAGGGAAAAGGGCGCGGCCGCCCGGCCGGAGTCAAACCCGTGGTACACGGGTGCCACATTGATATACCGAATGCGTCCGACCCTTGTGGATTCCATGTTTACTCCTGTTTTTTTTCTTCCGGCCGCCAGGTTGAGACCGGCCCGCCCTCGCCGGAGACGATCCGCTCAAGCAGGGCCTTTGGGCTTTCCGCCTTTACCGGCAGATACACCAGGGCGCCTTTTTTCCCCGGTTCCAGCGAGCCGAACCGGTCGGCCATTCCAAGCGCCGCCGCACCGTTGATCGTGGCCATGTTCAGCAGGTCTTCCGGCCCCAGGGCAGGACACTTATATGCCACAAAGGCCATCTCGTCAACCATGCTCAGGGAGTCCACACAGGCCAGGCTGTCGGTGCCCAGGCAGAGGTCAAGCCCGACTGCAGCCATTCGGGCCACATCCGGCAGCCGGCCATGCAGGGCCATGTTGCTGCGGGGGCACAGGCACACGTTCACCCGGTTTTGGGCAAGCAGGGCAATATCCGCCGCATCGGTGTAAACCAGGTGAACCGCCATCAGGTTCGGTCCCAGCAGGCCCAGATCGGCCAGATAGGCCACCGGACTTTTTGACGGAACCGGCCATGTTGAAAAATCAATGCCCCGCTCGCTTAAAAAATCGGCCCACCTGCCCTTTCCGGTTTGAATAAACTCAACCTCCTCGGACGATTCTGCCAGATGAATGGAAAACGGCAGGCCCCGTTCATCACACATATGTTTCAGGCGGCACAACACTTCCGGCGCCGTGGTGTGCGGGGCATGGGCCGCAAAAGAAGAGGCGCGCCATTGGTCGGCAGGCGGCAGGTCCACGGATTCAGGCAGGTGCTGGCCCAGCACCTCGGAAAACCAGACACCGGCCAGGCCGGCGTCCCGAAACAGATCCGCCGTGATGCCGAGGGTGGATATCTCACCGGCCACCAGAGTACCGGCTTTTATCATGCGGCCGGCGGCGGCGCCTGCCTCCCGGCGCAGGTGGTCGATTGTCTGTTCCTGGCGCAGGGCCAGGAGCTCCCGCACCCACGATTCAAACCCCTGGCCGGTGGCAAGCTGTCCGGCCAGGGCGGAAAGCTCCAGGTGGGTATGGGCATTGACAAAGGCCGGCACAAGGGCGCCTTCCCCGTGGTCGACAACGGTTCCGTTTTCTGCCGCGCCGGTTCCCACTTCGGTGATCACGCCGTCGGTCACGCGCACAAACCCGTCACGGAGCACCCGTCGTCCGTGGGCCACCACCCATCCGGCCCTATGTATAATAAAAGCCATAAGCGGCATGTTAACCGGATTTTCAGGCCCGGTACACCTTTTTTATTTCGCTGATCTCCGGAAGATCGCGGCAAGACACAAGGACCTTGAGAACCGCGGCCATACCGATTATTATGGGGTATTTTCGATCTGTATTCACCTGAGGATCGCGGTTGGAGCACCGGACCACATGAGGAGAAAATGCTGGACCGTCTGAAAATTTCCAGGCCCATCCAGGCGTCCATCCTGCTTGTACTGGTGCTGGCTGCCTATCAGCCGTCCCTTCACAATGGGTTTATCTGGGACGACGACCTGTATGTCACCCACAACACCACGCTGCGAAGCCCTGAAGGATTAAAACGGATCTGGGCGATCCGGGGCGCCACGGTCCAGTACTATCCCATGGTGTTTACCAGCTTCCGGGCCGAGCACCGGCTATTTGGACCGGAACCGATGGCGTTTCACGCCACCAACATGGTGCTTCACGGCGCCAATGCCGTTCTTGTCTGGCTGGTGCTGGCGGCCCTGGGCCTGCCGTGGGCCTGGCCGGCCGCGGCCATCTTTGCCCTCCATCCGGTGAACGTGGAGTCCGTGGCATGGATTACGGAACGGAAGAATGTGCTTTCCGGTCTTTTCGCGCTCTCCTCCCTGCTGATCCTGATCCGTCTCTATCTGCCCGGTGCAAAAGAAACGGAAGAAAAAGACCGGCTCCAAACCAGAAAACGGTACACCCTGTATTCGATCTCTCTGCTGCTTTTCATCCTTGCCCTGCTGAGTAAGAGCGTGACCGCCATGCTGCCGGTGGTTTTCCTGATTCTGGCCTGGTGGAAACACAAAAAAATTCCCGTGAACATCATCTATGCAATGCTCCCGTTTTTTGCCGCCGGGCTTGTGGCCGGCATCAACACCTCATGGATGGAAAAAACCCTTGTGGGCGCATCCGGTCCGGAATGGGACATCAGCGCCGTTGAACGGGTGCTGATCGCAGGTCGCGCCCTCTGGTTTTACGCATACAAGCTGGTCTGGCCGGCGGAACTGATTTTTATTTATCCCCGGTGGGAGATCAATGCTTCAGCATGGTGGCAGTACCTGTTCCCCCTGGCCGTGCTGCTTTTGTTTGCCGTGCTTTTTGCGAAAAGAAACCGTATCGGCAAAGGGCCTGTTGCCGGCGTGGCCCTGTTTGCCGTTATTCTGTTTCCGTCACTGGGTTTTATCGACTACTATCCCATGCAATTTTCCTTTGTGGCCGACCATTTTCAATACCTTGCCACTCCTGTGCTGATCGCCATGGCCGGGGCCGGTGCACACCGCATCGCCGGCAGGGGCCACTGGAGACACGAGCGGACACTCCTGGCCGGGGCCTTTCTGGCCCTGGTGTTTACCCTCGGCCTGCGAACCTGGAACGCGCAGGAAAAATACCGGGGGTTGCAGCCGTTATGGGAACATACGATTACCCACAACCCCGGCTGCCGGATGGCCCACAACAACCTGGGGACCACACTCGCCGGCAAGGGGAAAACGCAAAGCGCTGTCGCCTGTTTTCGAAGGGCCCTTGCGATCAAGCCGGACTACTTTGATGCGACCAACAACCTGGTCGCCTATTACCGGGAAACAGAAGATTACAACCGGGCCATTGGAATGCTGCAAACCCTCCTTCAACTGCGGCCGGACAGCAGCGCCACTGTTTACTACAACCTTGCCTGCCTCTACTCTCTCGCGGGCGAGACGGAGACCGCTGTGGCCTGTTTGCAAAAGGCCATTGACGGCGGGTTCGGCCTGCTCCCCCTGCTGGAACGGGACAGGGACCTTGAGAATATCAGGCATACCGATTATTATAACCGGGCACTGGAGCAAGTCCGGGAAAAACGGACCGCCCGGTGAGGTGCAGATACAATCGCTGATGGGGGCATAAATGGCGAACAGCACGTTCAAGCGCAGGCTTCTTCAGGCGACGGCCCTGGTGGTCCTGGTGCTGGCCGTCTACCAGCCCTCCCTGCACAATGGCTTTATCTGGGATGATGATGACTACGTCCATCAGAACCCTACGCTGACAAGTCTTGACGGGCTGAAACGAATATGGCTGTCGCGGAGCGCCACGCCCCAGTACTACCCCGTGGTCTTCACCAGCTTCTGGGTCGAATACCAGATGTTCGGACCGGAGCCGATGGTGTTTCACCTTACCAACATGATGCTGCACGGCATCAACGCTATCCTGGTCTGGCTGGTCCTGATGCGGCTGGGCCTGCCCTGGGCCTGGCCGGCGGCCGCTGTTTTTGCTTTGCACCCGGTCAACGTGGAGTCCGTGGCATGGATATCCGAACGCAAAAATGTGCTTTCCGGCCTTTTTGCGCTTTCCTCTCTTCTGCTTCTGGTCCGTCTTTATCTGACCGATACCGATAAAACCGTACAAACGCCCCCTTCCCCGAAGAAGAATGCGTATGCCCTGTATGGGGCTTCCTTTTTTCTTTTCATCCTTGCCCTGCTGAGCAAAAGCGTCACCTGCATGATGCCGGTGGTGTTCCTGGTCCTGGTCTGGTGGAAACGAGGCAGAATTCCGCTTGGCGCAATCGGCGCGACAGTTCCTTTTTTTGTCGCCGGCATCGTGGCGGGCATCAACACCAGCATGGTGGAAAAGCTCCATGTGGGGGCCCAGGGTGCGGATTGGGAGTTCAACCTTCTTGAACGGATGCTGATGGCCGGCAGGGCCCTGTGGTTTTACGCATACAAGTTCATCTGGCCGTCGAAGATAATGTTCACCTACCCTCGATGGGAGATTGATTCCACCGCCGGGTGGCAATACCTTTTTCCCGCTGCCGTCATTCTGCTTTTCGCGATTCTCTTTGCCGCAAAAAACCGCGTCGGCAGAGGGCCGGTTGCCGGCGTGGCCATATTTGCAGCGACACTGTTTCCGGCCCTTGGGTTTATCAGTTATTTCCCCATGCTTTTTTCCTTTGTGGCGGACCACTTTCAGTACCTGGCCACCATTGCTCTGATTACGCTCGTCATTCAAGGACTGCACCGCATGACCAGCACCGGGAGACGCCGGGCTCGAACTCTCGCGATGGGATTTTGTGCTCTGACCCTTTTGGCGCTGGGGGTTCGCACCTGGCAGGAGCAGGACAAATACAAGAACCTGCAAGCCCTGTGGAAGGACACCATAAGAAAAAATCCCGGGTGCTATCTGGCATTAAACAACCTGGGGTGCGTGCTGATGTCCCAGCCTGATAAGCTGGGCCAGGCCCATGACATTTTTGCAGCCACTCTGAAGATGGGGCCAGATTATCCCGAAACCCGTTTCAACCTGGCCCGCACGCTTTTTTATAAGGGCGACCATGAAGCGGCAATGCGCTATTACACGGACCTGCTGGAGACCAGCCCGGAAATCTCATCCAGGCTGCTGGTGGATGTCCATTACGACATGGCAATGATACTGGCCGAACGGGACCAGATCGAAGCGGCTGAAACCCATCTCCGGGCCGCGCTCAAGCTAAAACCCTTTTTCCCGGAAGGATGCAACGACCTGGGAGTGCTGCTGCGCCGGGCGGGAAAATTCGATAAAGCCATTGATGCTTTTTCAGAAGCCCTTGCCATGAAACCAGATTATGCCGAAGCCCGGTACAACCTGGCCCAGGTGCTGTACGACAGCGGCCAGGCCGAAAAAGCCATGGTCCATTATAATTTCCTGGTCCACGACGAGACAACCGGCCCTGACCTGCTGGCCGGCATTCATAACGACCTGGGGGTGATCCATACCCGCCGGCACGAGCTGGAGGTTGCGAAAGACCACCTTTCCAGTGCCCTGGCCCTGGCTCCCGACTCCGCCATGTTTCATAACAACCTCGGCCTGCTGATGATTAAGGCGGGCCGAAAGAGCACAGCACTGGAGTCCTTTTCAAGGGCCGCTGAAGTCCATAACAACATGGCCCTGACCCTGCTTTCGTTAAACCAGCGGCAGGAAGCCATTGATCATTTTACCCGGGCACTTGCCGTTCAGCCCGGTTTTACGGAAGCGGCCGACAACCTGGTGCTGATCTACAGTGCTGCCGGAGCGTATGACAAAGCCCTGACCGTGCTGAAGAACCTGCTGGCCGCGGCGCCGGACAGTGCCGCCAGCATCAGCTACAACATTGCCTGCATCCACTCCATCCGCGGAGACCTGGAAAATGCGGCCACATGGCTGAACAGGGCCATTGACAGGGGGCTCCGTCTGCGACACCTGCTGGAGGCCGACCCCGACCTGGAAAACATCAGAAAAAGCCGATACTACCCCGGCCTGCTGGAGCGCATGAAAAAATCAACCGAAAAACAATAAAATGTCTCTGTGAAAACAGAAACCGATCCGCCACACCGGCCGGGTATCAGTGGTACTGCAGAATCCGGTAGAAGCAGTCCCGCTGGGCGGCTCGAAGCCCGGCCCCTTCAATGAGGCGGATGATGGCCTCCCTGGGCAGGCGGAACCGGACCCCGGCGGCGGCCACCACGTTCTCCTCGATCATGGTGCTGCCCATGTCGTTGGCGCCGAACCCCAGGGCCACCTGGGAGATCTTGTCCCCCTGGGTCACCCAGGACGCCTGGATGTTGGGCACATTGTCCAGCACCAGCCGGGAGAGGGCCACCACCTTCAGGTAATCCACGGCCGACGCCGGGGTTCCTTTCAGCCGGGTGTTTTGCGGCTGAAAGCTCCAGGGAATAAAGGCGGTAAACCCGGAGGTGCGGTCCTGAAGGTTCCGGATCGCCATCAGGTGGTCGATCAGATGGCGCGGTGTTTCGACATGGCCGAACATCATGGTGGCGGAGGACCGAAGGCCAATAGTGTGGGCCGTCTCCATCACATCCAGCCAGGTGGCGGCATCGCACTTGCCCGGCGATATTTTGTTGCGAATCTCATCGGCCAGAATTTCGGCCCCGCCGCCGGGAATCGAATCCAGGCCGGCGGCCACAAGCTCCCGCAGCACCGCCTCCACGGAGAGCCCCCACTGCTTTGAGAAAAAGGCGATCTCCGGCGGGGAAAACCCGTGAATATGGAGGCCGGAGACGGACTTTATGAATCTGAGCAGGCCTTTGTAATAGGCCAGGTCCAGGTCCGGGTTCATGCCGCCCTGAAGCAGCACCTGGGTGCCGCCCAGGGACACGGTCTCGGAAAGCTTTTTTTCCAGCTCCGCCTCGGACAGCACATACCCGTCCGGGCTGCCCGGAGCCGCGTGAAAGGCGCAGAACAGGCAGCCGGACACGCAGATATTGGTGTAGTTGATGTTTCTGTCCACCACAAAGGTGGCCACCGGCTCGGGCCGCAGCCGCCACCGCTGACGGGCCGCCAGCCGGCCCAGGGCGAGCAGGTCGGCTTTTGTATAAAGGGCCAGGGCATCTTCGGTGTCCAGCCGGGCCCCTTCCATGGCTTTTTCGATTGCGGTTTTCAGCCGGTCCATGTCAGGCGCCCCCTTCTTCCGGCACCGGCCGGTAAAACGAGTCCCGCTCAACAGCCTCA
>JAXHVI010000006.1:0-14818 GCA_034189195.1 Thermodesulfobacteriota bacterium | reverse complement strand
CGCATATTTCAAAGAACAGGCGGAACTTTTTATACAGAAGCGGCGGCCGAAATGAAAAAATCATCACCAGGCCGATTTTTTAACCAATAACCGGTCGCTACTTTTTACGAGGGCATCAAAAATCAAACTCCTGTTTTTCAAGCCCTCCATTATTTAGATGCGATCCACTTGCGCACGGCATGAAGGGTCTTCTTGTCCCATTCGCCCGAAGTGCGAAGAATTATAAACTCCCTGTAAAGATGACGGACAAAGGCCAGAACCTTTTCATACTGGTCCATTCTGTCTAACACCACCGCCTCGATATCGTTTTTGTCCCCATCGGATTCAGGTGCTTTAAGGCCGGACACCGACAGGCTTTCGCCCTTGATATCAAACCGCCAGGTCTTGTCGTCCTGGTGAAGGCGCAGGTTCAACTCCGTAACCACGGCCCCCTTTTTCACCGACAGCCGGCCCTCTTCCAGCTCGGCCTCGCTGCCCTTGATGGTGACCGTCTCCAGGGCCTCCTTGCGGTGGTTTTCCAGCACGATGCGGTCTCCCAGCACCAGGGCCACCGGGGCCCCGTCCGCATCCTTTATGCGGTCGGAACGGGTTTCAATGATAAACCAGAGCCAGGTGAGAAACTCGTGGCCCAGGAACTTATACCGATTATAGGCGACAGATACATCCAGCATGGCTACTCCAGAAATTTGGTGGGTGACAGTTTAAACAGGGCGTCTTTCTGCGGGGCCGACAGATCGCAGGACAGGTCGGCCAGGGTATAGGGGAAAAGCCGCACCAGGCGCAAAGAAAAGGTTTTGACAAACAGGGTCTCCAGCTCTTCGTTGGCCCCCTTCTGGGTTGAAAAAAACCAGAGCCGGCCGTCCTCGTACTGCCACACCAGGTCAAACACACCGGGCGTGGCCGGTATCCGCAAGGCGAGATCGTGGAGCACCTTCTCCTTGATCTGTTTTTTTTCGTTTTTGGCCAGCACCTTCTGCTGGGTCTGTTTCAACCGCTTTTCCGCCTCCAGGGCGCAGCACTTGGCCACGACCTTGGCGGGAATCGATTTTTTGTCCACGCGCAGGGAAAAGAGGAAATAGGTGCCATAAGAAAAAGACGCCCCGGAAAAATCCGGGGAAAACGGGGCTTCAAAAGAGGTCCAGCCCACGGCCTTGTCCGACGGCTCATTGTCGATATTCCGAATGGTAAACTGCTTCAGCCCCTGCTCCACGGTCTCGTTGATGGGCCGGGCCATCTTGCCCTGGACCTGGTAGCAGACAACAGATACGCTTGACGAGAGAAACCCCATGATCTTCCTTTCCTTCCTATACGCTTAATCTTTCTCTTGCTCTTACTCTTACTCTTACTCTTGCCCGTGCACGTACACGTAATCGTTTATCCATTTCGATCCCGATACCGATACCGATTTCGATTTCGATTGGTCAGCAGCACCTATACATGGTCATTGCGAGGAGCAAAGCGACGAAGCAATCTCATGGTAAACGTTCAAGATTGCTTCGCTGTGCTCGCAATGACACGCGGCGCTTCGCCCGCAATGACGTTCAAAAAAATGCCCCCTACTCTTTTGACAAAATCCGCACATCCACCCTGCCCTCAAGGGCCTTTTTAAATGTTTGGGCATCATCGGCGGTACCGGCCACGGCGCCGTAGTGCATGGGGACGGCAATCCTCGGTTTAACAGCCAGGGCCGCTTCCACCGCCTGGGCCGCGGTCATCACGTAGGTGCCGGACACCGGCAGCAGCGCAATATCGGCCTGAATCCGGTCCATCTCGGGGATGCGGTCCGTGTCACCGGCATGGTAAATTCTTACACCATCCACCTCAAAAACAAAGCCCAGCCATCCTTTGGCCTTTGGATGAAAATCCTTGTCCGTGTTGTAGGCCGGCACCGCTTCGATGGCCACGCCTCCCACGGTCAGGCGGTCACCGGGCGCAACGGTCCGAATGTCGCCGGACAGCTTTGCCGCTGAATCCTTTTCCGTAACGACAACGGTTTGCGGATTCTGAATCTTTGCCACGTCCTCCGGACTGCAGTGATCAAAATGTTCATGGGTGATCAGCACCAGGCCGGCCGGCGGCCCGCCCGCGATCTGGTAGGGATCGATATAGATTGTCAGTTCGCCGTCGATGCGGAATCCGTCGTGCCCCAGCCAGTGAATCTTTTTAAAAACGCTTTCCACCATGATAGCCTCCTTTTCAATAATTTAAACTCTCCTCCTGGGTCAGCCGGAAGAAGACCTCTTCCAGGTCGGTGCGTTCGGCATGGGCCTGCCGGGTCAGGTCGTCCATGTCGCCCGTGGCAATGAGCCGGCCCTTGTGAATCACCCCCACCCGGTCGCACACCTCCTGGGCCACGGACAGGGTGTGCGTGGACATGAAAATCGCCACCCCGGCCGCTGCCATCTCCCGGAAAAGCCTTTTTACCATCTTAATGCCCGCCGGGTCCAGCCCCACCATGGGTTCATCCACTATCAGCACTTCCGGGTCGTGCAGCAGGGCACTGGCCATGATCAGCCGCTGCTTCATGCCGTGGGAAAAGAACTCGATCAGGGTGTCGCTCCAGTTTTCCAGAGAGAATTGCCGCAACATTCCCATGGCCTTCTTGGAAAACCCGGTATTCGGCACGTTGTAAAGATCGGCGGTAAAGCGCAGAAACTCCATGGCCGTAAGTTTTTCATACAGGTAGGGCCGGTCCGGAATAAAGCCGATTTTTGCCTTGGCTGTTTCCGGTTCAGCGGCCATGTCGATGCCGCACACATGGACACTGCCGGACGTGGGGGCCAGTATGCCGCCCAGAATACGAATGGTGGTGGTTTTTCCCGCGCCGTTGGGGCCGATGAATCCGAACAGCTCGCCCTTTGCCACGGAAAGCGACACATCGGAAAGGGCCGTAAAATCGCCGAATCGCTTATTCAGGTGTTTGATCTCGATCATCCGGTGCTCCTTTTTTTTCGTTTTCCCGGTATCGCTTCTTCAACGCCCGCCACTTGTCCAGCCGCTCCTTGACCGTCTTTTCGTATCCCCGCTGGGTGGGATGATAAAAAAAACGGCCGGCCAGCTTTTCCGGCAGGTAATCCTGGGGCACATACGCTTCCTTGAAATCGTGGGCATACTTATAATCCTTGCCGTACCCGAGACCCTTCATCAGGTTCGTGGGCGCGTTGCGGATATGCTTGGGCACCGGCAGGTACCCGGTCTGTTTCACCACGCCCTTTACCTCACCGTGCATGGTGTAAAGGCTGTTGCTCTTGGGCGCCGTGGCCAGGTAAACCGCGGCCTGTACAATGGCCAGGTCTCCTTCCGGCGACCCCAGAAACCGGTAGGACTCCATGGCGTTGATGGTCACGCCAAGGGCTGAAGGATCGGCATTGCCGATGTCTTCACTGGCAAACCGTACCATGCGCCGCAGAATATAAAAAGGGTCTTCCCCGCCGGAGAGCATCCGCTCCAGCCAGTAGACCGCCGCGTCCGGGTCGCTTCCCCGCAGGCTCTTGTGCAGGGCCGAAATCAGGTTGTAATGCTCTTCTCCGGATTTGTCGTAGAGCAGGGCTTTTTTGTCCAGGGCCTGCTCCACGTCGGCCAGGGTGATGGCGGCACCGGGGCCGGCCGGCCGCAGCAATGCCGCGGCCTCCAGGTTGTTCAGGGCGGTACGCACATCACCGTCTGCCAGGGCCGCCAGATGGGCCAGGGCTTCGGGTTCGATATCAAGCCCCATGGTGCCCAGGCCCTTTTCCGTGTCGGCCAGGGCCCGCACCAGCACCTGGCGGACGGCCTCTTCCGGCACCGGGTTTAACACGATCAGCCGGCACCGGGACATCAAGGCCGGAATCACCTCAAAGGAGGGATTTTCCGTTGTGGCGCCGATCAGGGTTACCAGCCCGCTCTCCACGTGGGGCAGAAAGGCGTCCTGCTGGGACTTGCTGAACCGGTGCACCTCGTCCACGAAAAGGATGGTGTCCTTCTGAAACTCTCCCCGCCGCCGGCGGGCCGCCTCCACCACCTCCCGAATTTCCTTGACCCCGGATAGTACCGCCGATATCTGCACATAATCCGCGCCGGTCATGCCGGCCAGAATGCGGGCCAGGGTGGTTTTGCCGCAGCCGGGCGGCCCCCAGAGAATCATGGAAAACAGGGTGCCCTTTTCAAGGGCCGACCGCAGCAGGGAGTCCGGTCCGGTGACATGGGGCTGGCCGGCCAGGTCTTCCAGTTTCTCCGGCCGCATGCGGTCGGCAAGGGGCCGCATGCCGGAAGGCGATTCCTGCTCCCTGTAGTCAAAAAGGTTGGTCATAACTGTTGAGGCCCTCTCAAAATCAGGGGATCGCCCTTGGCTTTAATTTTGATTCTGGGAAATTTGTTTATTTTTTTTGCACCGCAAAGGCGCAAAGCGGTCCGCTTCTATTTCCGGCGGGTCTTTTTTCCGCCCCTTTTGTCCGAAGGCTTTAGCGCGGCAAAATCGATGCGGCCCGGTTTTTCGCGGAAAAAAAGACGGATCGGCGTCTTGTCCAGCCCGGTCTCCCGCCGGATCGCGTTTATCAGGTACCGCTTGTAGGAAAAATGGACACCGGCCGGAAAATTGACAAAACAGATGAAGGTGGGCGGGCCGGTGGCCACCTGGACCGCGTAGTTGAACTTGAGGCGCCGGCCCTTGTGAAAGGGCGGCTCCTTGGACCGGGTGGCCCGTTCAAAAATATTGTTGAGCTCGCCGGTCTTGACGGTGGCTGTGTACTGGGCATGGACCGCGTCGATCAGTTCGAATATTTTTTTCACGCGAAAGCCCGTGGCCGCGGAGATGGTTACGGCCGGGGCAAAACTTAAGAACTTGGCCTGGTCCTGCAGGTCGTCATAAAACGTTTTGGCCTTTTTTTCCTGCTCCTTTGCCAGGTCCCATTTGTTGACCAGAAAGATGCAGCCGCACCCCCGTTCAAAGGCGTACCCCGCAATGGTCACATCCTGGTCGGTGACCCCTTCCACGGCGTCCAGCAGGATCAGGGCGATGTCGCACCGGTCCAGGCTCTTTAAGGTCTTGATGGCTGAAAACTTTTCCAGCTTTACCGACACCCGGCTTTTTCGGCGCAGGCCGGCGGTGTCGATCAGCAGGTAGGAGCGGCCGTCGATCTCGCACACGGTGTCCACGCTCTCCCGGGTGGTGCCGGGCACGTCGCTGACAATCATCCGCTCCTGGCCCAGAATGCGGTTGATCAGAGTGGACTTTCCCACGTTGGGCCGGCCCACCACGGCCAGCTTGATCATGTCGTCGGCCGATGGCTCGTCAACAGGCGTCTCGGGCAGGGCGCACACCAGGTCGTCTAAAAAATCGGAAATGCCGTATCCGTGGGCTCCGGAAACCGGGTAGACGTTTTCCAGCCCCAGACCGAAAAACTCGGCGGTGTCCACCTCCCGCTCGGGACCGTCAATCTTGTTGACCAGATAAAACACCGGGCACGAAACGTCCTGCAGAAAGACCATGGCCTCCCGGTCAAAGGGGGAGATGCCGGTCTTTCCGTCAAACACCAGGAGCACGGCAGCGGCCTCATCAATGGCCCGATGAATCTGGGACTGAATGTGGGGCATGAAAAAATCATCGTCACCGCTCAAAAAACCGCCGGTATCCACCAGTGAAAAGGGAACACCGTTCCACTCCACATCGCCATATAGACGGTCCCGGGTGACGCCGGGCATGTCATCCACCAGGGCGTTCTGGGTGCGGGTCAGGCGGTTGAACAGGGTCGACTTGCCCACATTGGGCCGGCCCAGAATGGCAACAACAGGTTTCATAGATTTTCCATTGGTTTAATCTTACACTGGACCATGTCCATGCTCGTGCCTTTGCTCTTACTCGTGCTCGATTCGATTTCGATCCCGATCTCGATTTCGATTTGAACAGACAGGGCGACTGAAACGACCACCGACAGCAGGTTAGAGGCGTATCACATCCGGATCAAACGCCAGGGTGGCAAAATAGTCTTCCGCTGTCTCGGCCCGGCGAATCAGCTCCACGCTGCCGTCTTCGCGCAGCAGCAGCTCCATGGGGCGCATGCGGCCGTTGTAGTTGAAGCCCATGGCGATGCCGTGGGCCCCGGTGTCGTGAATCACCATCAGGTCCCCTTCGGCGGCCACGGGCAGTTCCCGCTGCACGGCAAACTTGTCGTTGTTTTCGCACAGGGCCCCCACCACGTCCACGATCTCGACGGGGCCGCCGCTTTTTGACGGAAGGGAGATATGGTGATAAGCCCCGTAAATGGCGGGCCGCATCAGGGCCGACATGCAGGCGTCCACCCCCACGTAGGTGCGATAGATATGCTTGCGGTTGATCACCCGGGTCACCAGCGCGCCGTGGGGGCCGGTCATGTAGCGACCGCTTTCGATATACAGCCGGGGCATGTGTCCCCGCTCCCGGCCGAACCGCTGGAAAGCGGCTGAGATCTGGGCCCCCATGGCCGGAAGGTCCAGGGGCGGCTCGCCGGGCCGGTAGGGAATGCCCAGGCCGCCGCCGATATTGACAAACTCGAACTGAATATCCAGGGTACCGGATATGTCCCGCACCAGGTCCAGCAGCATCTCGGCGGTGGTGACCATGTAAGTGTGGTTGCGCTCGTTGGAGGCCAGCATGGCATGCAGGCCGAACCGCCGGGCTCCCATGTCACGGACCTTGCGGTAGGCCTCCAGAATCTGATCATGGGCCACGCCGTACTTGGCCTCCACCGGATTGCCGATGATGACGTTGCCGGTGCGCCGCTCGCCCGGATTATAACGGAAACAAACCAGCTCGGGCAGCTTGGGCACCTTGGGAATCAGGGAGATATCGTCCAGGTTCAGAATACAGCCGCCGTCGGCCAGAGCCGCATCAAACTCCTCGGCCGAGGTGTTGTTGGACGTAAACATGATCTCTTCACCGATGGCCCCGGCCCGACGGGCCAGCACCAGCTCGGGAATGGAGCTGCAGTCGAACCCGAACCCCATGGAACGCATGATATCAAGGATCCGGGGATTGGGCAGGGCCTTGACCGCGTAATACTCCCGAAACCCCGGCACTGACGAAAAGGCGTCCAGCAGGGCCTTTCCGGTATCGCGAATGCCGGCCTCGTCATAAATATGAAAAGGGGTGCCGTAATGGGCCGCCACCTTGTCAAGCACGGGAAAAAGTCGGTTCTCAAAACTTTCAGACATCGGCATGACCACAATCCTCCATCACAAGAAATTGGCTTATCCTACTAAATTGTACGGGTTTGGGCAATATCTGTTTCCCGGCCCGGTGACGGGCTTGCGCTTTGACTTTTGCGCGCGGCCTGGGGTATTTTCACCTGTCATGTCAATCCACCCGCCAAGGAAGGCTTTTGTTCATGTCCGGGAAAATCATCATACGCAAGGCCGAGGAAGCCGATAAACCCAGAATTTTCGAGCTGCCGCGCCAGGCCAACATGCATCACATCCCTTCACCGGCGATGCCGGAGCTGATCTTTGAAACCTACTATGTGGCCAACGATGGGAACACTCAAAAAAATTCATGAATTCGGCGACCCGGCCATCGACACCTGGACCACCCTCCAGGTTGACCTGAAGGCCTGGGCCGCGAAGCAAAACAGGTGCCCCATGGAAACCCATCCCGACCTGATCCGGCCCTACTCCCTGACCCGGTATCCAAAGCTGATTATCAACGCGGCCCTTACCGGCACGGAGAACCAGAAAAACATTCTGGATACGATATCCACGTTCAACCTGCGCGCACGATACGACGACTATAAAATGGAGTTCCACAGGAAGTGTGATCAGGTGTTTACAACAAAATGGATACATGAAATCGAGGCGTTCAGAAAATGGATAAAAAGCAAGCTCCCCAGGCCGTAGCGGAATATGCCCGTTTTATACGAAAGACAACGCCAAGTGTCCGGCACATATGCCTCTTTGGCTCATACGCAAAGGGCACGTATATTAAAAACAGCGACATTGATCTGGCGATAATTTTTGACAGACTGCCTGATCCTTTTGATATGCAGGTCGAGCTTAAGTAAGGTGTCCCCGAAATTTTATAATATTATTGAAACACAGGCACGGCCTTGCTATAGTGGATGATCATGAAAGCAGGTTCTTATCCGTATCTGTTATCTTTTCCGTTCCGCATCCGTTATTTTGGGAGACAAAAATGAATCCGGACAATACATCCCTGTTTGATCTGAGCCCACCTGAAAAATTGCAGTTGGTTGAAGACCTGTGGGACGATCTGGCAGCTTTACCATCAGCGGTCCCGGTCCATGAATGGCAAAAGGACGAACTGGCCCGCCGCAAAGCCAATTTGATGAGCAGGCCCGCTTCGGGACTCTCCTGGGACGAAGTCAAAAGCAGGGGAGGTTCAACAAGCACGACAAGGCCCTCAGGAACAGAAGAATCACACGGTGTTGTCTTACGATGAAAAACCAGGCATCCAGGCTATCGCCAACATTGCACCCGATCTGGCGCCGGTGCCGGGCGAGTATGCTGCCTGGGGCAGAAATTATGAATACAAACGCCATGGGACCGTTTCACTCCTGGCAGGTATTGATTTATATGATGGCCACGTCCTGGGGCTGGTAAGAGACCGCTACCGCAGCAGGGAGTTTATCGAGTTTCTTGCCATGGCCGACTCCTACTACCCTTCGGACTGGAAATTGCGAATCATACTGAACAATCACTTCAGTCATGTTTTCAAAGAAACAATGGCTTGGCTCAAGGACAAGCCCAACCGTTTCGAATTTATCTATACCCCTAAGCGTGGGTCATGGCTGAACCTGGTTGAAATTTTCTTTAGCAAGATGACCCGTGCATTCCTTCGTTCTCTGCGTGTGAGTTCCAAATCGGAGTTGAAACAAAAGATCGAAAAGTATCTCGACGAGGTTAATGCGGCCCCCGTTGCGTTCAAATGGAAATATAAACTTGATGAGGTCATGGTGTAACTATTGCCGTTTTATTTTGTGAACGCTCTACTAGAGCCACTTCAAGAGGATACACAGGAAAACAAAGGCCATCCGTGCATTGAAATTCCTGGTCGGTTGCGTATCTCAGGTACCAGAGGTCCAGCTTACCGTCCCGATCCAGGTCGGCAAATCCCTTGCATTCCAGTGCCATAAGAAATGTCGGTGACCAGAAGGAATCCTCCCCCCGATGATATTGTCCATGGTGGCCCATTTGACGGTATTTCATCCCATGTCTGAACCCAGACCGCCGGGCCCGCGATAACGATTGCAAATTCCCACACGGCCCGGGCCTCTTTTACGGCCCCGGATGTGGCGGCTGACCAGACCCTGACCTTCCGCCTTTCCGTGAGAGACAGGGCCGGCCAGCTGATGTCCGACATCTGCACCGTCACTGTCCGTTGGGACGGCATTGCCCCGCCGAATACCGACACCCCTCCCGCGGGCGGGGGTGGGGGCGGCTGTTTTATCGAGGCTGCCAGATAACCTGAATATTTCATAAAAAATCAGGCCAGGCCGCACCGGGCCGCACTTCCTACTTTTGCTTTGATTCCATTGCCGCTTGTGCTATGGATTGGAGCATGAATCCAGCCATGACAGACACTCATTATATTGTATACAACCCCATCGCCTACGACCTGATGGCCATGGTCAACAAGCCATCGCTCACCATGGCATCGGTCATATCCCACCTGACGCGCCAGGATGCGGCCGCGCTCAATGAAGAGACCTATCTGCGGTTTTTGCGGTTTGATCCGGGAAAAGTAAGGGTGGGCATCAACGACTTTTACGGCATCGACAACTATACCACCTACTATATCGCCAACCAGGTGGCCCGGTTCGATCCATCGGCATCCATCTTTATTGCCGACGGCAAGCGGGAGACCATCGACGGCCTCATCGTTCGACAGGGCCGCAAGCCCCGGGCCGTATTCATCACATCGATCAGCGCCAACTTTCCAACAGCGGCTTTGTCCGCCATTGCCTTGAACCACGGCAGAATTCCGGTAATCTTCGGCGGTATTCATGTCTCCTGCTCGCCGAATGACGTGGAGCTGCTGGTACGGCAGAACGCGCCCCACCCGGAGCTGATCGCCAATGCCAGGGGGCCGGGGGACACCCATGTGTTTGCCGAAATCATGACCGACCTGGCCGCGGGCACTTTGAAAAAGGAGTATACCGGTTCGGTCACCATGGAAGACGGTGTCTGGGGCAGGAAGAACATCACCATCCTGCCCGGCATTGAACCGCCCTATCTTAAGAAACTGCCCGTGATCGGCAACTATTTAAGCCGCATCACCCGGGGCAATGTGGCGGCCCCCTACCTGGGATGCCCCTACTCGTGCAGTTTCTGCTCCATATCGGCCCTGCCGAAAAACCAGCGCCGGTTCATGTCCCGCACACCCAAGGATTTTGTGGACGAAATCGCCGAGACGCAAAAAAACGGCGCCACATTCAAAAACCGGTTCTATGTGTTTCTGCCGGACAACCTGCTGATCAGCGGAAAAAAACTCGAGGCATTTTTAGACGAAATCATCGCGCGCAAGGTCAAAATAAACTACATCTCCCAGATATCCATTGAAATCGCGGACAGCCCCCACCTGCTGGAAAAGCTGCGGCGCTCCGGTGCCTCTCACTTTTTCATCGGGTTTGAATCGTTAAACCTGGACAACCTGAAATCCATCGGCAAGGCGGCGGTCCGTGAGATTGAAAAAAGCGGTCTGAGCGTGGCCGATTACTATGCCCGGCAGATCAGAAAGATTCAGGATCACGGCATCTCCATTCACGGGGCCTTTATCACCGGCATGCCCCACGACTATTTTAACGATCTTTCCGACCATTCGGGCATTGCCGTCGCCGATTTCTGTATCGAAAACCACATCACCATTCAGGCCACGGTGTTAAACGATCTGCCCGGTTCCCGGAACTTTCAGGAAAGCCAGGAGAACGGCACCTACCTGTACGGCAGGCAGGGCACGGTCCCCTATTTTTGCGCCCTGTCCACGTCGGACCTGATGGAGTCCAACCGGGCCATTCCCGACTCCCTGAGAAACAGCCCCCTGGTCACCTTCTACATGACCTACGACATGGTGGAGCGGGTCTGCGCAAAAAAGACCGCCCTCAAGACATCCCTCTTTTCAGGAAAAAAGGCATGGCAGCACCCCACGGCCAAGGGCAGGAAAAACATCGTGGAACGCTACTACGACTGCATGGGGTCCATCGGATCACAGCTAGGGGTCAGTTCCCACAAGGAGCATATCGAGGCCATCGCCTATTCCGACAAAAAAAAAGGATACATAGGGTGTTTTGAACGGCTCTACAACATGGAAAAAAATCCCGAGGTACGAAAGATCTTTGCGGACTACGTCAAACAATTCGTTTAGCCCCCCTGCCCCGCCGCTTTTGCCTCCCCCAGAATCCGGACACCGCCGCGCACCACGATAAAGGCGATGACCGCGCCGATCACCAGGTCCGGAACCCGTGTGCCCAGCACCATGACCAGTGCCCCGGACAGGATCACCCCCAGGTTGGCGATCACGTCATTGGTGGAGAATATCCAGGAGGCCCGCATGTGAACACCCCCCTGCCGGTGTTTGGAGAGGAGCAGCAGGCAGGAGATATTGGCCGCCAGGGCCACCGCGCCCACCGTTATCATCAGCAGGCTCACCGGCTCGCTGCCGTAGACAAACCGGCGGGCCACGTCAACAAGAACGCCCAGGCCCAGAAGCATCTGGAGGACGCCGCTGGCCCTGGCGGCGCCGGTCTGAATGCCCGGGGACCGGCCCACGGCATAAAGCGAGATGGCGTAAACAAAGGCATCGGCCAGCATATCCAGAGAGTCGGCAACCAGACCCGAAGACTCTCCCCACCATCCGGCCCCTGCTTCAACGACAAACATGACGCCGTTGATGACAAGAAGCATCCAGAGGGTGTTGCGTTCCAGCCGGGCCGCCGCCGAAGGGCTGCAGCAATCGCAATCAGACATTTTTAGACCTCCCGCATCAGACTGTACGGATCGTCAGTTCCACGCACTGCCCTGTGACAACGCCATGGGCGTAACGGCCGTTGCCGAACAGACCCGGATTGATGATGTGCGTTTCGCCGATTTTGTCCGTGCCCGCCGATTCATGGATATGGCCGGTAAAGCAGGCCATGGGCCGGCGGGTCTCAATGAACCTGCGCACCGCGAGGCTTCCCACGTGGGTTCCGTTGCTCAGGCGGTCGCACAGGGTATTAATCGGCGGCTGGTGGGAGACCAGGACAAAGGGAAGCCCTTCCGGCAGTCGGGCCGCGGCCCGGTCTAAAAAGCCCTCCAGTTCGGCCTCGGCATATTCGCCCGGTGTGCCAAAGGGGGTCACCAGGGAGCCGCCCAGGCCCACAACCCCCACACCGTTGACCACCCGGCAGTCGCCGTGAATGTTGATCCCCCGGCTGGAAAAGACCTGCCCCACTTCGGGGAAATCGCAGTTCCCCGGAACGGCCAGCAACCGGGCTCCGTGGCGCTCAAAGGCGTCCACCACAGCCATGGCTTCCGCCTGGCGGCCGAAATTGGTCACATCCCCGGCCAAGACCACCACATCGGCGGATTGCAGGACCCCGGTCATCCTGCCGACGGGCTCGATGCGGCCGTGAATGTCGGAACACCCCAGAATAATCATCGAATCATGCCTTTCAAAACAGCCGTCATCGGCACATGCACCGCCGGACTACGCCCGCAGGCGCCGGGTCTGGTTGGTGCGCCCGTGCCATCGGGTGCCGCCACATAAGCCGTGAGAGAGCAGTAAGGCCGGTTGTTGTTGGCTATGGCCAGGATGCAGTGCCGGCCGTTTTGAATCAGAAGGTGCACCTGGCGGTTAATGGTCTCGGTCATGAGGCATCTTTTCCGTAAATAAAGGGTTTCCCCCATGCGACAGGCAAAGGGAAATATTGCAAAAAAAAGAAAAAACCACTATATCATATTCAAAACAGACGATACACATGCCACGGAATAGGATCATGAACAGGCCCTGGATCATCGGTATCATGGGCGGCGGCGATGCCGCCGCCGAAGCCCTGGACAATGCCTACCGGCTGGGCTGCCTGGTGGCGCAACACAAATGGTGCCTGCTCAACGGCGGCCGGGACGCGGGCGTCATGGCGGCATCGGCCAGGGGGGCCTTTGAAAACGGCGGGCTCACTGTTGGCATTCTGCCGGGCACCACCCTTCACACCGCCTCTCCCCATCTCACCATTCCCATTCGTACCGGCATGGGCATGGCCCGAAACTGCATCAACGCACTGTCCAGCGACGTGGTGGTGGCCTGCCCCGGCGGCCCGGGCACGCTTTCGGAAATCGCCCTGGCCCTGAAGTCTGACAAGCCGGTGATCACCATGGGATTTTCCCTGCCATCCATGCCCGGCATTTCCATGGGCGGCGCCAGCCGTCTCTTTTCCGCCGACACCCCGGAGGCGGTCGTGGGCCTCATTGAAAAGCTGCTTCAATAGCCCGTGCATTTAATGAAATAGATGAGATGACATGGCTATTCCGCAGGAAAGTGCTCCTCCAGAAACGTTCTGGCCAGCCGCTGAACACAGATGTTTTCCGGCCCGTGAAAGGGGTTCTGGTATGGATCCATGCTGAGGATCATTCCCATCAGGGCCCTGGCCTCGCTCTTTTTGCCCACATGGTAAAGCACCTCGGCCTTGGCAAAATGGGTGTAAAGATAGGTTGGATAGGCAATCACGGCCAGCTCCAGGCCCATGGCCACCGTGTCGATGGTGTACCCCGCAAGACCCAGCCCCTTTTCCGCCAGCCACCCGCCTTTTTCAATAATGGTGGCGGTTGAAATCAACGGGCCACAGTAAAAGTAGGTGGTGTTCTCGTTGGCGGTAAACACCAGGTGATCCATGATGGTGTTCAGATACCGGGCCTTTACAAGAATGTTGGCGTTCTCAATGGAGCGGGCCAGGTTGAGTTGACGCCAGTAGTGGGCCGGCACGAAATGGGGATCAATGTCAAGGGCCTTTGTTCCGTAGTCGTTGCCCTTTTTAAAACAGGGCAGCGCCGTGTCATCATCCCCCACCGAGATATAGTAGTAACCCAGGTAGTAGTTACCCCGGGCCGCCCAGGTCTGGGCCAGCAGGTTTTCCGGCCGGTCACCGGCGATCTTTTCAAAAACAGCCACCGCCTGTTTACCTTTTTCAATGTCCTCCCGCAGGTCCCAGTCGGCAAGGGCATCCCTGAACTCGGGCAGATCCAGCTCGGGCAGGGCCCGGCCCACCGGAGCCGGCAGTTTTTCCTCCCATGTGGCCGCGTAGGTCTTCTGAATGTAATCCAGATCCGCGTATGAAGAGACCGCCGTGATCAGCAGTTTCATGGCCGTCATATCGGCCCCGTCAAGGGAAACCGCCTTTGCCGCGTAGCTCTCGGCCTGTTTCAGGGATCCGGTTCTGTCCTTTTTCTGGTGTCGGGCCTTTAAATAGTAGCTCCTGGAAAGCCACAAATTGACCGCCAGGCTGTCCGGGTGGGCCGCCTCCAGCCGATGCAGCACCGCGATCAGATCGTCGATGTTCTTTCCGTCCCAGTGGTCCGCCCACAGCACGGCGACCTCTTGCCACAGGGGGTCATTCCCGGGAAGGGGAAGGTTCATCTCCCATGCCCCCTGGGAAGAGAACACGCCGGTGGCGATAAAACCCACCAACAGGCAGGCATACATCCCGCTTTTTATTAAATTCCGTATCATGGCGCCTCCACTGAAAAATGATGTTACAGAAAAAGCGGTCACGGTGACCGGACCTCTTTAACCCGCTGTCTTCTGCCTTCCGTACAGGCGTTCAGGCTGCTTTTGAAAAGCCTGCGTTCGATCCAGCCCGGCACCGGCATGGAGACCGCT
>JAXHVI010000059.1:0-3171 GCA_034189195.1 Thermodesulfobacteriota bacterium | reverse complement strand
ACTTGCCCGCCGGAGACATGGCAGACCGCCCTGGCCGCCATTGAGCAGGAGCTGCGCCGGGCCCTGGCCTACGGGTTTACCGCGGCCGAGGTGGAGCAGGCCCGAAGGGAAATGCTCAAGGCTTTGGAGATAGCGGTGCGGCAGGCCCCCACCCGGGAGAGCGGTGACATGGCCGGCCGGATCATTCACAGCCTGGCCGTGGGCCGGGTGCTTCAGTCGCCGGACCATGTCCGGGCCCTGCTGGCACCGGTGGCCCAAAGCTTTACCCCGGGCATGCTGCACAAGGCACTCAAAGCGGCCTGGGCACCGGGCAACCGGCTGGTGCTGGTCACGGGTAACGCGGACCTGACGCAGACGGGATCGCCCCCGGAAGACCATATCCTGTCGATAATGGCCGAAAGCCGGGCACAGAAGGTGGCCCGGCCCGATGAAAGGGAAATACCTGTTTTCCCCTACCTGCCGGCGCCTGAAACGCAGGGCAGGGAGGTCCGGCGGGTTTATATCGACGACCTTGACATTCACCAGGTCGATTTTGAAAACGGGGTAAGGCTCAATATTCGAAAAACCGACTTTGAGACAGACCAGGTAACGGCGCGGGTCGGTTTTGGTAACGGCGAGTCATCGGAACCCGTCGACAAACCGGCCCTGGCCGAGCTTTCCACCGCCGTGATCAACGAGAGCGGTTTTGAGAGAATGACAAATGATGAGCTGCGCCGGGCCCTGGCCGGCGCCACCGCGGACTTTTCCTTTGCCGTGACCCAGGAGCGGTTCGAGCTTCGGGGCGGCTGTGCGTCGGACGAGGTGGAACTCCTGTTTCAACTCTTTTACACATTTTTCAAGGATTTCGGGTGCGACTCCGATGCCCGGCAGCGCAGCCTGGAACAGCTGGGCCTCCATTATAAACAGCTGGGTCACACCATTGACGGCGCCATGGCCCGCTTCGGGTATCGCTTTTTCGCCGGGGGTGACTCCCGGTTCGGTATGCCGCCCGAATATGAAGCCTTTGTTTCGGTATCGGTTGACGGCATGCGCGCGTGGGTTGCCGACGCTCTGGCCGGATCCCCGCCGGAGATTTCAGTGGTGGGGGATCTGGATGTGGACCAGGTGGTTGCTGTCGCGGCCCGTTATTTCGGTGCCATGGCCTTTGATGCCAACTCTTCCGGCGCGCAAGGCCGCCAGGGAAAGCCTGTTTTTCCCGCAGGAGAATCGTTGACGCTCCAGGTGCCCACGGCCATTGAAAAGGCCCGGGTCCAGGTGGCCTGGCCCACGGACGACTGCTGGAATATCTACGCCAACCGGCGGCTTTCGGTGCTGGCCGACATTCTGACCGACCGCATGCGTACCGCCATTCGGGAAGAGACCGGCCAGTCCTATTCCCAGTATGCCTATCACGAGGCCTATTGCGCATACCCCGGATACGGTGCCCTGCACGCGGTGGTGAATGTGGCGCCGGGCGAGGCCGAAACAGTGGTGGACCAGGTGCGGGCCATTGTCGCGGATATTCTGGAAAACGGGGTGTCCGAAGACGAGGTGGCCCGGGCCGTGGACCCGACGCTGACCCACATTCGGGAGATGGTCAAACAGAACCGGTACTGGATGGGCAGCGTGCTGGTCGGCTCCAGCAAGCACCCGGAACGGCTGGCCTGGGCCCGGACCCTGACCGATGATTACGCGTCCATCACGCCGGAGGAGGTGACCGCCCTGGCCCGTCAGTATCTGGCGGATGACAGGGGCGCTTCCGTGGTCATTATTCCGGAATCCTTTTGAAAACATGACGTTGCATTGTCTATTGTGTTGCGGTATAGTAGGCGCGTTTTTATTCGCTGGCGAAGCGATGATGAACAGACTGAGCGCTGACCATTGCCTGGAGGCGCGCCTCAGGTACTCGATACAGTTCATACCAGACATTCATTCTAAGGACTAAGGAGTGTGTTCAATGAAAGGGGACAAAAACTGGGGAATCTCAACCAAGGCGGTGCATGCCGGTGAGATCCGGTATAACGAATACGGATCAGTGACCACGCCCATTGTGCAGACATCCACGTTCATCTTCAAAAATATCGACGAGATAAAGAAGCTGGCCGTGGGGGCCGTGGAACGGTTTGAATACGGCCGGTACGGCCACCCCACCCAGATCGCCGCGGAAAACAAGCTGGCCTTTCTGGAAGGGGCAGAGGATGCGGTGCTGTTCTCTTCGGGCATGAGCGCCATCACCACCACCCTGTTCGGCCTGCTCAAGTCAGGTGACCATATTATCATCACCGACGACGCCTATCGCCGCACCCTGGAGTTCTGCAAGGCCTGCCTGGTTAAGTTCGACATCGAGTGCACGGTGGTGAAGATGTGTGACTACGAGGCCATGGAAAAGGCGATTAAACCCAACACCCGGCTCTTTTTTTCCGAGTCGCCCACCAATCCCTATCTCAACATCATGGACCTGGAACGGTTGATCGGCATTTTTAAAGACAAGGGCATTCTTGTTGTGTCGGACAGCACCTTTGCCACGCCGTATAACCAGAAACCCCTGGAGTACGGGGTGGATATCGTGATTCACAGCGCCACCAAGTATTTGGCCGGTCACAACGACCTGCTCAGCGGCGTGGTGCTGGGCAGCAAGAAGCTGGTGGAACCGGTTCGGGAATTTCTCAAAATCACCGGCGGGGTGATTGATCCCAATTCGGCCTACCTGCTGATCCGGGGCCTGAAGACCTTTGGCCTGCGCATGGAACGGCTCAATGAAAACGGCCAAATCGTTGCCCAGCGTCTGGAACAGCATCCCAAGATCAGCAAGGTCTACTATCCCGGTCTGCCGAGCCATCCCCACCATGACGTGGCAAAGGCACAGATGAAGGGGTTCGGCGCGGTGGTGACTTTTGAGGTGGAGGGCGACTGCGAATATGTGCTCAATTTTTTAAGCCGGCTGAAGATCATCAACATCGGTCCCAGCCTGGGCGGGGTGGAGTCGCTGATCACCCACCCGGCCACCATCAGTTACTACGATAAAACCCGAAAAGAGAGGTTGGCCCTGGGCATCAAGGACGGCCTGATCCGCCTGGCCGTGGGCGTGGAAAACGCCGAGGATATTATTGCCGATATTGAGCAGGCCCTGGCGTAAGGGACATCTTACGGTCTCCTGCCGGCATTGATGAAAAGGACTTGAAATGAAACTGA
>JAXHVI010000058.1:0-6769 GCA_034189195.1 Thermodesulfobacteriota bacterium | reverse complement strand
AACGTAGAAGAACTGGAGGGCACGGACGACAACGTGACAGACGCCATTGAGCAGGTCAACACCTTCTCCCTGGACGGCAGTGCCAAGGTGGTGGGCCTGGTCGACGCAAAGATTTTCTACGCAAAAGAGAACCGGGCCGACCTGGTGGAAAAAATTCGGGAAGCCCTGGCCGCCGACCGGAAAACCAAGGCTGTTGCCGGTTTTGTCAAACTGACCGGCCTGCTGGATATCGCGCTTACCGGTGACAAAGACCTGGACAAAAAGGCCCTGGCCCGGGCCCTGGATGACGACACCGTTGTCAAGGCCGAATGGCCGGATACCCTGATTGATGCCTGCGCCGGCCGGGATCTTGCCGCCAGTGCCGGCATTGACGCGGCAGAGGCACTGGTGGCTGCCATTGAAAAGGGGTTTGCCCCGAACAACCATCTGGTGATCACCACCGACATGGTGGACAAACGGCGCAAGCTCTACAAGGCCATCAAAGAGCACGGCGTGGTGGTGGACTGCTCCGTGGCCAAAGGCGCTTCAGCGGCGGACAAAAAGGCCCAGGCCGCCACCCTTCAGGAGGTGATGCGCGACACGCTCAAGAAGCGGAACAAAACCATGGACGGGACCGCTTTCACCCTGCTGTGCGAAACCACGGGGTTTGACCTGCGCACCTTTGCCGGGGGCCTTGAAAAACTGTGCACCTACGTGGGAGACCGAAAGGCCATTACCGCAAAGGATGTAAAGGCCGTGATGGTCCGGACCCGGGTTGATCCGGTCTTTGAACTGACCAACGCTGTTGGAGAAAAAAACACGGCCCAGGCCCTTTTCTACTTAAACAGCCTGCTCTGCGGTCCGGAACCCCTTTATCCGCTCCAGATCCTGGCCGCCATCGCCAACCAGACGCGAAAACTGGCCGTGATCCGGGACTTTATGGAAAGCCGCCACGGAAAGGCATGGAAAAACGGCATGACCTTTCAGCCCTTCAAGGAAAGGGTGCTGCCCGCCATCGAGGCCTATGATGCGGATCTCCAGGCCCAGAGCAGCCGGCGGGACGCCGTGCTGGCCGAAACAGCCGACAAGAAAACTACAAAAAGCGCTAAAACGGCCACCGACCTGACCATCGGGGCCGATGCCAGAAACCTTTATCCCGTTTACAAAACCTTTGAAAAAGCGGCCCGCTTTTCCATGGCCGAACTGATTGCCGCCTTTGCCCTTCTGGCCGACACCGACCGTCGTTTAAAAAGCGCCGCCGATCCCCAGCTGGCCCTGGAGCACCTGGTCATCACCCTCTGCGGGAACCGATAGCACGGGGAATCCTCCTGCCAGCCCCCAACGATACGAAGCATTAAATTGAGGTAAAAAAAATGAAAAACAGTTATAAGCATTTAAAAGAAACCGTGGGGCCGGGGGTGTTTACGCAATGGCAGGAGGTCGATGTGGAGATCTATGCCTTTACTGATCTGGGGATAAAGGTGGCGATCAATGATGCGTATTCAGGATTGGTTTATGAAAATCAGGTGTATGGCGATTACCATGAGGGACAAAATCTCAAGGCATATATAAAATCTGTCAGAGAAGATGGAAAGATAGATGTTTCCCTGCAGCCGAAACAGATCCGGCATGTTGCTTCCATTACCGACAACATTCTGGAGCACCTTAAAGCCGCTGGCGGGAAATCCGGGTTTAACGATAAAAGTTCCGCTGAAGCGATAAAAAAGGAGTTTAAGGTAAGCAAGAAGGTGTTTAAGCAGGCAATCGGCAGGCTGTATAAACAACATAAAATAAAGATTACAGACAACGGAATCGAACTTGTTAAATCAATTGGTTTATCTTCCAGTTTATCCAAATCGAAATCGGGATCGAAACCCAGCCATGGCAAAAAGCGGGAGCGCCGCACCCCAGTGCGGCTGAAGCCATGAAGCCCCAATCTGCTTATGCCGTTTTTTAAGGCCAAAAGAGTCAAGAGCCGGCTTGCCTCTTTTTTTATATTCAATGCGTTAGCGTGGTGACCACGACGCGGCGCCGCTGCGTCCTCCGGCGCCGGTTTACAGGCGGCCCGGCGATGGGGAATGGTATTATGCGTCCAACAGATTTTCTTTATTCAGATCTGGTCTTTTGAAGAAAATTATTTTGGAAAGCGGTTTCCGGGCTTTTTCTTTTGCTAAATCCAGATCGTATCTTGACTGAATGCTTAAGAAAAAGGTCTCGGAAACGCAAAAGAATTTAGATAAGTTAAGCGTGTTTATCGATGAAATAGTTCTTTTCCCCTTTAAAATTTCACCAATCGCTGTTTGTGGGATGCCCGATCCTTTTGATACAGTATAAGCCGTTGTTCCCAGCGGTTCCATGAACTCTTCTTTCAAAATAATTCCGGGATGTTCCATACGAGAGCATCAAAAACTTGATCAGCGCCAGAACCCCGTCAAACGGGCTCAAGTGCTCCCGGCAAGTATCATATCCCGTTGAAGCGTTGATTTTTATGGCCCCGGCGCGCTTTTTTGCAAAACCTTTACTGCCGCCTCTTTTCTTGCTATGCTGCTTCCGCTGTTTTACCATCTGGATACCTCCTGTTTATATTGTCGGTTCCTGGGCAAACCTTAATATAACAGGAGCCCCAGATGGTTCTTCTATATTTATGCTGATGGCCGTGCTAAATTCAGGCTATAACTATCCGTATTTTTTAAGCATTGTTTTTTTCAGAGGAAAAGGGGGGTATGCAAGAGGTTGCTCCCAACATTTTCATGATCACCGAAAAAGGGGCCATGGGCGCCCTTATGCCGCCGGTCAACCTTTACGTACTGGCCGGTTCCGACGGCCTGGTCTTTGACACCGGCTACGGCAGAAAGGCCATTCTGGAACACCTGGCAAAAGAGATGGAGCGGATTCAGGCCGTGATGGCGGCCCGGGGCACGCCGTTCGCCGTTCGCCGTGCCCTTCCCAGCCACTCCCATCCCGACCACTTTTCCGGCCTTGGTTTTCTGAAAAAGCGCTTCGGCATCCAGTCCCTGCTCACCCCAAAAATGGCCGTCAATCTCGACCCTGCACGATACCGGCGTCGGGCCCTGGCCTACTGGAAGTATGACATCGGCCTTCGAAAAAAGATGACCCTCACCGCCTACCTGGCCGTTATTCAATCCCTGCTGCTGGGCACCACTTTTATCGACCGGCCCGACACCTTTGTTGAGGAAAACAGCCGGCTGACAATCAACGATGAGCCGTGGCACATACTGCCGGCGCCGGGCCACTGGGATGATCATATTGTTCTGTACAACGAAAAACGGGGCGTTCTTTTTTCCGGCGACACCATTCTGCGGTCCATCACCACCTGGCTGGGCCCGCCCCTGTCATCCATCTCCGCCTACACGCAAACACTGGAACGAATTCTGGCCCTGCCGAAACTGGACCTGATTTTAAGCGCCCACGGCAGCCCCATCACAGAACCCCGGCAGCGCATTCGACAGATTCTGGCCCACCGGGCTCAGCGCACCGCTGATGTGCTGGCCGTGATCGCGCAAACCAGCGGCAAGGGGGCCACCATCAATGAAATCGCCGGCGCGCTTTACCGGGGCGAGAACGCCCAGAAACGCAACATCGCCGACGGCTGGATCATTCTCACGCTGGAGGAGCTGGAGAAAAAAGGTAAAATCAGGGCCAAGGGAAAACAATTTGTCGCGGCCTGAAAACAAAAAGGGGGCCTTCAAGGATTGGAGCGTCTTCCGTGCGAAACACTTACTCCCGATTTTGGAAAGTCTCCTTTGGGTTTTGCACCGCAAAGACGCAAAGCGCGCAAAAGGTTCTATTGCGATTCACGGAGAGGCAATTGCTGTTTTACACGAAAGCTCCCGGTTTTTTCTTTGCGTCCTTTGCGTCTCTGCAAGGACACGGCCGTCTACCAGATTGAACGGCTGGGTATTTCACTGCGGCGACGCCTTCTGTGTAAAAACATGAGGTCACTGGCAAAAACCCCCTGGGGGTCGCCTTTTTCCGGGCCATGGCCCACACTTGCCGGCCGTAAGCCCGACGACAGCTGAAACGGGTTAAACAACTCATGGCCGAGGCCGGAGATCAAGTCACTCTGATCGGCTCCCATGATCCGGTTTCCTATAAACAATTTATTGGAAAACCGTTACAATAGTCTCTGTCTTTGGGATTAAAGGTAGAAACCGGACGACGCCGTAAAAAGTTCAAGGCGTCGCAAGCCCCGGGGAATGAGGCGTACTGAACGTACGCCGCAGTGACGAGGGGCGTAGCGCAACGCAGAAATTGGGCTTTTTACGGCGTCGTCAAAAAAGGAGGGAATCATGCACATCCTCATCACCGGCAGTTCAGGATTTGTCGGCACCCACATGACGGCACAACTGCTGGACATGGGCCACACGGTCACCGGGGTGGACCGGTCGACCGGCATGTTCCGCCATGAAAAGTTTGAGCATGTCCAGGCCGACACCACATCATCCGGGCCGTGGCAGGAGTCCGTGGCAAAAGCACAGGTCATCATCAATCTTGCCGGGGTCAATATCTTTCGTCGATGGACCAGGGCCTATAAGCAGTTGATCTACGACAGCCGCATCATGACCACCCGCCGCGTCGTGGAAGCCCTGCCTGCCGACGCATCGGGTATTATCCTGTGCAACACCTCGGCCGTTGGATACTACGGCGACGGAGGGGACGAAATTTTAACGGAACCGGGCGCACCCGGCGCCGACTTTCTGGCCAGAGTCTGCGTGGCCTGGGAAAAAGAGGCGTTTGAAGCCGGGAAAAAGGGAGCCCGGGTGGCGGCCACCCGGTTTGGCGTGGTGATGGGACCGGGCGGCGGGGCCCTGTCCAAGATGATTCCGGCCTTCCGCCTGTTTGCCGGAGGGCCCCTGGGTACCGGCAATCAATGGTTTCCCTGGATTCACATTAACGACCTGGTCGCGGCCATGGTGTTTGTGGCGACCCATGAAAAGGTAAAGGGACCGGTCAACTTCTGCGCGCCCAACCCGGTTCAGAACGCCGATTTTGCCAGAACCCTCGGCCGTGTCCTGAACCGGCCCGCTTTCTTAAAAGTGCCCAAATTCGCGCTTAAACTGGCGGCCGGTGAGGTGGGGGGGCTGATTCTAAACAGCCAGCGGGCCGAGCCGGAAAAACTCCTGTCCCATGGATTTTCCTTCCGCTACCCGGAACTGGAGGCGGCCCTGCGGGCATCGGTATAACGTACTTTTCTTGGCGGCAAGAAAAGTACCAAAAGAACCGCGCCCTTCGGCTTGGCCTTCGGCTGCCCTCGCGTAAACGGGTTTTTCGGCGCTGGCAGGAACTCGCCCGCCTGCGGCGGTCTCAAACAGCCTGCCCGCTTTTTCCGAAAAACCCACTTGCCCTCGGCGGCGTCGCAATGGGCGGAAACAACCTTTTATGTCTGGTTACCATTATCAAGCGTTTCATAGAGTGGATGGGAAACACTGCGCCGCTCGTTCCTCGCTCTGCAGTGTTTCCGCCGGTGATGCTGGTGATAGCGGATGAGCGAACACTCGGCCTTTCGGAAGCAAGCTTCCGGGCCTCCTGTCGCTCATCCGCCGGCGCCCGTTCAATACCGCCAACGAGCCTAAATATGCCGTCCCTTCTCAAAAACATACCGGCCGGTCTGTCCGAAGAGTTCATCGAGACCCTGTGGAAGACGGACAGCGTTAAAATCGAGCGGATCGTGTCAAAGGGCCATGCGTCACCGCCGGGGTTCTGGTACGACCAGGAAGAAGACGAATTTGTCCTGGTGGTCAGGGGAAGCGCCGGGCTTCGGTTTGAGGGCCGGGAAGATATCGTGGTGCTTGACGCCGGGGATTATATCGGCATAAAGGCCCATGTGAGGCACCGGGTGGAGTGGACCGACCCGGCCGGAGAAACCGTGTGGCTGGCTGTTTTCTCCCGGAGAGAAAGCCGATCTTGACAGGCACGACAACTGGTGTATAGTTGTGGTGTATACGGCTCAAGAGGTGCATCATGATAAGAACCCAGATTTACCTGACGGAAAAACAGCGCAATCAGTTAAACGCCATTGCCAAGGCTGCCGGCAAAAACCAGAGCGAGCTTATTCGAGAGGCCATCGACAACCTGATCGGCAAAATCGCGGGCGGGCACAGGGCGTCGGTGTTGCGGCAGGCGGCCGGCATATGGAAAGACCGGACAGACCTTCCCGATTTTAACGCCCTTCGTGAAGAATGGAGGCGTGGGACTTGCAGATGCGATCCTGGCCGCCACCGCGAAAATCGAAAACGCGGAGCTGAAAACGCTCAACACCCGGCACTATCCCATGTTCAAAGGGCTCAAACCGGCCTACACCAAATGATTCGCCAGCCGCTGGCACAGCCGCGTGTAGCGCCGCAGGTTGGGCCGGTTGTTGTTCACGCTGATGGCCAGGGCTTTTTTGGTGCCCGCCATCACCACCAGGCGGCGGCCCCGGGTCACGGCATTCCCTGTTTTCATTATCCGAATCGAAATCGGGATCGGAATCGAGCAGAAAACGCTATGACCGCAAACGACGGTTGGATTGAGTCAAAGCCCTATGACTAAAGGCCATGGGGGCAGCGAAGGGACCGTGATCAAGCATGCGTTTTCATGAAAATCAGCCCGATGGCGTCTATTGCGACCGATTTAAATGGAAAAACAAACAAAAAAAGGTTGCATTCTACATGAATTTTGATAAAGTATGCGCAATATTAACATATTTGCGCATACTTTATCAAGGTGACATATGGATGAACCCAAAGTGCTCGAGCATATCGGGCGACAAAAAATCATTACCATCAAT
>JAXHVI010000057.1:0-10636 GCA_034189195.1 Thermodesulfobacteriota bacterium | reverse complement strand
CCCATGCAGAAAGAAAAAGTGAATATCAAGAAGAACGATAAGGTCAAGGTCGTTGCCGGCAAGGACAAGGGCAAGATCGGAAAAGTGCTTTCCGTCAACCGGGAAAAGAACCGGCTGGTGGTGGAGAACATCAACATGATCAAGCGCCACACGCGGCCCAATGTCAGCAACCGGCAGGGCGGTATCATTGAAAGAGAAGCCCCCATCGATCGTTCCAACGTGATGCTGATGTGCGGCAAGTGCGTAAAGCCTGTGCGGATCAAGATGAAAGAGCTGGAAGATGGCCGCAAGGTGCGCATGTGCGGCAAGTGTAAAGAACTCATTGATTAACGGGCTGTCCGGCGCCGCGGAGAAAAACAATGTCGTCTTTTAAGGAATTTTATACCACAGAGGTGGCACCCAAGCTTCAGGAAACCTTTGGATATAAAAATGTGATGCAGATTCCCAGGCTCGAGAAGATCGTGCTGAACATGGGGTTGGGAGAGGCCATCAGCAACATCAAGATCATCGATTCGGCCGTGGAGGAGCTCAGGCTCATCTCCGGCCAGCAGCCGGTGATCCGGCGGGCGAGAAAGTCCATTGCCGCCTTCAAGCTGCGGCAGGGCATGCCCGTGGGCTGCATGGTCACGCTTCGTCATGAACGGATGTACGATTTTTTCAACAAGCTGGTGAACATCGCGCTTCCCCGGGTGCGCGATTTCAGGGGAATCCCGGGCCATGCTTTTGACGGGCAGGGCAATTATACCCTGGGTGTGCGGGAACAGATCATCTTTCCAGAGATTGAGTATGACAAGATCGATAAGATCAAGGGACTCAACATCACCATCGTGACATCGGTGCGGAAAGATGACGAGGCCCGTGAACTGCTGCGGCTGATGGGAATGCCGTTCAAGAATTAGGCAAAGAAGGTATGCGCCGGCGCTGATACGTTGCCGGATGGAATTTTCAAGGAGGCTATTTTGGCAAGAACAGCGTTGGTCGTAAAAGCAAGCAGGGAGCCCAAATTCAGCACAAGAAAGTATAACCGGTGTCCCATATGCGGGCGGCCCAGGGCCTTTATCAGAAAGTTCGGCATCTGCCGTATCTGCTTCCGGTCCATGGCCTCCATGGGCAAGCTCCCGGGAGTGACCAAGTCGAGTTGGTAGTCGCCGGCGCATCCGGCGTGAATACGGCAGGTCGCCTGCCGTCAGAAAGAAAACGAAGGACGGAGAAGATAACATGAAAGTGACCGACCCGATTGCGGATATGCTGACCCGGATACGCAATGCCGGAAAAGCAAAGCATGCCAGCGTCGACATGCCCAATTCAAAACTGAAGACCCGTATTGCGGATATTCTCAAGGCCAGCGGGTATGTCAAGAACTACAAGGTGATCGACGACGATCTGCAGGGGGTGCTGCGCGTTTACTTGAAATACGACAAGCACAACACCCATGCCATTTACGGCATCGAGCGCGTCAGTAAATCCGGGCGCCGGGTTTACACGAAAAACAAGGATATGGCGCCGGTACTCAACGGCCTTGGCATTTCCATTCTGTCCACCTCCCGGGGGGTGATGACGGACAAACAGGCCATAAAGGAAAACGTGGGAGGCGAAGTCCTCTGCAATGTCTGGTAAACAAGGGGTGTAGTGGATGGCGCGAATAGGAAGAAAACCGATTCAGGTTCCGGATAAGGTAAAGGTGTCATACACCGACAGGTGTATTACCGTCTCCAGCGACAAGGGCGTCCTGTCGCGGACCGTGCAGGGTGATGTGGACCTGGAGATCAACGGGGGCCGCATTAACGTGGTGGCCGGCAGCGATGACAGGAAGGTGCTGGCGCTGCAGGGCCTCTACCGTTCCCTGGTCAACAATATGGTCCAGGGCGTCAGCGCCGGGTTCTCCCGCAGCCTGGAGATTAACGGCATCGGCTACCGGGTGGAGCTCAACGGCCAGACGGTGGTGTTGAACATCGGATATTCCCATCCGATCAATTTTGAGCTTCCCGACGGCGTTACCGCCAAGGTGGAAAAGAACGTGCTGACCCTTGCTTCTATCGACAAGGAGCTGCTGGGACAGACGGCGGCGTCCATTCGCAAGTTGCGACCGCCGGAGCCTTACAAGGGGCGGGGCATCAAGTACACCGACGAGCATATTCAGCGTAAGGCCGGTAAGACTAAATAGAATGTAGAGGATGAAAGATGGGTGCTGCAAACAAAAAACAGGAATTGCGGTTAAAAAGAAAGGCCAGAATCCGGAAAAAGATTGCGGGTACCCCGGAGCGGCCGCGGTTGAGCATATTCAGAAGCGCGCGGCACATATACGCGCAGCTGATCGACGACACAAAGGGCGTGACCTTTGTGACCGCATCCAGTAATGAACCGGATGTGAGGAACAACACGGAACTGTCGGGCAAGAACAAGTCCGAGGTGGCGGTGTTCGTGGGCAAGCTGATTGCCGGGCGCGCCAGGGACAAAGGCATCTCCTCGGTGGTGTTCGACAGGGGCGGATTTGTATATCACGGGCGGGTCAAGGCGGTTTCCGACGGGGCCCGTGAAGGCGGCCTGAATTTTTAATTCGTGCATGCCGGCGAAAAGACAGGGCGGGTGCCCGGGCCGGCATATCAAACAGCGATGCATGAGGAGGCAGGCAGTTGTTTAAAGAGACCAATAAGGAAGAGAGCCAGTTTATCGATAATGTGGTCCACATTCGGCGGGTGTCGAAGGTGGTCAAGGGCGGGCGCAAGTTCCGTTTCAGTGCCGTTGTGGTGGTGGGTGACGGCAACGGCAACGTGGGCTGCGGCCTGGGAAAAGCCCACGAGGTTCCCGAGGCGATCCGCAAGGGCGCCGAGAAGGCCAAGCGGGACATGGTTTCCGTTCCCCTGGTGGAAGGCACCATCCCCTTCAAGATTATCGGAAGATTCGGCGCCGGACGTGTCATGCTCAAGCCTGCCGCGAGAGGAACCGGCCTGATTGCCGGCGGCGCCGTGCGTGCCGTGCTGGAGGCCGCCGGTGTCACGGATATTTTAACCAAGTGCATGGGAACCCACAATTCGCACAACGTGGTCAAGGCCACCATTCGGGGGTTACAGCAGTTGCATACCCGTGATCAGATCGCAGCCCGGCGGGGTATACCGGTGGAAGATCTGTAGAAAAGGATGTTGATATGTCTGGTTCTATCAAAGTGACGTTGGCCAAAAGCATGATCGGGCGGCCGGAAAAGCACCGGAAGGTGCTGCGGGCCATGGGGCTGACCAAGGTGAATCGAACGGTCTGCCTGCAGGACACGCCGACGGTCCAGGGAATGATTCAAAAGGTGTCGCATTTATTGCGCGTAGAGGAGAGTGCTGATGGATCTGAGTGATTTATCTCCCGCGCCGGGGTCCACAAAGGCCAGGAAGCGCCTGGGGCGCGGCCCCGGGTCCGGCAACGGCACCACGGCAGGAAGAGGAAACAAGGGCCATAACAGTCGGTCCGGAGGTGGCGTGCGCCCGGGGTTTGAGGGCGGTCAGATGCCCCTGCACCGGCGTCTCCCCAAGCGGGGGTTTGTCAATATTTTTGCCAAAGATATCGCCGTGGTCAACATTCGCGATCTCGCCCGGTTTGAAAGCGGCAGCGTGGTGGACGGCGAGGCGTTGAAGGCAAAAGGACTGGTAAAGGGACGCGTGGACGGCATTAAGCTGCTGGGAAAGGGCGATATTGCCTGTCCGCTCACGGTCAAGGTATCCCATGTCAGCCGCTCGGCCCGTGAAAAGATCGAAGCCGCCGGCGGCGCCATTGAGGTGATCTCCTGATGTTTGCACGCGGGTATCAGAACATATTCAAGATTCCGGAACTCAAGCGGCGGATCCTGTTCACCCTGTCCATGCTTGCGGTTTACCGTATCGGCGTCATGATTCCCACGCCGGGAATCGACAGGGATGCTCTGGCCCGCATTTTCGATGCCCACAAGGGCGGCATGCTGGGCATGTTCAACATGTTTTCCGGCGGCGCCCTGGAACAGCTCTCGGTCTTTGCCCTGGGCATCATGCCCTACATCAGCGCGGCCATTATTCTGGAACTGCTCACCGTGGCCGTTCCTTACCTGGAGCAGCTGAAGAAAGAGGGCGAGCAGGGCCGCAAGAAGCTCACCCAGTACACCCGGTACGGCACCGTGGTGCTGAGCATCATTCAGGGGTTTCTCATGGCCGTGGGCATTGAGAAGATGGGCGCGGTGATTGATCCGGGCTGGTCTTTCCGCCTGATGACCGTCATCACCCTGACCGCTGGCACCGCCTTTATCATGTGGCTGGGTGAACAGATCACGGAAAAGGGGATCGGCAACGGGATTTCGCTGATCATCTTTGCCGGCATCGTGGCCCGTCTGCCGGCGGCTATTATTAATACTTCCCGCATGATCTCCACCGGAGACATGGGCATCTTCGGGGTGCTCATCCTGCTGGTGTTCATGGTGGCGGTGGTGGGCGTCATTATTTTCATGGAGCAGGGCCAGCGCCGGATTCCGATTCAGTACGCCAAGCGGGTGGTGGGACGGAGAATGTACGGGGGCCAGAGTACCCACCTGCCCCTGAAGATCAACACCTCCGGGGTGATTCCGCCGATTTTCGCTTCGTCGATCATGATGTTCCCGGCCACCATGGCAGGGTTTGTTGATGTGCCGTTTGTTCAGGACATGTCTGCGGTGCTGATGCCGGGTCACTGGATTTACAATGTTTTTTTCGTGGCCCTGATTTTTTTCTTCTGTTATTTCTACACGGCCGTCACCTTTAAACCGGATGACGTTGCGGAAAATATGAAAAAACAGGGCGGTTACATTCCTGGCATTCGGCCGGGAAAACGGACCGCCGATTATATCGACCGGGTGCTGACCCGGATCACCCTGGGCGGCGCCGCCTATGTATCGGCGGTGTGCGTGCTGCCTACCATACTGATTTCACAGTTCAACGTGCCGTTCTATTTCGGGGGCACGGCGTTGCTGATTGTTGTCGGCGTGGCCATCGACACCACGGCCCAGATGGAGTCCCACATGATCCAGCGCAGTTATGAAGGTTTTCTGAAAAAGGGCATTCGGGGACGCCGGTAGGCGCGGTATTCGCGTCGGTGATGGAGGTTTGAAGGGCAGATGGCAAAAGAAGAGGCAATAAAAGTTGAGGGCACGGTTTTAGAAACCCTGCCCAACGCGATGTTTAAGGTGGAGCTGGCGAACACCAAGCACCAGGTGCTGGCCCATATTTCCGGCAAGATGCGGATGCATTTCATCAAGATTCTGCCGGGAGACAAGGTTACGGTTGAGCTTTCTCCCTATGATCTGACCCGCGGGCGGATCACCTACAGGGAAAAGTAGGGCGTGACAGCGTTAATATATCGGCAATGGGCCGGTTGAAAATAGAGGAGCGTGAGCCATGAAGGTACGAGCGTCGGTCAAGAAAATATGCCGCAACTGCAAGGTTGTCAGGCGTAAAGGCGTTATCCGGGTGATTTGTGTCAACAAACGGCATAACCAACGTCAGGGATAAGACAAACAGGAGGATTCGGGTTTGGCAAGAATTGCGGGCGTAGATTTACCAAAGCGAAAACGGGTCGAGATAGGGCTTACCTATATATATGGCATCGGCCGTTCCACGTCACGTCAGATACTCAATAAGTTGAGCATCGACTATGACACCAAGGTGGACCAGCTCACCGAGACTGAAATCAACGCGATCAGAAACGCCGTCACCAACGAGCACAAGGTGGAGGGCGAACTGCGCACCGAGGTCTCCATGAACATCAAGCGGCTCATGGACCTGGGGTGCTATCGGGGCCTTCGCCATCGAAAATCGCTTCCGTGCCACGGCCAGCGCACCAGCACCAATGCCCGGACCCGAAAGGGACCCAAGCGCGCGGCCGTGAAGAAAAAGGGCGCAGCAAAGAAATAGTGAACTCATAGAATCGGGATTGGCATAAATGGCGAAACGAGTCCAGACCAAGAAAAAGGTAAGAAAAAATATTGCAAACGGGGTGGTCCATATTCAGTCCACCTTTAACAACACCATCGTGACCGTTACGGATGTCGCCGGTAACGTGATTTCCTGGTCGTCGGCCGGAGGACGCGGATTCAAGGGGTCGCGCAAGAGCACGCCCTTTGCCGCCCAGATGGCGTCCGAGGACGCGGTGAAGAAGGCCATGGCCCAGGGCTTGCAGACGGTTGAAGTCTATGTCAAGGGGCCGGGGCCGGGCCGGGAATCGGCGCTGCGCGCCCTTCAGTCAGCCGGGCTTACCGTGACCATGATTCGGGACGTAACCCCCGTTCCTCATAACGGCTGCCGGCCTCCCAAGCGGCGCCGGGTGTAAACGGGGTAAAAACATACAGATTGAAAAAAAGCGAAAAGCTTTTTGCAAGGAGGAAGTGATTTGGGACGATACAGAGAATCGGTGTGCAGGCTTTGCCGACGTGAAAATCTGAAGCTGTTTCTGAAAGGGGACCGTTGCTTTTCCGACAAGTGCGCCTTTGACCGGAGGGGATATCCGCCGGGAGAGCACGGCCAGTTGCGTCCGAAATTCTCCGGTTACGGCATACAGCTTCGTGAAAAACAGAAGGTAAAGCGCATGTACGGTCTGTCCGAAGGCCAGTTCCGCAGAGTATTCGCGGAAGCGGACCGCCGGAAAGGCATCACCGGCACCACCCTTCTGGTGCTGCTGGAATCCCGGCTCGACAATGCGGTCTATCGTCTCGGTTTTGTCAATTCCCGTACCCAGGGCCGCCAGCTGATACGGCACAACCACTTTCTGGTCAACGGCAAGAATGTGGACATTCCTTCCCATGTGCTTTCGCCCGGGGACGTGATCGAGGTCAGAGAAAAAAGTCGCAACATGCAGGTGATTGATGAGTCCCTTGCGGCGGTGGAACGGCGGGGCGTTCCCCAGTGGCTCTCCCTGGAAAAGGAGAACAAACGCGGTGTTGTAAAGAACTTGCCTGTTCGTGAGGATATCACCATTCCCATTCAGGAACAGCTTATTGTTGAGCTTTACTCCAAGTAAGCCGCCCCTTTTGTGTCCCCCGGCGCGTGCGGGTCTCCCGTTCGGCTTGAGGGCTCTGTGCGGGGCCGGCCCGGTAACGGCGACATGTCTCTTTACAACCAATTGTGGAGATCATCATGGAAAATGAATTGATGTATATGAACTGGCAGGAAACGATTCAGCCGGACAAGATTCAGGTTGAGGCTGCCACCCCTTTTTATGGAAAGTTTATCTGCGAGCCGTTGGGCCGGGGATTCGGCATTACCATCGGCAACGCGTTGCGGCGCATCATCATCTCCTCGCTGCACGGCGCCGCGATTACGTCCGTGAAGATCGACAATGTGACGCATGAATACTCCACGGTGGAAGGTGTACTGGAGGATGTGTCCGAGATCATATTGAACCTCAAAGAGGTGCGGCTGAAGACCGGCACGGCGGCCGCCAAGACCATTCGCATCGACGCCGCGGGACCTGGAGTGGTGACCGCCGGCGACATCGTCAGCCCCGACGGCCGGGTGGAAATCCTGAACCCGGAGTCCCCCATCGCCACCCTTTCCGAAGGCGCCACCCTGAAGATGGAGATGACGGTAAAGGTGGGCCGGGGATACGCGCTGGCCGAGGCCAACAAGGACGAGGAGGCGCCGGCCAACACCATTCCCATCGATGCCATGTTTTCGCCCATCCGCCGGGTCAATTACGTGGTGGGCAACTCCCGGGTCAAGCAGAAGACCGATTTTGACAAGCTGACCCTGGAGGTGTGGACCGACGGCAGCGTGCTGCCCGAGGACGCGGTGGCCTTTGCCGCCAAGATCATGAAAGAGCAGATGAACGTTTTCATCAACTTTGATGAAAACGCCGAGCCCGATCAGGCCCGGCGAAAGGAGGACGCCGGGGGCAAGGTCTTCAACGAGAACCTGTACCGCAGCGTCAACGAACTCGAACTTTCCGTCCGCAGCTCCAACTGCCTGAAGAACGCCGAAATCGACAAGCTTTATCAACTGGTCCAGAAGACCGAAGCGGAAATGCTGAAGACCAAGAACTTTGGAAGAAAATCGTTAAACGAAATCAAGGAACTGCTGGCAGAGATGGGCCTTTCCCTGGGCATGGACCTGGAAGGGTTTGTGCCGCCGGCGGAAGATAAAAAGGAAGGGGAGTAGATCGACCGATGAGACATCGTAAGAGTGGTGTAAAACTTGGCAGAACCGGCAGTCACAGGAACGCGATGTTCCGCAACATGGTGACCTCTCTGCTGAAGCACGAAAAGATACAGACCACGGATGCCAAGGCCAAGGAGTTGCGGCGGTGGGCGGACCATGTGATCACCCTTGCCAGGCGCGGCGATCTTCACGCCCGGCGCCAGGTCATGGCCATTGTTCGGGAAAAGAACGTTGTGCACAAGCTGTTTGCCGAGGCGGCTGAGCGGTTCGGTTCACGGGAAGGCGGGTATACCCGGCTGACCAAGATCGGCAGCCGGGCCGGCGACGCGGCCCCGGTCACATTGATTGAACTGGTGTCGCTGACCGGGACGACGGAGAAAAAGAAGAAGAAACCGGCCAAAGCAGCGGCAAAACCGGCCCCGACCCCGGCAGCGCCCGCTGTTGAGAAAGCGGTGGCAGCGGACACAGCCGCCCCGGCTGAAGAACCGGAAGCCGGGGCGGCTGCTCCTGAAGCAGAGGCCGCACCGGAGGAGCCTGAAGTGCCGGCGGCGGATACGCCCGCCGAAGACGATGGGACTTCAGAAGAGGCGCCGTCGAAAACCGAGTAGAGATTAGCAGAATAACGGATTGATAAGAGGGCTTGCGCGAAAATTAAGCGCGGCCCTCTTTGTTTTGGCGGGCCGCTTTTTTCTCGTAAAGCCGTTCATCGGCCTTTTTCAGGAGCGCGGCCGGGTCATTCCCTTGAAAATCAGGGTCCATGGCGGAGGCCACGCCAAAGGTGATGACAACGGGAATGGCGGTCTCGCCGCACACCAGCGGGGAGGCGGCCAGGTGCTTCTGAATGCGGTGCATCAGGGCCGTGGCGTGGCCGGCATCGGTTTCCGGAAGGATGAGCACAAACTCGTCTCCGGCGAACCGGGCCACGATGTCGGTTCCCCGGCACTGATGCACCAGCTGGTCGGCCAGGTGTTTGAGCAGGGCGTCCCCGGTTTCATGGCCGTGGGTGTCGTTGACCTTCTTGAAGTAGTCCAGGTCCAGAAAAACCACGGACAGGGGCAGGTTGTAGCGACCGGCCCGGGCCGTCTCCCGGGCCAGGGCCGTCTCCATCACCCGGCGGTTGAGCAGGCCGGTGAGGGGGTCATGGTAGGCCAGAAACTTGAGCTTTTCATGGGCCGCCACGTTGGAGAGGCAGAGCGACACCTTGGTGGCCAGCTGTTCCAGCAGGGAGGTGTCCATGCCCGGTTCAAACCGGTCCTGGGCCGCGTCCCCATGGTTGAGGCTGCCCACGATCTCCCTGTCCATCATGATGGGGGCAATGGCCATGGACTTGACCAGGTAGTGCCGGTCCGCGGGCAGCAGCTTGAAAAATGGCTTCAGCCCGTCATTGGCCAGGATCGGTTCGGTCTGCCGGCCGATCAACGCGAAAAAGGCGCTTCTGTCGATGATGTTGATGCTGGCCTTGAGCTCGGGGTCCATGTCGTCGATCGACTCAATCAGGTGATGGGCCTCGCTGTTTTCAATGATGGAAAGCCACACGTAGGGAAGGTTGAACTGGCCCTTGATTTCGGTCAGCAGGGCGTCGAAAAGGTCCTTGAACCGCAGAATGGAAAGGATCTTTTTTTCCACCTCGTAGAATTTTTTAGCGGTCTCCTCATTTTCCCTCAATCGCTGATAGAGGGCTGTCTCGTCATTCATGGCCCCGCTCCCCGTCCGTTTTATCCGATGTCGCCGTTCGGCCGAAAACTGCCTGATTATGGGGAAAAACCTGCGGAGTGTCAAGATTAAAGCCGGTCGGGCCGGCGTCCCGCCAGGCGCGAATCCAGGTAAATCCGGTTTCTCCTCGGCAGCCGGGGGATTTCTCGGCTTTGCCTCGAAAGGACAAGACCCAATGCCATCCAGCGGCGGACGTTCTTCCCGGCTGTCATTTCGAGTGGCGCGGAAACGCGCCGCGAGAAATCCCATCGTTAAAGAAATCTTTGCAATCCCCTCTAACAGCGGGTCTCTTCACCGCCGTAGGGCAGGTTCAGGCTGTGGTGAATCTCATGCAGCAGGGTCCGAAGCATGGAGTGCCATATCAGGCCGTGGATGGAAAAGCCCGAATCAATCACAAGGGCCATCTGGGCCGCGTTTTCAAAATGGCGCAGCAGGTTAAAAATCACGGTGCCGCTTTTACGGATATAAACGCCCATCACCGGCAATTCCCCCCGGCGCGGATACCCTTTGGCGCTAAAGGAGACGGTGCGAATGCGATGGCTTGGGTATTGTTGCAGTATCTGGCCCATTACATACAGAAACCGGCTGGAAACAAGTTCGGATTGCAGCATTCGAACGGGGGCGCTCGCTGGGGGCTCTCCGCCTGGTGTTCCGTCTTGTGGTAAAGAATTTTTTCCACCGGGTTTGCCTGTTCAATGGCGCGCCACTCTCCATGGTCGTTTACCATCAGCACGGGCGTGCCGTCCTCCCGTCTTTGGACCTGGTAGGCCGCGTCATTCAGGCTCCAG
>JAXHVI010000056.1:0-6416 GCA_034189195.1 Thermodesulfobacteriota bacterium | reverse complement strand
TGTTTGTAGTGTGCCCGTAAGGGCATTGGAAATGACCGGCTGCAAAACGCCTGACGGCGTCACTACAAACAGGAAGGGGAAGAAAAGTTTTTTCTTTGCAAGTGCGTAAAAGCTGAAATCCCTCCCAGCAGTTTACGGAATAACCGGACATAAACGAATCAACTCCGCCCATTGCAGCGCAGCCGAGCGCAAGCGGTTTTTTCGGAGAAAGCGAAAATGCTGTTTGAGCACCGCCGAAGGCGGGCGAGTTCATTTTCGCGGCTGAAAAAAGCGTTTGCGCGAGGGTAGCCACGCCTGTGGCGTGGCAAGCCCGAGGCCAAGCTGCACGGGCCGGTTCTTTTGGTACTTTTCTTGCCGCCAAGAAAAGTACACGGAAAAACAGGGAAGGTATGAAAATCAATTTTACACTGGATCACCCAATCAAGTTGGGTGATGACGGATGCGGAAACAGGTCAATTTTATGCTGGATTACCCGGTCCGGCCTTCGCCCTGCGGGCTATGGCCCGGCAGGCAAGCCGGGTAATGACAAACAAAAGAAGCCCTGTGGCACATACAAATCCGATTTCGATACCGACTCCGATACCGATACCGATCCCGATTTGGATGGGGAGGGGAAGGAGGTTACGCCTTCCCGAAAACCCCGGCTATACGCTTCATGGCCGCATCCACATTGGCGTAGCTGTTAAACGCCGACAGGCGGATATACTGTGCGCCGCACTTTCCAAAGCCCCCGCCCGGGGTACACACCACCCCGGCCTTTGTCAGCAGGGTATCAAAAAACGCCCAGGAATCGGTTTTCGTATCCACCCAGATGTAGGGGGAGTGGTCCCCGCCCACGTATGAAAAGCCCATGCCGGCCATGGCCGCGGTGATGCGGTCGGCATTGGCCATGTAGGCGTTGATCATCTCTTTGGTCTGGGCCTTGCCCTCGGGGCTGTAAACGGCTTCAGCGGCCCGCTGCACGGGATAGGAGACGCCGTTGAACTTGGTGCAGTGACGCCGGTTCCACAATGCGTGCAGGGCGTGGGCCTTGCCGCTGGTGTCGTAGGCCATGCACTCCTTGGGCACCACGGAAAAGGCGCACCGGGTGCCGGTGAACCCGGCGGTTTTGGAAAAGCTGCGAAACTCCACCGCCACCTTGCGGGCCCCTTCGATTTCGTAAATGGTTTTGGGAATGGCCGGGTCCCGGATAAACGCCTCGTAGGCGGCGTCAAAAAGAATCAGGGCCTTTGCGTCGGTGGCCCAGTCCACCCATGCTTTAAGGTATTCCCTTGTGGCCACGGCGCCGGTGGGGTTGTTGGGAAAGCAGAGGTAGACCAGGTCTGCCGGCTCTTTGGGGATGGCCGGCAGAAAACTGTTTTGCGCGGTGCAGTCCATATAGACGATGTTGCCGTACCGGCCGTTTTCAAAGGCCCCGGTGCGGCCGGCCATGACATTGGTGTCCAGGTAGACCGGGTAAACCGGGTCGGGAATGGCCACCCGAATGTCTGTGGCAAACAGCTCCTGAAAATTGCCGGTGTCGCACTTGGCCCCGTCGCTGATAAACACCTCGTCGGGTTGAATGTCTGCGCCCCGGGCCCGGTAATCGTTGACCGCAACGGCTTCCCGCAAAAACGCGTATCCCTGCTCCGGCCCGTACCCGCGAAAAGAGGATGCCGTACCCATTTCATCAACGGCTTTATGAAAGGCATCCAGGCAGGCAGGGCACAGGGGCTGCGTGGCGTCGCCGATGCCCAGCTTGATGATGGACTGACCGGGATGGGTTGCCTGGTGGGCGCTTACCCGTTTGGCGATTTCTGAAAACAGGTAGGAGGACTGGAGTTTTAAAAAGTGTTCGTTGATCTTGATCATGACATCCTCTTTATAATTGTGAATCATCGGCCCCTTGTTATCAGGCCCCGTTTATATTAGAATGCACCGTTCATGTCAATCAGCGCTTTGTGGCGCAAAAACGGGGATTTCATGGCGTTGTCACGCACTAAAAAACAGGTTTTGTTTGCCGTGGCCGTGCTGCTGCTGGCGGCTTTCGGGTACATGGTCTGGCGGTACGTTCCGGTAAAAGACCTGGTGGCCCTTGTCAATGAAGAGATACCGCCCTGGCTGTTTGTCTGCCTCATGGCCCTGCTGCCCCTGGTCGGGGCTCCCATCAGCCTGTTCTACGCCCTTGCCGGCATTGTCTTTCCCATGGGGCTGGGTGTTCTGGTCACGGCCCTGGTTATTCCGTTTCACCTGGCCGTCTTTTTTTTACTGGCCCGGGCCGTGAAAACCCCCATTGAAACGATACTGGCCCGGCGGAACCACAGGCCCCCGGCAATTCCGGCCCACCGGCGGGCCAGCTTCTGCCTGATCATGAACATGCTGCCCATTCCCTATGCGGTAAAAAACTACCTGCAGCCCCTGGCCGGTATTCGGTTTCCCCTTTTCTTCTGGGTCTCCTGGCCGGTGCAGCTGGTCCTGGCCCTGCCCATGGTGCTGGTCGGCAGCGCGGCCACGGACATGGACCCCGTGCTGCTGAGCATTGCCGTGGCCCTGTTTGCCGGAATGTATGTCGTGGTGCGGCGCATTGAAAAACGGTACGCCGGTGTTGTGCCGATCCGGGATGACGGGCAGGAGCCGTCCGATACGGCGCTGTGAGAATCAGTCAAACGGGAAAATACAAGGGAACCCCGAAAAATGAACTTCACCGAGAAAACGCAAAGAACCATATGAACACCGCGTGTGAAGCAGAAAACATGGCCCTTTGCGTACTTTGCACCTTTGCGGTGCAAAAAAGAAACCCGCCGGAATCAAATAAAAACTCTTTTTTGACAAAAAGACATGACACCGACGCCGCCCGAACGGACTACGGCGGCACAACTCACCTGCATCCGCCTTCAGCGGCTTTGCACGCAATCCGGGCATTTACACACCGACCGACCCGAGACAGCACCGTCAACACACCGGAAAGCACAAAGCCGCCTTCAACGAACGGGCGCGGACCTCAGTCGGCCTTCTTGCGCAGAAAGGTCGGAATGTCCAGGTCATCGTCACTGTAGATGATGCCCTTGTAGCCCCGGTAAGAGGACCCCGGCGACTCGCCGACAGCCTCCTGAACCCGCTTGAACGTGGGCTTCTCCAGGCTCGGCACCGAAATGTTCTCAAGATCGGCGGGGGTGATGTCCCGGACCCGTCCCCGCTTGATGTCCACCACCGCGTCCTTTTCCTGGCCGATGCCCGTGGCGATCACGGTGATGCGCATCTCGTCGCCCAGGGACTCGTCGATGGTCTGGCCCCAGATGATCTCGGTGTCGTCACCCACCTCCTGGTGAATGCGGTCCGACGCCTCGGTCATCTCCTCAAAGGTCATGTCGCTGGTGCTGGTGATGTTGATCAGCACGCCCTTGGCGCCGGAAATGGAAAAATCTTCCAGCAGCGGATGGGCGATGGCCCGCTCCGCCGCGTCCACGGCCCGGTTCTCGCCATGGGCCACGCCGATGCCCATAAGGGCCATGCCGGCCTTGGACATGATGGTCTTGACGTCGGCAAAGTCCAGGTTCACCAGGCCGGGCACCATGATCAGGTCGGAAATACCCCGCACCGAGTGATGGAGCACCTCGTCGGCTTTGCGGAACATGTCCACCATACGGGCGCTCTTGGAGGCAATGGCCCGCAGCCGGTCGTTGGGAATGGTGATCACCGTGTCGGCCAGACCTTTGAGCGCGGCAATCCCTTCTTCCGCCTGCCGGGCCCGCTTCTTGCCCTCAAAGGAGAAGGGTTTGGTGACCACGGCCACGGTGAGAATGCCCAGCTCCTTGCAGATCTCGGCCACCACCGGAGACGCCCCGGTGCCGGTGCCGCCGCCGCCGCCCTCGGTGATGAAGACCATGTGGGCGCCCTCCACTGCGGACCGGATGGCGTCGGCGTTCTCCATGGCCGCCTCCTTGCCGACTTCCGGGTTGGCGCCGGCCCCCAGCCCCTGGGTGACCTCGACCCCGATCTGAATCTTGATCGGCGCCTTTGACATCTCCAGGGCCTGGGCATCGGTGTTGGCAACGATGAACTCAACGCCCTTGAGATCGGCGTCGATCATGTTGTTAATGGCGTTGCCGCCGGCGCCGCCCACACCGATTACCTTGATTTTCGCCTTTTTTTCGCTCTCAACAAATGAGAAAGCCATACGCCCTCCTTTCACTGGGTCGGTTGGAACCCCGGGGGTTCCGTTATGGTGATGCTGTTTCCAATTAAACAATATCCCTGAACCACCGCCGCATGCGGCCGATGATCCGGTTGAAGATGTTGGCGTCCCGAATGCGGAACTTTCGGTCCCCGTCATTTCGGGCCCCGTAAATCACCAGGCCCACGCCGGTGGCGTACATGGGGTTGTTCACCACGTCCACCAGGCCGGCGATGCCGGCCGGCCGGCCCAGGCGGGTGGGCTGATTGATGATGGATTCGGCCACGTCACATATCCCTTCCAGCAGGGCCGTGCCCCCGGTAAGCACCACGCCGGAGGTGATCAGCTCCTCGGCGCCCTTACTGAATATCTCCCGGTTGACCAGGGTGAAGATCTCCTCCACCCGGGGGGTGACGATTTCGCTTAAAATCTGGCGGGGCAGTTTCTTGGGTTCCCGGCCCCCGGTGCTTCGCACCTCTATCTCGTCGCTGCCGATACCGACGGCCGTCCCGGAAATGGCATACTTCTTCTTGATCTTTTCCGCCTCGGTGTGGGGGGTGCGAAGGCCGATGGCAATGTCGTTGGTCAGGTTGTTGCCGCCCAGGGCCAGCACAAAGGTGTGCCGGATGTTGCCGCCGTAAAACACGGCCAGGTCGGTGGTGCCGCCGCCCAGGTCGATCAGCGCCGTTCCCAGGGTCTTTTCCTCGTCGGTGAGCACCGCCTCGCCCGAGGCCAAGGACTCCAGAACGATGTCGCAGACGTTCAGCCCGGCCCGGTTGGCGCACTTGACGATGTTATGGGCCGAGGTCACGGCGCCGGTGACGATGTGAATCTTCACCTCCAGGCGCACGCCGGTCATGCCCACCGGGTTCTGAATGCCCGGCTCGTCGTCCACGATGTACTCCTGGGGCAGCACGTGAATGATCTCCCGGTCCATGGGAATGGCCACGGCGCTGGCCGCGTCAATGACGCGGGACACATCGTTGGCGGTGATCTCCCGGCCCTTGATGGCGATCACACCCCGGCTGTTGAAGCTGTTGATGTGGCCTCCGGCGATGCCCACGTAGACGTCGGAGATCTCGTACCCGGCCATGAGTTCGGCCTCTTCCACCGCCTTCTTGATGGAGGCCACGGTGGACTCCATGTTCACCACCACGCCCTTGCGCAGCCCTTCCGAGGGGTGGGTGCCGATGCCGATGATATTGATCTTGTCACCGTCTTTTTCACCGACCACGGTGCATATTTTTGTCGTGCCGATATCCAGGCCGACGATTATGTCCTGCTCCCGCATGTTGCCCCCTTTTTGGAATGATTGGCGCAGGCGGCCCCGGAACCGGGCGCCACCACGATGCGGTCCGGCCATTGCAGGCCGATGACCGCCACATGTTCCGGCGACGGCTCTTTACGAAAATGGGCCATTACCCGGTTGAGCCTGCGAAACTTGTCCACAAAGTCGTCATATCCCAACCGGACTTCATCGACCGTATCAAAGGCGCGCATCGTGACCCCGGTGTCCGGGTCCACGTGAATCGTCCGAACGCGCATGCCGCAGATAAACTTTTCCACCCGCGTGCCGGTGTCCAGCACCTCCAGGGCGGCCAGAAACGCCCTGCTTGCCGGCCGGCCGTCGGCATCGATATCACTGTAGTCCAGGCCGCAAATCACCGGCAGCGTGTCCGGGTCGGACGGTTCCACGCGCTTGAAGATCACCCCCGCGTCGCTGATAAAAAACCGGCTGCCCAGGTCCACCACCGCCATGGGGACATGTTCCCGAATGCGAATGGTCAGGGTGCCGGGAAACTCCCGGTAGAGCTCGGCTTCCGCGATCCAGGGCTCGGCCAGCAGCCGCCGGCGCACAACCGCCAGGTTGACGGCCAGGATGTTGTCCCCCGGCTGAACACCCGATGCCCGGACCACCTCCTCCCGCGCAAGCACCTCGTTTCCCTCCACCCGAATGGTTTGAGTGGTAAAATATTCACAGCCGGTCAGAAACCCGTATCCCGCCACAAAGATGATGCTGACCGCCAGCAGGGCCGTCACAAGCCCCGCGACCCTCAGCACGCGCACGGCCCCCTGCCGGACCGGCCGGCGGGGGGCGTTTTTCCGGGCCGGTTTCTGCACGGCCTTTACCGAGGCCGGCCGCTTGAGTATGGGTTTATTGACCGACAATGGTCACCTCCGGTTCCAGGGTCACGCCGAACCTGTCGGCCACCCGCCGCTGAACGGTCTCCATCAGGGCCAGCAGGTCGCCGGCGGTGGCGTT
>JAXHVI010000055.1:0-10638 GCA_034189195.1 Thermodesulfobacteriota bacterium | reverse complement strand
ATCAGGTATTCCACCCGCTTGCGGCCGTGGCGGCACTCCACGAAATCGACCAGCATGCCGCTGCCCATGGGACCGGGCCGGTAAAGGGCCACCAGGGCCGTGATATCGGCAAAGGTGGTGGGCTTCAGTTTCAGCAGCAGATCCTTCATCCCCGCGCTCTCCAGCTGGAACACGCCGGTGGTTTTGCCCGCGCAGAGCAGCTGGTAGGTCTTCTCATCGGCCAGGTCCAGGTGAGACATGTCCGGAACCCGCCGGCCCTGCTGCCGAAGAATTTTCAAGGTGTCCGCGATCACCGTGAGGTTGCGCAGGCCCAGCAGGTCCAGCTTGACCAGGCCGATGGCCTCCACGCACTTCATGTCGTACTGGGTGAGGGCCTCGTTTTCCTTGACCGCGTAGAGGGGAAGGTATTCGGTGAGCGGCTTGTCGCCGATGACCACGCCGGCGGCGTGGGTGGAGGCGTGGCGGGGCATGCCTTCAAGGGCCCGGCCCGCGGCTATGAGTTCGGCAAAGTCGGGCCGGGAGTCCACCAGTTTTTTCAGGTCCGGCTCTTCGGCCAGGGCCTCGTCAAGGCTTTTGTTCATGGGAATCAGCTTGGCGATCCGGTCCACGTCGGACAGGGGAATGCCCATCACCCGGCCCACGTCCCGGATCACGGCCCGGCTTTTCATGGAGCCGAAGGTGATGATCTGGGCCACGTGGTCGCTGCCGCCGTATTTTTCCACAAGGTAATGATAAACCCGCTCCCGGCCGATGATGCAGATATCCACGTCAATATCCGGCATGCTCTTTCGTTCGGGATTTAAAAACCGCTCAAACAAAAGGCCGTGCTCGATGGGGTCCAGGTCGGTGATCCCCATGGCGTAAGAGACGATGCTGCCGGCGGCAGACCCCCGGCCCGGGCCGATGGGAATACCGTTTTCCTTGGCATGGGCGATGAAATCGGCCACGATGAGAAAATAGCTGGGAAAGCCCATGTCCTTGATCACTGAAAGTTCATATTCCAGCCGCCGGTCGTAGACCTCGCGGTCAAAATCCGGATTTCTGAGAGCCACGGCCTTCAGGCGACGGGCAAAGCCGTCCCGCACCGTTTCCTCAAACAGCTGGTCCACGGTCTTGCCCCGGGGGGTTGCGAACACGGGGAAATGCAGGGTCTTGAAATCAAGCTCCACGGTGCACCGGTCGGCAATGGCCACGGTATTGGCGGCCGCATGCGGAAAGGGTTCCAGAAAGGCGCACATCTCGTGTTTGGGCTTGAAATTCAATTGATCGGTTTCGAACCGGAACCGGTCGGGGTCGTGAATGGTCTTGCCGGTCTGAAGACAGAGGGAGAGGGCGTGAATGTTGTGGTCTTCCCGGTCCAGGTAATGGCAGTCATTGGTGCCCACCAGGGGAATGGAGAGCCGATCGCTCATATCGCGCAGGGCCGCGTTGAGCCGTGTCTGCTCGGGAATGCCGTTGTTCTGGACCTCCAGGAAAAAGCTGTTTTCACCGAGCGCCTCCTGGTAGAAACGGGCCGCCCGGTCAGCGGCCTCGGTGTTGCCCTCCAGAAGGCGCTGGGCCACTTCCCCCTTGAGGCAGGCGGACAGGCCGATCAGGCCCTTGCCGTACTGTTTCAGCAGCTCCTTGTCGATGCGGGGCTTGTGATAAAACCCCTTTAGGGAGGCGATGCTGGCCAGGCTGCACAGGTTGCGGTATCCCTCCATGGTTTCGGCCAGCAGCACCAGGTGGGACAGGCCGTCGTGATCCATTGGGGTTCTGTCGCTGATGGTACGGGGCGCCACATAACACTCGCACCCGATGACAGGCTTGATACCGGCTTTGACCGCCTCCTTGTAAAAGGAGACCACACCGAACATGGTGCCGTGATCGGTGATGGCAACGGCGCCCATGCCGTATTCAACGGCCCGCTTCATCAGGGCTTCGATGCGAATGATGCCGTCCAAAAGGCTGTAGGCGGTATGAACGTGCAGATGGACAAAATCAGGACCGGTCACCGGGGAGATCATGTTCTGCCTTTTCTCTTTAGTCCGAATATTTCATGAATTTTTTCGACATGTATAAAATTTTATATAAAAAGCAGTATATTAAAGTAAAATTCGAACGATTTTTAAAAATACAAACTGTCACGGGCGACTTGAGGCATTTTATATCAATTTTTATGTCGAAAATTTCACCCTTCGGGCGAGTCGCCTTGGCCGCATCTGCTGTGTTGCGGGACATTCGCGGTAGATTAACTACAGCTTCATGTCCCGCGCCTTGCATCTGCGGCCAAATCAACTCGTGAAATATCCGGGTTAGTCCACGCGGTAGTTGGGGGCTTCCTTGGTGATGATCACGTCATGCACGTGGCTCTCCCGAAGGCCGGCGGCGCTGATCTTCACAAACCGCCCCCGTTCGCGCAGTTCATCCACGTTCCGGCACCCCAGGTAGCCCATGCCGGCCTTGAGCCCGCCCACCAGCTGGGTGATGTTGCCGGACACGGTGCCGCGGTAGGGAATCCGGCCCACAATGCCCTCGGGCACCAGCTGGCTGTCCTCCACCTCGTTGGTCTGATAGTAACGGTCCTTGCTGCCCTGTTTCATGGCCTCCACCGACCCCATGCCGCGATAAACCTTGTAGCTTCTGCCCTGGAAAAGGATGGTTTCACCGGGACTCTCTTCGGTGCCGGCCAGCAGCCCGCCCAGCATCACGGTGTGAGCCCCGGCGGCCAGGGCCTTGGTAATGTCGCCGGAATACTTGATGCCGCCGTCGGCGATCAGGGGGACGCCGGTCTTGTTGGACACCGACCGGCAGTTGAGAATGGCGGTGAGCTGGGGCATGCCCACCCCGGCAACGATCCGGGTGGTGCAGATGGAGCCCGGGCCCACGCCGATCTTGACCCCGTCCACACCGGCCTCGATCAGGGCTTCGGCCCCCTTGGCCGTGCACACGTTTCCGGCAATCACCTGGATCGGCTTGAAGGTCTGCTTGAGGGTCTTGACCGTGTCGATCACGTTCTGAGAATGGCCGTGGGAGGTGTCGATCACAATCACGTCAGCCCCGGCCTTGAGCAGTGCCCCGGCCCGCTCCATGGCCTCCCTGCCCACGCCGATGGCGGCCCCCACCCGGAGCCGGCCCAGTTCGTCCTTGCAGGCGTGGGGATATTTCTTGAGCTTTTCAATGTCCTTCATGGTGATCATGCCGGCCAGGCAGCCCTTTTTGTCCACCACCAGCAGTTTTTCAATCTTGTGCCGGTGCAGCAGCTCCTTTGACTCCTCCAGGGTGATGCCCTCGGGAACCGTGATCAGCTTGCTGGTCATCACTTCCGAGACCTTTCTGTCCAGGTCGCCTTCAAACCGCAGGTCCCGGTTGGTGACGATGCCCACCAGCTTGTCACCCTGAACCACGGGCACGCCGGAGATGTTATACTCCTTCATCAGACTGAGCACAGCGCCGATGGACTCGTTGGGCCCGGTGGTCACCGGATCAACAATCATGCCGCTTTCCGATTTTTTGACCCTGCCCACTTCGATGGCCTGGGCCTCTATGCTCATGTTCCGGTGAATAAAACCGAGGCCCCCTGCCCTGGCCATGCTGATGGCCGTGGCCGATTCGGTGACCGTGTCCATGGCCGCACTGACAATGGGAATATTGACCGATAAGTCCACGGTGAGACGGGTCGTGGTGTTCACGTCTTCTGGTAACACATCGGAATAGTTTGGAATTAATAATACATCGTCAAATGAGTAGGTTTCCTCCGGGGTGATTTTCATACGCTGCAGGCCTCCCAACCATGCCTTTAATATTACAACAATCTGTTATTGATAGGTAAACGAACAGTAGAAAACGGCTGCGCCCTTCTTTTGAAAATAAAAGTTCCAATAGCACAAAAGCAGGGTGCCGTACAATCTTTTATTTTTGATGACAGTGCTGTAAAAAGCCTCCATCCGGGTTTTCCTCCTCCGCAAAAACGTTTTTGACGATGCTTTCGGGCCTGCATCTGTTGATGGCGGTTCCACGGTTTTTCCGGTAAACTCTTGATTTGACAATACGCGGCAATCAGGTTAAATGTTTTCAAAATCCAAAATCCTGAGGTGTGCCATGCTGTTGAAAATCAATCCCCAGAATCCACAGGAGCGGCTGATTGCCAAGGTGGTGGACAGCCTTCGCCAGGGGGGGATCATCGCCTTTCCCACCGACACGTTTTACGCCATCGGCTGCGACATCATGCAGAAGAAAAGCGTGGAAAAGATATACCAGATCAAGCAGCGCCACAAAAGCAAGCCTTTCAGCTTTATCTGCTGCGATCTCAAGGACATCAGCGAATACGCCAAGGTCACGGATTATGCCTACCGCACCATGAAGCGGCTGCTGCCCGGGCCGTACACCTTTATTCTGGAAGGATCCCGGCCCCTGCCCAAGACCATGGTGTCCAAGCGCAAGACCGCCGGCATCCGCGTGCCGGACAACGCCATCTGCATGGCCATTGTCCGTGCCCTGGGCAACCCGGTCATCTCCACCACGGCCAAGCTGCCGGACAAGGGGGTATATACCGACCCGGAACTGATTCACGACCACTTCGGCAAGCTGCTCGACATCGTAGTCGACGGCGGACCGGTGCCGTGCCAGCCTTCCAGCATTCTCTCATTTGTCGATGAAGAACCTGAAATCATTAGAAGAGGATTGGGGCCGCTGAATATTTTCGAATAACCTCTCTGCAAAAGCCCGTTGCATCATCGGGGCGGCATTGATTAAGATGGCGCACACGATTGAAACACGGCAGGACCTGAAAGGATTTTGGGGTGGAGAAAAAGCGGCAAAAACGGGCATCCGGCTCCGGCAACCGGCACACAGCCCCCCGGCTGGTGGTCAGCGACGGCCAGGGCCGGGTGTTTGAGATTCCGGACCTGGAGATGGCGGGCCGGCAGCGCGATATTTTAAAACGGCCCGCAAAGCCGGAGTTGATCCCCCTGCCCCACGGCAGCAGCCTGTTTGAGCTTCCCGGCCGGGTGCCGGTGGGATATGATCCCATCCAAAAGCGCTTTGTGCCGGTGACCCATTATGAGGGGGAACCGGTGATCGCTGTGGCGGCCTTCATGGCCCCGGCCTACTCCCAGCTTTTGCTGGCCGCCTGCCGGGTAGAAAACCGGGCGACAAAGCTGCCCCTGTTTGCCTATACCGCCGTGGGCTGGCACGCCGGCCGGTTTGTTGTTGCCGCCTGCCGGGTGGATGCCGACATTCGCCAGGATCTTTTCCAGATGGACGACCGGGTGATCGAAGCCGGGGCCGTCCGCACCCTGAAACGGTATCCGGACAACCGGCTGGTGGAGCACCTGGTGCAAAACTGCGTGCGCCGCTACCATTGTCCGGCGGCCCAGAATTTTGTTCAGAACCGGTGGGAGTGCCCGGTGCCCACCAGCATATCCTGCAATGCCCGGTGCCTGGGCTGTATCTCCTGGCAGCCGAAAACCAGCGGCGTGCCCGTAACCCAGGACCGGCTCTCCTTTGTGCCCACACCCGAAGAAATTGTGGAATTCACGGTGCCGCATCTTGACACTGCCCCCCGGCCGGTCATCAGCTTCGGCCAGGGATGCGAGGGAGAGCCCCTGCTTCAGGGGGAGGTGATCGAGGCGGCCATCTTAAAAATCCGGAAACGCACATCCGCCGGCACCATCAACCTCAACTCCAACGCCAGTCTTCCCCATGTGGTGGAGCGGCTCTGTGCCGCCGGGCTGGACAGCATTCGGGTCAGCCTGAACAGCGCGCAAAAGGCCCTTTACCTTGCCTATTACGCGCCGCGCGGCTACGCATTTGAAGATGTTCTGGAATCCATGAACGTGATGCGGCGCCACGGCAGGTGGATATCCTTGAACTATTTTATCTTTCCCGGCCTGACCGATGATCCGGAAGAGACGGCGGCCCTGATTGATCTGGTCCGGCGGTTCCGCGTGGACTACATTCAGATGCGGAACCTCAATATTGATCCGGACTGGTACATGGAGAAAATGGGACTTGGCGGTTTGTCCTCCCGGCCCATGGGTATTCCTGCGTGGCAGAAAAAAGTAAGGCGGGCGGCGGCGTGGGTGCGGTTCGGGTACTTTAATCCGCCGAAGGAAGACTGGCAAACTCAGGGGAGCTGAAGCGCCGTGGGGCCAGCGACGAAGCCGTTTCACGTCATCGAGGAGCGTCAGCGACGAAGCAATCTCAATCTCCAGGGGGGATTCAAGTGCGCTTAAGATTGCTTCGCTGGCGCAATGACGCAGGGGGATCAGACGGCCGGGGGAAGCTTTTTTTCAAAAACAACCTTGCCGTCTTCCGGGCCGTAGAATTCCGGCATCCCGGCCACCCGGGCATATCCGCACCGCTCGTAGAAACGCCGGGTGGGCGCGTACTGAGGCCGGTCTGAAGTGTCCGCGTAAACCTGCGTGCCGCCGGCCCGCGCGATAAGCCGCTCGGCTTCGGCCATCAGTGCCCGGCCCAGGCCGTTTTTCTGAGCATCCGGGTGCACGGCGATCCAGTAAAGATCATAGCTGGACCGGGTGCAGGGAACCGGGCCGAAACAGGCATATCCCAGCAGCCGGCCCTTTTCATCTTCGCGGAACACAAACGCGTAGCCGCAGGCCGGGCCCTTAGACAGGCGTTCACACACCAGTTCCACGGCCGTCTCAATCTCCTCGGCCGAGAAAAACCCGGTGGCTGAAGTGAGCAGGCGCACCCCGGCCGGGTCGGTACCGGTCACTTCGTACCGGAACCCCTGGCCGTCGCGTTCCGGCGGCAGGACCGTTTCAGCAGGCTTTACTGCCGCGGACCTGGCCGGCGTGGCCTGGACAATGGCGTCAATGGCCTGGGTATAAGGAATGCCGGCCTGTTCCAGGGCCGCGGCAAAACCGGCGTCCGGAGAGATACAGGGGTTGGCGTTGACCTCCAGCACCCAGGGGTTGCCGCAGTCATCCACGCGAAAATCCACCCGGGCATACCCTTTTAAGTGGAACAGGCCCCAGCAGTGGCGGGCAATGGAAGTCACCCCTTCCAGCAGGGGACCGTCTGAAGCGGAGAAATCAAAAGAGCGGACCGTGTTGAGACACTCAAAGGAGCCGGGCTCCCATTTGGCCCGGTAACAGACAATGGCGGGTTTATCGTTGTCATAATTCTCAAACCGGATTTCGGCCACCGGCAGCACCCTGGGCTTGCCCGCCTCTTCTATCAGGGCCACGTTAAATTCCCGGCCCGGAATGTAATGTTCGGCAAAGCAGTCCCCGCCCAGAACCGGGGCCCGCTGTTTCAGCATGTTCAGAATATCGCCCAGGGTGTCAGGGCAGACCACGGCATTCTCGTCCAGGCCGAAGGAGGCGTGTTCCCACACCGACTTGATGATCCATGACTGGTTGGGCAGCCGCTCCGCGGGATTGACTCGGGTCCGCTGAATCTGAAGCAGCGAGGCGGGGCCGATCCATGAGGGGGTGGCCACGCCCCACTGGCTCATGTGGTCCTTGGCCGCCGTCTTGTTGGAGGTGCGGTAGATTACATAGGCCGAAGAACCGGTATAGGGAATGCCCATGGCCTCCAGCAGAATGGGCGCGAGGTGGATCAGCCGGCCCTGGCCGTTTAAGGACTCCACCAGGTTAAAAACAAGGTCCGGGCAGAGGGAAACCACGTCCCGGCGCAACGCCTCCAGGTCCAGGCCGCAGGCCAGGGGAACGGGTTCGTGGCCCAGGTCTGCAAGGGCGCCGGATACGGCCCCGACCTGGGACAACACATCCAGGGCGTCCGGTGCCTTCTGATCGGTGACACTGTTGTAGAGGACAAGAACGCGCATGAGGGTTATTAAACCACAAACCGTTGGATCGGCCAAGCATTTCCATCACACTGAAAGGGTTCGGACCGTTATTGCCGCGTCCGCCTGTTCCATGAGCAGTTCCGCATACAGGGCCTGGTGCCAGCGAAGAATATCGGGCATGGCCATTTGCAGGCACTGGCCCAGGGTCCGGTTCGGGGGCACAAGGTGGACGGGGCACCCGGCGGCAAAGGCTTCGTGAAGGCCCGCGGCATCATAATCGTAGGGATAAAGCCGGCATACCAGGGGCCGGATATGCATGGGCAGGGTACAGCCGTCAGCCGTCAGAAACAGGCAGTCGGCCCCATTCTTCTTCAGCACCCGGCGGGTGCCGTCGATCCGGAAGACAGCGGCCTGCCAGACCGGGTCGTTGCTGTTGTCCAGATAATCCGGATCGGCCGGGGGCCGGAATTCGTAAAAGTCGTCACAGCCTCGGTAAGCGGCGATCCGCTCCAGGTCCCCCTTTGTAATATAGATGTCCCGAAGGACTCCCTGGCAACAGGTCGGCCCCACGGACGCACACAGCCGGCAAAGCACAACTCCTTCGCTCATTTTCAGACACACCCTTCAAGTCCGTTGTCCGAACCGCACCCCCCGTCCGGGCAGCCCACGGGGTTGGGATAGGTAAACAGCCGGTTCTCATAGTTTTCCAGCACCACCCCGGCGTCGCTGGACGATACCACGTAGTTGGGCAGCAGCGGAATCTTGCCGCCGCCGCCGGGGGCGTCGATCACGTAGGTGGGAACGGCATACCCCGACGTGTGACCCCGCAGCCCCCGAATGATCTCCAGTCCCCTGGCCACCGACGTACGGAAATGGCCCGACCCGGCCACCGGGTCGCACTGGTACAGGTAGTAGGGCTTGACCCGCATGCGCATCAACTGGTGCATCAGGGCCTTCATGGTGGCCACGTCATCGTTGATGCCCTTGAGCAGCACGGTCTGGGAGCCCAGGGGGATACCGGCGTCGGCCAGCATGGCGCAGGCGTCATAGGCCTCGGGCGTACACTCCTCCGGGTGGGTGAAGTGAAGGCTCATCCAGAGCGGGTGATACTTGCGCAGCACACGCACCAGTTCCGGGGTAACCCGCTGGGGCAGCACCGCCGGCACCTTGGTGCCGATGCGAATGATCTCCACATGGGGGATTTCCCGAATCCTTCCCAGGATCCAGTCCAGTTTGGCGTCGCTGAGGGTCAGCGGGTCCCCGCCGGAAAGCAGCACATCCCGAACAGTGGGCGTGTTCCGAATGTAGTCAATGGCCTTTTCCAGCCGGGACCGGGACGGGTATATTTTCCCCCGGCCCACCAGGCGGGAGCGGGTGCAGTACCGGCAGTAGGTGGAACAGAAGCCGGAGACCAGCAGCAGCACACGGTCCGGATAACGGTGGACCAGGCCGGGCACCTGGGTATGGCCCTCTTCACCCAGGGGGTCGTTTTCCTCTCCGGGCAGCCTGAAAAACTCATGGACCGTGGGCACCACCGTGCGGCGCAGCGGATGGCCCGGTTCGCTGCCGTGCAGCAGGCTCATGTAGTAGGGGGTAACGCCCAGGGGCAGCTTGGTCTTCAGCTCGGCAAACACCCCCATCTCATCCAGAGAGAGGTCCAGAAACCGGGAAAGCGCGGTGGGGGTACAGATCCGGTTCTGAAGCTGCCAGTGCCAGCTGTTCCACCGGGCATCCGGCAGGCCGGGATAAAACCGGTGCCGGAAATCCCGGGTTTTTGAATTGAACAGGGACGGTAAAACAGCCTGGCAGGAGGCCTCGGCCGCAAGGGCCGAAACATGAAAAGAGGAATGCGTGGAAAGGCAGGTCAGCGACGGACTGGGAGGTTCGTCGTCCTGCCGCGGGTCGGGAGGTTCGTCTTCGGTTTCGTGCTCCTGCACGAAGGACCGGATTGTCTGGCTGTCCATGGGTAAGTACATTGTTTTTCCCCCTTTGCATCATATCAAGGTTGTTTATGATGACTTACTTGGGAACAATTATGGACCTGAAAAAAAGAAAGTAAAGATATTTTTTTACTTTTTCAGAAAAATTTTCGCGGTGGAGAGGCGGCTTTTTTCTTTTAATTTTCAGATGCCTATGGAAGGCTGAAAAATATGAATTTACTACCTTGCCATCCTGCGGACCGGCGTAGAATGACTTACCGGAAACGATTTAAGTCATCAAGGATCGGCGCCAGCCGTTCTTTGTCCTCCGGCCCGGCCAGAAGCGCGACCGTCAAGGTGTTGGCGGGAAAGTTTTCACGCAAATCCTTTGGGACAAGGGCCTTACAGGCATCCCTGGCGTGCCGGGGGCGCAGGCAGAGCAGCAGGTCCGTCAGGTTGCCGGAAACGCCGGCCCGGTCAATATGCTCGATATACTGGTGCATCACCGTTCCCACGGTCACGGTAAAAGAAGAGACCGCAGCCGAACCGGCGGCATCGCAGGCGGTCTGGGACACCATGCACCGGCAGGCAAAGGGACGGACCTCGTAAACCGGGCAGGACCCGTCCGCCATCAGCAGCGGGCAGGGCCCCCATGCCGGGTCCGGGGTCTCCTCGGCCGGCGGCTCCACCCCGTCGGCATAATACCGGGCGATCCGGTTGAAGGTTGATTGGGGGGAAAACCGCCGGGACTCACTGGCCGCCACAACCCTGTCCCACAGCCGGTCGCCACGGGGCAGCGCGTCCAGCCGGTCGGCAATGGCGCAGGCCTCCAGGGAGGTCAGGGTCACATTGATGGTGCAGCAGGCGGCGCACCCCTTTTTACAGGCCAGGTCAAGGGTCCGGGCATACCGGTCGTACACCTCGCGAATGTGGGCATAGGCGGCCCGCTGTTTTTCATACAGG
>JAXHVI010000054.1:0-2189 GCA_034189195.1 Thermodesulfobacteriota bacterium | reverse complement strand
TGTGCAGCACGCGCACGGCCAGTTCGGCGTATTTTTCTTCAACCACGCAGGAGATGCGGATTTCCGAGGTGCTGATCATCTGAATGTTGATACCCTCGGCGGCCAGGGTGGAGAACATGGTGGAAGCAACGCCGGAGTGGTTTTTCATGCCCACGCCGATGATCGACACCTTGGCCAGGTTTTCCGCGCCCATCACCTCTTCCGCGCCGATGGCCTTGCCGGTTTCCTGGGCAATGGCCAAGGCTTTTTTATAGTCCCCCCTGGGAACGGTGAAGGTCAGGTCGGTCTGGCCCCCGGCCCGTGTGTTCTGAATGATCATGTCCACCAGGATGCGGGCCTCGGCAATGGGGCCAAAAATTTCGGATGCCACGCCCGGCACGTCCGCCACCTTTTTGAATGTGATCCGGGTCTCGCCCTTTGAGCAGGTTACCCCGGAGATGACCAGTTCTTCCATGCCGGTGTCTTCTTGCAGCACCATGGTTCCTTCCTCCTCGCCAAAAGATGTTCTTACGTGAACGGGCACGTTGTATTTTTTTGCAAACTCCACCGACCGGATCTGGAGCACCTTGGCGCCCAGGCTGGCCATCTCCAGCATTTCGTCGTAGGAAATCCGGGAAAGTTTTCTGGCCTTTTCACAGATGGAGGGATCGGTGGTGTAGACCCCGTCCACGTCGGTGTAGATTTCACACACGTCGGCCTTGATGCTGGCGGCCAGGGCCACGGCCGAGGTGTCGGACCCGCCCCGGCCCAGGGTGGTGATGTTGCCGTCATCGTCGATGCCCTGGAACCCGGCCACCACCACGATATAGCCGCCGGCCAGCAACGTGCGGATTTTTTCCGCGTCGATGCTGATGATCCGGGCCTTGGTAGCCGCCGCATTGGTGCGGATTCCCGCCTGGAACCCCAGCAGGGACCGGGCCTTGTACCCCATGTCGGTGAGCATCATGGCCAGAAGGGCCACAGTGGTCTGCTCGCCGGTGGAGAGAAGAGAATCCAGTTCCCTGCCGTCCGGGTCTTCAGCAGCCTGGTTGGCCAGGTTGATCAGGCTGTCGGTGACGCCGGCCATGGCCGACAGCACCACCACCACCTGGTTGCCCGCGGTGGCGGTGCTGATGGCCCGGTTGGCCACGTTGCGGATTTTTTCGATATTGGCGACCGATGTGCCGCCGAATTTTTGAACCACAAGGCTCATGATAATTTCTCCTCCCGTCAGCAGGGAAAACCCCGGTGTCCACCCGGCGACCGGACAGGCAGACCGGTCTGCCCCTACGCGTTTGCTTTGATCAGCTGTTCGACCAGCGCTTCCCCCGTTGCCGTGCGGGGGGTCACGCAAATATCGCGCACGGTATCTTCCACGATATCAAGGGTGATGTCAATATCTTCCTTCCATAAATCCGGCCCGAATTTGTGGGCCCACTCAATGGCCGTCACATGGCCCCCGTCCATCAGTTCGTCCGTGCCCAGGTCCTCGATCTGGTCCGGGTGGACCAGGCGGTAAAGATCGATGTGGCAGAGGGTTTGGCCGCCGGTGCCGGAATACTGGTTGACCAGGGTATAGCTGGGGCTGGTGACCGGACAGGTATCAGAAACCCCCCTGCCCCTGGCCAGGCCTTGGACAAAGGCGGTCTTGCCGCTGCCCAGGTCGCCGGTCAGGGCGATGACAGCGCCGGTCGCGCAGAGCCGGCCGATTCGTTCGGCCAGGGCCTGGGTCTCTTCAGGCGAGTTTGATCTGTGTCGGAAAACAGTCGGCAAACCGGTCATGGGCGTTGCTTTCAAGGGTTTGAAGTGCCCGGGGCAGGGCGGACGACACGTCGGAGGCCATCAGCCCGGTTTCTCCTGTCTTTTTTGCCGCGATGTCTCCGGCCAGGCCGTGAAGAAACACGCTCATCCGGGCCGCAATTCCGATGTCGTATCCCTGGCAGATCAGGCCCGCAATGACACCGGTCAGCACGTCTCCCATGCCGCCGGAGGCCATGCCCGGGTTGCCGGTGCGGTTGACAAACACCGTGCCGTCGGGATGGGCGATGACCGTACCGGCCCCCTTGAGCACCAGGTGGACGTGGTGGGTTCGGGCAAAGTCCTGGGCGCACCGGATTCTGTCGTTTTGCACCTGATCGACGGTCATACCGCAGAGCCGGGCCATTTCGCCGGGGTGGGGGGTGAGCACCGCCCGGTCCCGGCCGAAAGTG
>JAXHVI010000053.1:0-18382 GCA_034189195.1 Thermodesulfobacteriota bacterium | reverse complement strand
TGGGACTACACCCAGACCATCAGCATGATCCGGCAGGTGTTTCCCATGTTTGAACTCTCTTTAGACGGCCTGGAGCAGGCCGTGACCCATCTGATGGCCCAATAGACACAAAGCGGTGAGCACATGGACAAAATTCTTATTGTTGATGACAGTGAACAGATTCTGGACCTGCTGCGCCGAATTCAAAACAAGTATAAAGATGAATTCGAACTGATCCTGGTAAACAGCGGCCAGAAAGCCGTGGAGGTGTTACAAAGTGGCCTTTTTGCAAAAGCCTTTTGATATTCAGGCGCTGGTTGCCATTATTCGAAAAAGCATCAAAACCAGGCCGGCTGCCGGAACCGTTCATGGTATCTCGGTTTCCAGCTTTCTTCAGTTGATTGAAATGGACCAGAAATCCTGCGCACTCAAAGTGGCCCTGGCGCACGATAAACACGGAATGTTTTTTTTCAAAGAAGGGGTCCTGTATGATGCAGCGTTTGGAACGCTGACGGGAAAAGATGCGGCCATTGCTATGATAAACAGCGGGGAAAAACCGCTGTTTACACTTAATCCGCTGTCAAACACCGATATCCCCAGACAGATCACCTGCCGGCTCATGGAGCTGCTGCTTCAGGCGGCCCAGAAAAAAGACGAAGCCGGTTGACCGTCCCGGGAACCCTGTCCCGGGAGCGCCGCACCCCAGTGCGGCTGAAGCCAAACGAGAATCACAATAATATTAATGTTGGAAAGCCTTGGTTCCACTTTTCGCCCTCTGTATTTTCTTTCTTAGGCGATTCAAAAGCACCTTGACAAAATGTATCCCACAAGATACACTCGGTGCGTGAAATACAAACTCCGAAGTACAACACAATATGACAAGTGGTTTTCCAGCCTGAAGGAATACACAGTAAAAATAAGGGTTTTAGCCAGACTCGCTCGGGTTGAAAACGGCAACTTCGGAGATTTTAAGCAAATCAGCCCTGGCCTGTTTGAGTTGCGCTTTTTCTTTGGCGCAGGTCTCAGAATTTATTGTACCATCCAGGAGAGCAGGGTGGTCTTCCTGCCGGCGGGTGGTGACAAGTCCAGCCAGGAAAAAGACATTGAAAAGGTTACCGCACTTTTGAAGGAATTGGAGTATTGAATCATGAAACTTAAAACAAAGTCTTTTGACATTGTCGAACATTTGAATACCCCTGAAGAAATTCGCAGGTTTCTGCAAGAGGTTGCTGCCACTGGCGACGAATCCGACTTCATTCACGCCTTGAATACCGCTGCCAGAGCAATAGGCATGACCGAAGTCGCTAAAAAGGCTGGTGTCACCCGCGCAAGCCTGTATAAGTCTCTTGCTGAAGACGGCAATCCAAAATTTATCACAATCAGTAAAGTAACAAAGGCCCTTGGCTGTAAAATAGCTGTTGTGTAAAAGGTGTAAAAGTTAACATCTCCCTGAACACTTCCGGACAAAATGCAAAACCCGCCGCCGAGGGCGGCAACGCAATCCAATCCAGTAAAAAGGGCACCATGAAAACAAATTTTCCCATTGCCCTGTCTTTGGTGGTGCTGGCTGCCGCCACGCTCTGGTTTGTTGTTAAGGCCAACTGCGAATTTCTGCTGTATGCCGTCACCCTGGTGGTGTTAATCGGCATCGTCTTCTGGCTCAACCGGCGGTTTGGGCTGCCGGCGATCGCCAAGTGGGGTTTTTTTGCCTGGATGGTCCTTCACATGGCCGGAGGCGGCGTCTACCTCCATGGTACGCGGCTGTATGACGTCGTTCTTGTTCCCCTTGTGGGGAGCCCCTACGACATTCTCAAGTATGACCAGTTTGTCCACTTTTTCTGCTACCTGGTCATGACCCTGCTGGTTTTCCCGGTGTTCAAGTCCATTGTTGCGCCCGGCGCCAGCCGCCTGGTCTTTGGCGTGCTGCTGGTGCTGGCCGCATCTTCCATCGGCGCGGTCAACGAAATCATTGAATTTGCCGCCGTGGTGCTGTTTCAGGCCGACGGCGTGGGCGGCTACCACAACACCTGCATCGACCTGGTGGCAAATCTTCTGGGCGCAATGGTCAGTACGGTTTATCTTGCTGTTGTAAGGGCTTTTTGACAAGGGCCGGCCCGCCCGGCGGCACAAGCAAGCGGCTGGCGCCGGTTGGGACCCGTTAACGATGACGGCCGAAAAACCGGCGGGCGGGAACATTCAATCAGGGCTGCTGGTTTTCTTTGTTCTTTTTCTTCTCTTTTTTGGCCTGCTTTTTTTCCTTGGCGCTTTTCTGCGGCTTTTTCTTTTCGTCTTTTTTTACATCACTTGATTTTGCCATTCTGCTGTCTCCTGTTGCGGGTGTGGCGGGGCACTAACCGGAAGTGCCGCCGGACAGAAACCAGCGCCAGGGATGTTAATCCTCTGGCGCACAACACCGTTGTTCCCCGGGCCTCTTTTTTGGCCGGCCCGGGACAAACGGTCACGGTTCCGGTGTGCTCTTCGCCCGGCCGGCGCGGGCCGTTGTTTTGCGGGGCCGCTCTTTTTTCGGGGCCGCCGGCGGCGGCAGCTCCAGCCAGGCGGGATCGGGCTCAATGCAGGGAAGGGGCCGCTCCATGAAATCTTCAATATCGGGAATATAAAAAGAATCCCGCTCGTCGGCAAAGCTGATGGAGGTGCCCACGGCCCCGGCCCGGCCGGTGCGGCCGATGCGGTGCACATAATCTTCCGGGTCGTGGGGCAGATCAAAATTGACCACGTGGTCCATGTCTTCAACATGAATGCCCCGGGCCATCACATCGGTGGCCACCAGCACGCGGATCTTTCCGGACTTGAAATCCTCAAGCCGGCGGGACCGTTTCTGCTGGGGCACATCGCCGGTGAGTATTTCGCACCGGATGCCGTACCGGGTCAACCTGTCGGCCAGGCGGCTGACCGCGTCCTTGCGGTTGCAGAACACCAGGACACGGCTCAGGTTCTGCTGAACGATGATGTTGTAGAGCAGGGCAAGCTTTCGGTCACTGGTGACGATATAGACGACCTGGTCCACGGAATCCACGGCCACCTGTTCCGGCTCAATGGCCACCTGCACCGGATCCCGGGTCCATGCCGCGGCCAGCCGGGTGATGGCCGCGGTAAGGGTGGCGCTGAACAGCAGGGTCTGGCGGTTGCCCTTCTGGGGGGTGGCGTAAATAATCTTGCGCACATCCGGAATAAATCCCATGTCCAGCATGCGGTCGGCCTCGTCAATCACCAGGATCTCCACCTGTTTCAGCATCACGGCCCGGCGCCGGGAAAAATCAAGCAGCCGGCCCGGCGTGGCCACGATGATATCCACCGACTCCCGGGTCAGCCGGTCCTGCTGCTGCTTGAAATCCATGCCGCCGAACACCGACACGATGTTGACCGGAAGGTACCGGGCAAGCTGTTGAGCCTCTTCGCCGATCTGAATAACCAGCTCCCGCGTGGGCGCCAGGACCAGGGCACGGGGCGTTCCCGGTTTCCGTGCGGCTGCAATAGGATTGTTGTGGATGTGAGTGAGAATGGAGATCAGAAAGGCGGCTGTCTTGCCGGTGCCGGTCTGGGCCCGGCCAAAGGCGTCTCTGCCGGCAAGGGTGCTGGGCAGGATCTCCGCCTGAATGGGCGTACAGTAGGTAAAGCCCATGTCGTAAACGGCATGCATCAGGGCATCGGGCAGGTCCATGTCGTGAAAGCGGGTCCGGTTTTTGTCCGGGGGCACGTCAAACTGTGAACTGTCCCACGGCTCGGCATCGTCTGCAACAGGCGCCGGCGTGTCCGGCGTGTCCGGTTTATCGGCCCGGCTGCGCCGTTTTCGGGAAGGTCTTTTTTTTGTCTGTGTGTTCTGTTCGGTCTGCATTTGGTGTTTTTTGCTTCTCCTGTCTATTTAATTTTTTTGAGTGTAACATAAAACGGTTGATGGAATCGCCCCTTATTTTAACCCGGCCCTGTCATGAAACATCCGGGCTGGGTAAAAACACCTGCACATAGCCGCCGCAAGAGCACATAAAAAACAAAAGACACCCCTTTTTAATATTGACACGTATTGAACGTGCCGATACGCTGTTGTGGAACAACCCAAAAAGGAGGTGCCGTATGGCTCGAAAAGTTACCATCAGTGTGCCTGAGGACCTGTATGAAAAAATGTCCAAATGGCGGGATTCGTTTAATTTTTCAAATGTTTTCCAGAAAGCCGTCTCCACGCTGATCCAGAAAAAAGAAGACTTTCAGTCCCGAATTCAGCAGGAGCTGGACCAGTCGGCCGTCATTGAGCGGCTCCGCAAGGAAAAATCCCAGTCGGAAAACAACTATTATGACGTGGGCCGCAAGGATGGTCTGAAATGGGCCAAGAACGCCCACTACGACGATCTTCAGTATGCCCTGCGCTGGATACCGGATGAAAAACCGACCCAGGACCGGGTTCTGGGCGACTATTTTGCCGGCGTCATTGCCCAGGACGACATCATGGACTATGCCGTGGGCAGCGATCCGGTGTGCGTCAACGAGTTTGTAAAGACCTATATAGACGGCTGGAAAGAAGGGGTCGGTGATTTCTGGCGAGAAATCAAGGAAAAGCTTTAGTTCCCGAACATTGCTTTTATGGACCTTCTCCGATTTAGTGGGGAGTGCAGGGTTCCGGGATTCAAGGGGTCGAGGGACAGGGGGTTGGCCCCTTCAAAACCAGCAACTGCGCTAAAATACAGGCTTACCGCCGCGCATCGGAAGATGAGCCGTTAACATACACCCTCGGCACCCGGCCGGTGATGGAGGTGACCACCTCGTAGCTGATGGTGTTCAAGGCATCGGCGATCTCGTCCGCGCCGATAAAAGCCCCGTCCTGGGAGCCGAAGATCACCACCTCGTCCCCCACCGCCACATCCGGCACCCCGCCCACATCCAGCATGGTCAGGTCCATGCAGATCCGGCCCACCACCGGCACCCGGCAGCCACGGACCAGCATAAAACCACGGGAGGAGAGCAGCCGGTTCAGGCCGTCGGCATACCCCACCGACACCACGGCCAGGGTGGTGGGCGCGGGAACGGTGTAGGTGGCGCCGTAACTGACGGTAAACCCGGCCGGCACCTTTTTTACCTGGGCCACACGGGTTTTAAAGGCCATGGCTGGCTTAAGGAAAACTTTTTGCCGGTTCACTTCGGCGGAGGGGTAAAGCCCGTAAATGGCAATACCGGCCCGCACCATGTCCAGATGGGTTTCCGGCATGTCGATCAGGGCCGCGCTGTTGGCCGCGTGCCGCACCGCCACCGGCCGGCCGGCGGCTTCCAGTTCCTTTATCAGCGCGGAAAACCGCTCAAACTGGGCGTTGGCGTGGGTCTTGTCCGCACTGTCCGCGCAGGCAAAATGGGTAAACACCCCTTCCGCGGCCAGGCCGGGCAGGTCCAGAACCGCCAGGGCATCCTTAACCGCTGCTTCCAGAGGCGCGGTCCGTCCCGGCACCACGGTGTTGATCCCCAGCCGCCCCATGCCGGTATCCACCTTGAGATGAATGGAAACCGTTGCCCCGATTGCCGTGGCGGCCCGGGACAGGGCCTGGGCCTCGGCCAGGGCGCACACGGTCTGAATCAGGTTCCGGTCCACCATTTCCCGGCACCGGTGGGCCGGCGTATGGCCCAGCACCAGGATGGGCGCGGTGATGCCGTGGTTTCGCAGGTCCAGGGCTTCGTCGATCCGGGAGACGCCCAGGGCCGAGGCCCCGCTTTCAAGGGCCACGGCAGCCACTTTGCACATGCCGTGGCCGTAGCCGTCGGCCTTGACCGCGGCCATCAGCCGGCACGCCGGCCGGGTCAACGCCTTTAACGCGGCAACATTGTGGGCAACAGCGTCAAGATCGATTTCAGCCCATGCGGAAAAATCGTTCACGTCTCCTCCTGGTGCGGCAGTGCTTTTTTCTCTTCTTCCGTCAAATAGCGCCACCGGCCCTCGGCCAGGTCCCCGAGATGAATGTGGGCCATACGAATCCGGCGCAGCACCACCACCCGGTTGCCCAGCATCTCGGCCATGCGCCGGATCTGCCGGTTGCGGCCCTCCTGAAGGGTAATTAAAAACCGCCGGTCCGACAGCCGCTTTACTTTTGCGGGCCGGGTCTTTCTTCCGTCGATCACCATGCCCGTTTGCATGGCGTCAAGGTCGGCGTCGCTCACCGGCCGGTCGCAGGCCACGTCATACTCCTTTTCGTGATCAAAGGAGGGGTGGCTCAACCGCTGGTGCAGGCCGCCGTCGCTGGTCATCAGAAGCAGGCCGCAGGAGGGTTTGTCCAGCCGGCCCACCGGAAAGATCCGCCGATCAACGGCCACCAGCTCCATCACGGTTGTCTCCTGCTTCTGCAAACAGCTGGTCACGTACCCCGGCGGCTTGTTCAAGGCGATATAGACATGGCTTTCGGCCGGGATGACCCGGTGGCCGTCAAACAGCACTTCATCGGCTTCCGGGTCCACCTTTGTGCCCAGTTCCGTGACCACCTGCCCGTTTACCGAAACACGGCCCTCGGCAATGTAAACCTCGGCCCGGCGCCGGGAACAGACGCCGGCGCCGGAAAGAAATTTCTGCAGGCGTATTTGGCCTCTGGTCGGGATGACGGTCATGTCCGGTAGTCGGCGTTGATCTTCACATACTCAACAGACAGGTCACAGGTCAGCACGCTGGCCGCCCCTGTGCCGCCGGTGTTCAGGTCAATGCCCAGGCAAATGGCCGGCTGTTTGAGCACCCCCGACGCCTTGCGTTCGGCTTCGGGCCCGCACCCCATGCCGTTTTTCACCATTTGCACATCATCAAAAAAGATATCCACCGCGTCCGGTGACAGGTCCACCCCGGCCCGGCCCGCGGCGGCCATGATCCGGCCCCAGTTGGCGTCCTGGCCGAAAAACGCGGTTTTCACAAGGCTGGAATTGGCCACGGTGTCGGCCACGCGCCGGGCATCGGCGTCAGACCTGGCCCCCTTCACCCGCACTTCGATCAGCTTGGTGGCCCCTTCCCCGTCCGTCACCATCATGCGGGCCAGTTCGGTCAGCACCTCGTCCAGGGCCTGTTGAAATGCCTGCCGGTCGGCATCCGTTTGCAGGCCCGCGCCGCAGGCCCCGCCGGCCAAAAGAAAGACCGTGTCGTTGGTGCTGGTGTCGCCGTCCACGGTGATGCGGTTAAAGGAGCGGTCCACAGCAACGGAAAGCATGCCGGAAAGGGTGTCGGTATCAGCCTGAAGGTCGGTGCAGGCAAAGCAGAGCATGGTGGCCATGTCCGGCCGGATCATGCCGGCCCCCTTGGCCGTGGCGCAGACCGTGACCACGACCCCGCTTTCCAGGCGAACGTTTCGCAGGGCGCTTTTGGCAAACCGGTCCGTGGTTAAAATGCTTTCGGAAAAGTCGGGCAGCCCGTCCGGGTGTAACGCCTTTACCAGGCCGGGCACGGCGCCGGTGATGGTTTCCGTGGGCATGGGCGCCCCGATGACGCCGGTGGAGGCCACCAGCACCAGGGCATCATCAATGCCCAGGGCCTCGGCCACGGCCCTTGTCATGGCACGGGCGGCGGCCATGCCCGCATCCCCGGTGCAGCAGTTGGCATTGCCGCTGTTGGCCACAATGGCCCGGCACCGGCCCGATGCCACCCGCTCCATGTCCAGCAGCACGGGCGCGGCCTTGACCCTGTTTGCGGTAAACACCGCGGCCACGGCGGCCGGGGCGTCAGACACCACCAGGCCCAGGTCTTTTTTCTTCCAGTTCTTGATGCCCGCGCACACACCGGCCCATTGAAAACCGGGACACCCCATGGGTTCCATGTTTCACCTCCACAAAACCGTCACCAATCAGACAGACGGCGGACATGTCTGTCCCCGTCGATGGATAATCCCTATTACCATATCCGGCCGCTGTTCGTCCACCGGGTAATCTTTTGTGGCAAGTTTTACGCGCTTTATTCGCGGCGCCAGGAGCAGTCCGTCTGGTTGCAGACCGGGCAGGGACAGGACAGGGGAAGAGACCGGGCCGTGATCACGGCGCCGGAGATCGACTTGGAGGGCACCATGGCGCCGGTTGCCAGCATGGTGACGTCAATGGCGGCCGGTTGCAGAAATGCGGCCAGGGCCTGCTGTCCCTGGGCCAGGGGCCAGTCGCAGTAGCCCGGGCTGAAGCGGCGGGAGCAGCCCCTGTTCCGGGTCGCGCACCAGGCGCGAAGTCGTTTTTCAACGCCATCGGCGGCCTGTTCCACTATTTCCGAGCCCAGACCGTCCAGCACATAGGCGTCAAAAAGACCGGCGTCCGCCTTTAGCCGGTCAAAGCCCTCTCCCAGGGTCAGCACAAATCCATACAGGTCTTGGGGTTCCTTTGACTGCCGCACCACGTGAGACCACCGGGCGCTTTCAACACGCACCGGACCGGCCAAAAAGAACCCTTTTCCCCATTCGGTGAGATTGGCCGGTCTGCCCAAACCGGCCAGCACAACCGCTTCGATGCCCTGGTCGATTACCGTTCTGATGCGGCCGGCTTTTTCACCTGAGGGAAACGTGTCCGGCCCGTAACCGATGCGACGGGCCACCGGCTCAAAACAGGCTTCAGCACACAGGGCCAGGCCCAGGGCTTCCGGGTCAAGACCGGTAAAACGGAAACCGGCGTCAAAGGTCGCATCATCTAAAATTATGGCCATCTCGAAAAATTGATTTTTTCTTTCTGGAAGACATATGATTGATTTTTTGAGCTTTCGTTTTTTACACCGCGCAAAGACGCAAAGCGCGCAAAGGATTATGTTTCCGCTTCGCGGAACGGTGATCGCTGTTTTACGCGAAAGCGGCTTTGTTCTTCTTTGCGTCCTTTGCGTCTCTGCGGTGAATTTGTTTTTTCGCGGTTCCCTTATGTCAACTGTTTTGCCGAGCCGGTGGTCAGCACCCGCCGGGTTTCATCGGGAATGGTTATCACGTTTTCAGCGTATCCGTCTGCCCCCATGTGACGGGCCAGTTCCGGGTCAAAAGGGGCGCCGCCCACCAGAATCAGGGTGTCGGGATAGGACCGTTTCACCTGCTCGATCAGGCGGTTCATGTTTTCCAGGGTGGTGGACATCATGGTGGAAAGGGCCACAATGTCGGGCCGCTCCGCCTCAATGGCTTCCAGAAAGGTTTCATTGGGCACGCTCTTGCCCAGGTCGGTGACATGGAACCCGCACGCCTCCAGCACGGCAGCCACGATGTTCTTGCCCATGTCATGCACATCTCCCTCCACCACGCCGATGACAATCTTCGGGGCCTTGCGGTCCCCGGCGTCGGGAAACCGGTCTTTTAAAAACGCGGTGCCCGTGCGGTAGGCGTCAATGGCCAGCAGAAAATCGGGCAGGGCAAAAGACCCCTGCTTGAAGTTTCTCCTGGCCTGTTCAATGCCCCGGTTCAGGGCGTCAAGCAGGGTGTCTGCGGTGTTCTGCGCCTGAAGGGCCGGCAGCAGGGACAGCAAGGCCTCCGTGGCGCTGGTGCAGACCGATGTTTCAACAAGATCAAGCGTGGCGGAATCGTTCATCGCTATTTTCTCCCGTGGGTTTTGGCCGCGTGAATCAGGGCAAAGGCATTGACCAGGCTGATGTTGGGCGGATACTCGCAACCCGGTGAAAGAATATAACCCCCGCCCGGCGCCAGGTCGTCGATGTGGCGCCTGCACTCGTCGATCACCTCCTGGGGCGATCCGTGGACCAGCAGCGGAGTGGGCACATGGCCCATCAGGGTGATGCGGTCACCGTACTTTTCTTTCATCTCCTTTCGGGAGACGCAGTCATCGGGAAGCTCGGAAAAATTGATCAGGGCCGGGTCCATGGAGCGGATCTGGGCGTCAAAATAGGGGGCGTCACCGCAGTTGTGAATGGCCACGATCCTGCCGGTGGACTTGATGGCCCGGCTGATCTCTCCGGCAAAGGGGCCTTCGATCTCTTCCCACAGGTCTTTGGGCAGGCCGCTTCTTGAGGCAAACAGGGTGTCAATGGCAATGGCCGGTACCCCGGCCTCGCACTGGGCCAGCACAAATTCGACCAGCACCTCGGTAATGGTGTCGCAGGCGGCCATCACCTCTTTGGGATAGAGGCGGCACTCCTTGAACAGGTTTTCCGCGCCTCGCATCATGGCCAGAATGCCTAAGGGGCCGAACACAAACCCGGATACAATGGCCCGCAGGCCCACCTTTTCCACCACGATGCGGCAGAGTTTTACAAACTCCTGCATCCGTGTTGCCTCGGAAAACCGAATGGACTTAAGTGCCCGGTACTGGTCGTGGTGGGTGATTACCGGGTTCTTGTAGTCCGGCATGGGCGTGGAGTTGAGCGGATAGATCATGGCCTGGCCGAAGTCAGCGGCCTCAACAGAGAGGTCCAGCAGCAGCACCACGGCATCGCCGCCCACAAAATTATACCCGTCCATAAAGACTTTGGCCGCCTTTTCCGCGTCCAGCGCGTAGTCGGGAAAGGAAATGCCCGATATCTGCCGGGCACCGGCGCACAGGATGGGTGAAACCGGCACATGGTCCGGCTCCTTGTGGCGAAACGCGGTCAGGGCCCGCTCAATCCCGGTCAGGGTCTGAAACCGGCCCCGTAAACTGGAGACCCCGGCCAGGGTGTCCAAAATGGAGTCAGGAATCAGGGCCAGGGGGGGGATTTGCCGTTTTTTCAGATAGTAGCCCACTTGCATCAGGCTCATGGCAGGTCCTTTCGGGAGAAATTAAAAGTGGTGCGTTGCACTTTAATATAGTAGAAAGAAATCTGTCAAGATCAAAACCCCGGCCCGGCAATGACCGGTTGCAAATCGCCGTCCGGCCGGACTATATTGAAATAAAACAAACCCTCATTGGCCACGGACACTTTATGAAAAAAGAGATCAGCCTTGACGAAGCCCTGGACCTGACCCTTTCAGGCATCGTTGCCCTGAAAACCGAAACCCTGGGACTGGACCGGCTCACCGACCGGGTCCTTGCCGAAGATGTGGTGTCAAGCGTGGACAGCCCGTCGGTGAACGCCTCGCTCAAGGACGGCTATGCGGTCCGGTCCGGGGACCTTCAGAACGCCGGCCCGGACAGCCCGGTTTTTCTTGAAATGGCCGGCAGCGTCACGGCCGGGGCAGCAACAGACCTGAAGCTGGCGGCGGGCCGGGCCATCCGCATTACAACGGGCGCACCCGTTCCCCAGGGAGCCGACGCCGTGCTGGCAGAAGAGTTCACCCGTTTGTCCGAAAACCGGCTGGCCTGCTACAACACGGCCGGACCGGGCAGAAACATTCTTCAAAAAGGCACGGACATTCAAAAGGGACAGGCGGTTGCCAAAAAATTTGACCGGGTCACAGCGCCCCTGGTGGGCCTTCTGGCAACCGCAGGCCTGGACCGGGCAACCGTGTTCAAAAGCCCGGTGGTGTGCGTCATGGCCACAGGCGACGAGGTGGTGGCGCCGGGAAAGCCACTGCCCGAGGGAAAGCTCTATGCCAGCAACATCACGGAAATCTGCGCCTGGCTGACACAGCACAGAATTGAGAGCCGGGTCTGCTTTGCAAAAGATACCGAGGCTGCCGTGGTCTCGGCAATCCGGGAGCAGATCAATCTTGTGGATCTGTTTATCTCCAGCGGCGGCATCTGGGGAAGTGAAAAGGACCTGATGCTCAAGGTGCTTGAAAAAATGGGGTGGAAAGGCATTTATCACCGGGTGCGCATGGGACCGGGAAAAGCCATCGCCTTCGGGTTTCTGGAAGACAAACCCTTTTTCTGCCTGCCCGGCGGCCCCCCCTCCAATGAAATGGCCTTTCTTCAGATCGCCCTGCCCGGTGTCCTGAAGATGCGGGGCCACCAGCGGCCCCGGTTTCCCGTGGTGTCGGCCCGGCTGACCGAAACCGTTCGGGGCGTAGGCCACTGGACCCAGTTTGTTCACGCCGAGGTCAGAAAAGAAGAAAAAGCGCTGGTGGTTGTGCCGCTTCAGCAAAGAAGCCGGCTTCAGTCCATGGCCGGCAAAAACGCCCTGATTCGAATTCCCGAAGGCACAGAAGTGCTGAACGCCGGCATCCTCATCGAAGTGCAGCTCCTCGACACCCGGGTGCTGCGGGAGGAGTAGGCGCCTGGCGGCGGCGCACCCGGGAGGGCACGGCCGGCCGTTGATACCGTTCTGCCGAATGCCCTTACGGGCACACTACAAACCTGGATGCTTTATGCCCGGCCGGTTTCCACAATGACGGTCCATCGCCCATTGCGGCGCAGCCGGGGGAGGATGATTTTGCCGAAGTCGATACCGATAGCGATTATATCGAAAGCTGCTCCACCAGCTCATTCATGCGGCGCAGCCGCTCCACCAGCTTGATAATAATGTTGTCCTTGATCTTTTCCCGCACGGGCGGCCCCAGTTCCCGAATCATGATCTCGTCCACCTTGATCACGATCAGCTCCATTTCCGCGGAGATGGTGGCGGTGCGGGGCGTTTTGGTTAAAAACGATATTTCACCGAAAAAATCTCCGGGCACAAGCCGGGCAATGGGCCGGCACTGCTTTCCCTTGGTCACCACGGCCTCTCCGGAAAGCAGGATAAAAAACGAGGTGTCGTCCCGGTCTCCGTCCCGAATGATGATCTCGCCGGGCTGAAAGGCCACGATGTGCTGATAAAAATGGACAAGGCTCTCTTTTTCTTCGGCGGTAAAGTTTTTGAAAAACTCCAGCCGGTTCATGATGCCGATCACAAAGCTTTTGTCGATGGTGCTGGCTTCCATGGATATTCACTCTTTCCCCGGGCACCGGCCCGGGCGGTTTATAAAATTCTTGCTTTCAGCACCTGCCGCGAGGCAGGTGTGAGTTTCACGTGTTCGGCCATGCGGTGGCCGGCCACCCATACAATGGCGCCGCCGGACTCCACCACCGGGCAGGCGGCCCGTTCTTCGGGGGTCACCCGGTTGTTGATAAAAAAGTCGCTGACCTTCTGGGACCCGGTCATGCCCAGGGGCACAAACCGGTCTCCGGGCCGGACATTGCGAATGGTCAGCGGACAGGTCAGTTTTTCCGCGTCCAGCAGGGCCGTGCGCCGGTCGTTTTGCCGGACATTCGCCAGGTCCGCGCGGGGGGCCAGCAAAAAGCCAAGGGTGACCCCTGTTTCGGCAATGGTAACCGAACCACTGCCAAGGCCGCTGTCAAACAGGGTGTACGAAAACGGTTTTACCTGTTGTGTGGCTGTTGCCGGGCAGACGGCCGTGTCTGTGAAAACCAGCTTTTTGCCGTCCCCGGAAACATGAACGGCGTCGGGCAGGTCCATGCCGAAAGTCCGGTCCACAACGCGGCACACGGCTTCCACGTGGTCAAAGCCGATGCGCCGCAGGTCGCCCTTGACCGCTTCTGCGGCCATACGCACCAGCCGCCGCCGGGGTGCCGGGGGCTGGGCCCTGACACGGCCGGCATCCAGCACCACCCGGCCCGGTTCACGAAGCAGGACCGCCTGTTCAAAAAGGCCGGACACCATCTCCCTGATCCAGAGGGACTCATCGCAAAAAATTTCCGCGACCCGGTTCAGGCTCGCCGCAATCCCGGGATTGTAGTGTTCTGCCAGCAGGGGCAGCAGGTGATGGCGCACCCGGTTACGCATAAATGTGGGGTCGGCATTGGTGCTGTCCTCAACATAATCAAGGCCGCCGCCGGCCAGAAACGCCAGGATATCGTCCCGGGACACGCGAAGCAGGGGCCGGATGATGTTCTCCCGCACCGGTGGAATGCCGGAAAGCCCGTCCGGCCCGGCCCCGCGCACCAGGTTCATCAGCACCCACTCGGCATTGTCGTTTGCATGGTGGGCCGTGGCGATCTTATGATAGCCGTGGACCACGGCCATATCAGAAAAGAACCGGTACCGGGCCGTTCGGGCTGCATCCTCCACCGAGACCCCTTTGTTGCGGGCCGCAGCTGCCACATCGATTTTTTCGGTGTAAAACGGCAGGCCCAGCCCATCGGCCAGGGATATCACAAAGGCCTGGTCGGCGTCGGCCTCGGCTCTCCGCAGACCGTGGTGAACATGGGCCACACCGATACGGGCCACGTCCAGTTCCGGCTGAAGCCGGACAAGGGCATGGAGCAGGGCCACGGAATCCGGGCCGCCGGACACCCCGACCAGCACTGCCTCGCCGGGCGCGATCATGCCATGGCGTCCAATGGCGCGAAAAACAACGTCAAGCAGGGGGTCTTTTTTTTTTAACCGGCTGTTTTTTTCCATTATTTTACTATAGTGACATGAAACCGGAACGATTTCAATTGGAAAAAGCTTGCAACCGGCCGGGGAGTTGTCTATAAAAGCAGGTGCCCATTCTTGGCCGGCCGCCATGCAACTGACGGCCGGGAACCTCGTCAGGTCCGGAAGGAAGCAGCGATAACCGGTGCTGGCAGTGTCATGGATCGTTCCCGGTCTTGAATGGGCATCTTTTTTTCACTCACCCCCCCCTGATTTTCCAACCTGTTTTTCTTATTTGTTTTTCTTGACATTGGCCTGATCATTCTTATTTTTGTGACTGATTCGTGGGCCGCCCCGGCGGACCCTGGGAAAAAACGGTGAATCGTTTTATGAAAGTATAAAGATTCAAATAGTTATTAAAAAATAAGATCGAGAGGAACCGGTTGAACAAAAAGATTCGCATACGGGACGACAACGCGCAGGCACAGGAGCCGGAAATGGCTGAAGAGATGGCCCCCAACAACGAGGTTGCGCCGGAAGAGGCCCCTTCGGACCCGGAGACGGACACCGGTCCGGACCAGGAGGTTCAGGACGAGGATCCGGTTGAAGTGCTGGACCAGCAGCTTGAAGCGGCCCTGGAAGAGAAAAAAAAGGCCGAAGACAAGCTGCTCCGGGTGGCTGCCGAATTTGACAACTACAAAAAGCGGCTGGAAAAACAGTGGGCCGATTTCAAAAAATACGCCCATGAATCCGTGATTCGGGATCTGTTATCCGTGGTGGACAACCTGGAGCGGGCTATTGTGGCGTCAAAGGAGACCGCCGACCAGCACGAATGCCTGCTCTCCGGCGTTGACATGACATTAACGGAAATACTGAAAGTTTTTGAAAAATTCGGCGTCACACGCATTGAGGCACTGGGACGGCCCTTTGATCCCAATTTTCACGAGGCCGTGGCCCGGCGCGAAACAGAGGACACGGACGCCAATATCGTTATTGAGGAGTATCAAAAAGGTTACATGATTCATGACCGGCTGTTGCGACCCGCCATGGTGGTGGTATCCGCCGGCAGAAAAAACGGTGATTCAGCAGGTGGTTAACACTGCCATCTTTAGAATTTTTAATATTCTCGCATAAAAAAGAGATTCGGAAGGAGGAACACAATGGCTAAAACAATAGGAATCGACCTTGGCACCACCAACTCCTGCGTGGCCGTAATGGAAGGGGGAGAGGCGAAAGTCATCACCAACCCCGAGGGCGGGCGCACCACACCCTCCATCGTTGCCATCAACGAGGACGGCGAACGGCTGGTGGGTCAGGTGGCCAAGCGACAGGCCATCACAAATCCGGAGAACACTGTGTTTGGCGTAAAAAGGCTGATCGGCAGGAAATTTGATTCAGCCGAAGTCCAGCACGACATCAAGGTGCTGCCCTACAAAATTGAAAAGGCGGGCAACGGTGACGTGCGTATTAATCTGCGTGGCAAGCAGTACAGCCCGGCGGAAATATCTTCCTTTATTCTGGCCGACATCAAGCACACTGCCGAAGAATACCTGGGCGAAAAAGTCACCGACGCGGTGATCACGGTGCCGGCCTATTTTTCCGACAGCCAGCGCCAGGCCACCAAGGACGCGGGCAAAATCGCCGGGCTGAACGTGCTGCGCATTATCAACGAGCCCACGGCCGCCTCCCTGGCCTACGGCCTGGACAAAAAGAAAGACGAAAAGATCGCGGTGTTCGACCTGGGCGGCGGTACCTTTGACATCTCCATCCTGGAAATCGGGGATGGTGTGTTTGAGGTCAAATCCACCAACGGCGACACTCACCTGGGCGGCGAAGACTTTGACCTCCGGGTGGTGGACTACCTGGCCAACGAGTTTAAAAAAGACCAGGGCATTGACCTGCGCCAGGACAAGATGGCGCTTCAGCGGTTAAAAGAGGCGGCGGAAAAGGCCAAGATGGAACTCTCCTCCTCTCCCCAGACCGACATCAACCTGCCCTTTATCACGGCGGACGCCAACGGTCCCAAGCACCTGAACATCAAGCTCTCCCGGGCCAAACTGGAGGAGCTGGTGGCGGACCTTTTGGACAAAATGGCAAAGCCCTGTGAAACCGCGCTGAAAGATTCGGGCTTTTCCGCCTCCCAGATCGACGAGGTGATCCTGGTGGGCGGGATGACCCGCATGCCTGCGGTGCAGGACCGGGTGAAAAAGATCTTCGGCAAGGCCCCCAACAAGAGCGTGAACCCGGACGAGGTGGTGGCTATCGGCGCGGCCATTCAGGCCGGTGTGCTCCAGGGCGACGTGAACGACGTGCTGCTGCTGGACGTGACCCCGCTTTCCCTGGGCATCGAGACCCTGGGCGGGGTGATGACCAAGCTGATTGAAAAGAACACCACCATTCCCACGAAAAAGAGCCAGATATTTTCAACCGCGGCCGACAATCAGCCGGCGGTGTCCATTCACGTGCTTCAGGGTGAGCGGGAAATGGCATCCAACAACAAGACCCTGGGCCGGTTCGACCTGACCGACATTCCGCCGGCGCCCCGTGGCGTGCCCCAGATCGAGGTGACCTTTGACATCGACGCCAACGGCATCGTGGCGGTCTCGGCCAAAGACCTGGGCACGGGCAAAGAGCAGTCCATCAAGATCACGGCGTCCAGCGGACTTTCCAAGGAGGAAATTGACGCTCTGGTCAGGGATGCCGAGGCCCATGCCGAGGAAGACAAGAAGAAACGGGAACTGGTGGAGGCCCAGAACAATGCTGACGCCCTGATCTACCAGACCGAAAAGTCGATCAAGGAGCTGGGCGAAGACAAACTGGACAGCGCCACAAAGGCCGAGATTCAGGCCAAGATCGAGGAACTGAAAAAGGCCAAGGAGACCACGGACACCGACCAGATCAAAAAGCTTTCCGACGAGCTGACCCAGGCCTCCCACAAGCTGGCTGAAGCCATGTACCAGAAGGCCTCCCAGAAGGGCCAGCAGGCAGCCGGCGGTGATGCCGGGGCCTCGGCGGACGGCGGAACCGGCGGCGATGATGATGTCATCGACGCTGACTACGAAGAAACCGGAAAATAACCCGTAAACACCAGCCCCGCCTGCAAGAAACCGCTTTGCAGGCGGGGTTTTTTTATGAGGAAGCGCCCATGCAGGTTCTGGTTCTTTATTATTCAAAAGGCGGCAACACAAAAGCGCTGGCCCAGGCCATTGCCCGGGGGGTGGATTCCGTGGAAGGGGTCACCTGCGAGCTTCGCTCCACCGAAGAGGTGACAAAAGAGGACTTTATCGCTGCCGGCGGCATCATCGCCGGGTCCCCGGTCTATTTCGGCGGCATGGCCGCGGAGTTAAAACAGGTGTTTGACGCTTTTGTGGGGGTGCGCCGCAAAATGGAGGGCAAGGTGGGGGCCGCTTTTGCCACATCCGGAGATCCCACCGGCGGCAAGGAGACCACCTTGATGTCGATTCTGCAGTGCATGCTGATCTACGGCATGATTGTGGTTGGGGATCCGCTGGCCGCCACCGGCCATTACGGCACCGCCTGCGTGGGCGCGCCGGATGCAAGCGCTACGGAAAATGGAAAGCGACTGGGCGCCCGGGTGGCCGAGCTGGTGAAAAAAATCGGTTAACACGCAAAAAGCGGGCTGCCGAAAAACTGCCCGTCAACTACCAGCGCAGGCGAAACACAACGGCCGGGGCCGGTTCGGTCAGAACACCCCGGCGCACAGTTCACCCAGGGTGCCCAGGTTCCGGCACAGGTGAACCCCGGCCCCTTCCAGGGCCGCCAGCTTGCCCTCGGCGGTGCCGCTTTTGCCGCTGATAATGGCGCCGGCATGGCCCATGCGCCGGCCCGGCGGCGCGGTGAGCCCGGCCACAAACCCCACCACCGGCTTGGTAACTTCAGCGGCGATAAAGTCGGCGGCCTTTTCCTCGGCATTGCCGCCGATTTCGCCCACCATGACAATGCCCCTGGTTTCCGGGTCGTTCTGAAAAGCTTTTAAGCAGTCGATAAAATCGGTGCCGTTGACCGGGTCCCCGCCGATACCCACGCAGGTGGTCTGGCCGATGCCCTGGCCGGTGAGCTGGTGAACCACCTCGTAGGTGAGGGTGCCGGACCGGGAGACCACGCCGATGGGGCCGCCGGGCTTGTGAATGGGGCCGGGCATGATGCCGATCTTGGCCTGGCCCGGGGTGATGATGCCCGGGCAGTTGGGGCCGATCAGCCGGACCGGCAGGCCCTTGAGGATATGCTTGACCCGCATCATGT
>JAXHVI010000052.1:0-2068 GCA_034189195.1 Thermodesulfobacteriota bacterium | reverse complement strand
CAGGGGGAGGATCCTGAGGAGCTTCAGGGAAACCTCAAGGATCTTTATGATGACCTCACCAGCGGCCACATACCGGGAGTTCGCAAGGTGGCGGAGCTTCAAATCGCATGAAGCGAATCGACCTGATCCGCCAGATTGAGAAAAGCGGATGTGTTCTCATCCGGCATGGCGGCCGGCACGACTGGTATCAGAACCCCAACACAGGCGCATGCCAGCCTGTCCCTCGCCACCGGGATATCAACGATCACCTCTCCAAACATATCCTCCGAAAGCTCAAGGAATAACACAACAAGCGCGTTGACAGTTACATTTCACACCGCACTTTAAAAGAATTAACCGATGCGGCTGTGGACAAGGCCAGAGCTCTACTACAGGGTCTTTCTGGTTTTTCTTGTATCTGACGACTGGTGCCTGGGGCCGGAATCGAACCGGCACAGCCATAATGACCGAGGGATTTTAAGTCCCTTGCGTCTACCTATTCCGCCACCCAGGCATTGGGCAGGAAAATGAAATGCCGTTATATAAACGTACCATTCCGGCAATGTCAAGATTATTAAAGCGGGGTTTACGGCGCAAACAGGTGTCAAAATACCCTGGCGGCCAGCCACATCGTCTGCCATGGTTTTAAGTGCAAAGCGCCGTCAGGTGTGGCCTTGCCTGTGACAAGGTCGGTCATCGGCGGTGACCCCGTTTCTATGGGCAGCAAAAGGGCCAGGGGGCTGCCTGAAACATTGGTGACCGCAAACAGGGTCTGACCGGCACATTTCCGCTTGATGGCAAATGCCTTGGAGGAGAGAAAAAGCACATCAAAAGGCGCGTTGGGGTGAAAGGCGGGCTGGCGCCGGCGGATGCGCAGCAGATCAACAACGGCATGAAAAAGGGTATGACGAAGCGTGCCGGGCGTATCAATGGCCTGGTTTACATCGTCCATGTCCAGAGGTCGGCGGTTGATGGTGCGGGCCGGGCCGGTCTGTTTTGCCCCATCGGTCCAGTTGCGCGTGCCCAGCAGGGTGTGAATGTAGACCGCCGGTATGCCGGGCAATGCCAGTTGAACAGCCAGGGCGGCCAGCAGGCGCGCGGCCCGGGTGGTGTCGTCATCGCCCGGCCGGCCCAGGGCGTCCAGGTAAGTGATGTTTAGTTCATAGGGGATCTGGGTTCCATCCGGGTTGGTGCGAAAAGAGACCTGCCCCCCGTTTTCCCGGGTGTGTCCCACCAGCAGGTCGATCTCCGCAGCCGGCAGAATGCCCTCCAGGGGCCGGACCCCGATACCGTCGTGGGAGGCGGTAAAATTGAGAAAGGTGGTGCGGTCCGACGGCAGTTCCAGGGTGGCGGCCCACTGGGTCAGGGCCGCGGTGTTCTCCGTAATAAAGGCATGAAGCAGCAGCGGCGGCAGGGTAAAGTTGTACACCACCTGGGCCTCGTCGCCGCCATGGCCGAAATAGCTGATGTTTTCCGCGTGGGGCACGTTGGTCTCGGTGACCAGCACCGTGTCCGGGGCCGCCCGGTCCAGAACGGTCCGAAACAGCCGGACCATGTCGTGGGTCTGTTCCAGGTGGATGCAGTAAGTGCCGGGCTTTTTCCAGAGAAAGGCCACCGCGTCCAGCCGGATGAAGGTGGCCCCCTGCCCCACGTAGAAGAGCAGCACATCCACCATCTTTTCCAGCACGCTCACGCTGCAGTAGTTCAAGTCCACCTGGTCCGCGGAAAAGGTGGTCCACACATGAACGGTTGTACCATCCGCTTTTGTAAAGGGTGTCAGCAGAGGGGTGGTGCGGGGCCGCACCACACACATCAGGTCTTCTCCGGGCCGGGCCTCAATGGCCAGGTCTTCAAACCCCGGCTCTTTGGCAAGGTAGCGGGAAAACCAGGGGCTTTGGGCCGAGATGTGGTTGAGCACCAGGTCCACCATCAGGTCAAAATCCCTGCCCAGCGCGGCGATGTCGTCCCAGGTGCCCAGATCGGGGTCCACGCGGTAAAAATCGATCACGGAAAACCCGTCATCCGATGAATAGGGGAAAAATGGCAGCACATGCACGGCGGAAAAAGCATCTTTCAGCCGGGTGCGGGC
>JAXHVI010000051.1:0-8111 GCA_034189195.1 Thermodesulfobacteriota bacterium | reverse complement strand
TCATTTCTTCACCTCGTTGGTTAAGGTTTTTTTGTGTCTCTCAACACTATATCTACCTGAATCAACGAGGTTTTTCAATACTTTTCTTCACCAAACATAGAATAATCGCGGATTTTGGGTCAACTTTGACATCTTTTATCCTCACCGGAAACAGGCCTGTGTGCCAGACCGCGACCCCCTTGATTTTTTGATTTTAGAGGCGCATAACCTGTTTAAAGAAACCGTTGCATGAATAGGCGCATCTCTAAGAATTGAGTTTTCTTTCCATGCCCCCAAATGTATTGTTATTTTTGACGGTTTTTTTGACCGCAAAGACGCAAAGAGCGCAAAGGCTTATGCCTTCTGCTTTACACGCAGCGTTCAGGTTTTTCTCTGCGTCCTCTGCGTCTCTGCGGTGAAATTAATTTTTAGAGGTTCCGATAAGAACTTGCAAACCGACCATTCACAATAAAATGTCTGCCGAACAGGAAAGCGTCGATACGATTATTATAGGGGGCGGTCTCAGCGGGCTTTACACGGCCTTTCTGCTGACCAAAAAGAAAAAATCATTTGTTGTGCTTGAGGCCCGGCCCCGTGTGGGCGGCAGGATTTTAAGCCCGGCGCATGACGGCTTTTTTACCGACCTGGGGCCTTCCTGGTACTGGCCGGCGATAAACCCCAGGATAAACGCACTGGTAAAGGCGCTGGGCCTGGCCGGATACCCCCAGTTTGAATCAGGCCTGTGCCGGTTCCAGGCACGGGACGGCCAGACGGAGACCATTCCGGGATATCCGATGAACCCGCCCGGATGGCGGCTTGACAACGGCATGATATCGCTTGTCAACGGCCTCTGCTCCCGGATTCCCGGAGATCGCATCCGGCTCAACCATCCGGTTTGCAAAATCAAACGGCTGGACAATGGTGCCCGGGTTACGGTCGGCTGTCTTGACCGGGTGCCTCAATGCCGGCTGAAGGCATCCAGCGTTATTCTTGCCTTGCCGCCCCGTCTTGCCGCCGGTTCCATTTTGTTTACACCGGACCTGCCCCACGACCTTACCCAGGCCATGTTACGGGCAAGCACCTGGATGGCGGGGCAGGCCAAATTTTTCGCGCTTTATGACAAAGCGGACTGGCGGCGGTCCGGCCTTTCCGGCCAGGGGTTCAGCCTGTGCGGCCCCCTGGGGGAGATTCATGACGGATCCGGCAAAACCGGCAGCCCTTACGGACTGACCGGATTTGTCGGCATTCCGGCATTGCGGCGCAAGGACAGCCAGACCATGATCCAGGCCATCCTTGGCCAACTTGCTCTTCTTTACGGCCACACCGCCGCACAACCGGTCAGAATCTATTACCAGGACTGGGCGCAGGAACCGTTTACCGCCACCGGGTATGATCAGCGGGCGGCCCACAACCATCCCGAGTTCCTGCCGCCTTCCGGAAAAACAAGCACCTGGAACAACACCCTCCACTTTGCCGGCTCAGAAACAGCAGACGATTTCGGCGGTTACCTCGAAGGCGCCCTGTCCAGCGCCGAGCGGGCGGTTTTAAGTTTGGGGTAAAAGCATCTTTTGACATACAGGCTCGCAAGTATAAATTTTTACAGATCATGGGAGGAGGTGCTGTGATCTTCTCGCCGTCAGAAGTGCTCCCCATCGCAGCGTCTTCCGGATTCAGGGCGGAGATGATCGAAAAGGTACTCCACCTGCTCAACCTTCTGGACAGAGCGAACCGTCACCCGATGCTAAAAGGTAGATGGGTGCTGAAGGAAGGCACGGCCTTAAATCTTTTTGTGTTCGATCTTCCCCGCTTATCGGTGGATATCGACCTTAACTACGTCGGCAGGGACATCGCTCTTCCTGACGTGCATGAACTGGCGGCCGGCAAACTCGCCGCGCTGCCGGCACGCGGTCAGGCAAGGGGTTTGTCGACAGTCACCAGATCTTCACCATTGAGGGAATCGACAGAGAACGACTCCCGTCTCGCCTTCGTTGCCTATGGCGGGATGAACCGAAAAGACTGGAGAACGGTTTCAATCGCAGATGTGGACTTTGACCCCGGTGAATTGGCAAGGCTGCTTATACCCACGCTGAACAGACGCTTTTTGGAAAAGCAAGGCCCACCTGCCGAATACGGAGACCGGCTTGTAAAGGAATGCAGGGCAAAGCTGGAAGCGATTCTGCCCTTTAATGATCCAGAGTGTGAATTTCTGAATTTGTTGTTGGAAAAAGGGGCGATTGATGCGTCGATCCTCACGACTGACAAGGCACTTCAGGAACGTATCCAGAACCAGCCCCTTCCCGTCGGAGCTTATACGCTTCAGCAACCTGCTCGGCGGCCACGTCCCGGCGGCCGGTGGCGATCCGATATTCAACGCCGCCGGCACGATACGCGACAAGGCGCACGGGTGTTTGCGTTTGCCTATTATCTTGATCCGTTTTTTTCACCGTCCTGTTCATGCAAAAGCCCAACCGGACAACACTGAACTGTTTTTCGGCCCTTCGGCCCGGCATGCCTTGCCCCTCGTCCGGCCCCGTGATATAAATCATCCAGTTCATTCACTCATTTGATTCCATCAGGAGACGCCATGCCGGATAACCGCGTGATCTATCTGATCGACGGCACCGCTTACATCCATCGGGGCTATCATGCCGTGCGCAACCTTTCCAACTCCAAAGGCCTGCCCACCAACGCGGCTTTTTCCTTTACCCGCATGCTGATGAAGCTGATGAAGGAAAAACAATCCGAGTATGCCGTGGTCTTTTTTGACGCCAAAGGCCCCACCTTCCGTCACGAGATCGACAGGGAATACAAGGCCAACCGCCCCCCCATGGCAGAGGACATGGCCGTGCAGATTCCCTATATCAGGAAGATCGTGAAGGGGTTTAACCTGCCCATTGTGGAGCAGCAGGGGTACGAGGCCGACGACATGATCGGCACCCTGGCGGTAAAGGCCGAAAAAGAGGGTTTTGACGCGGTGATTGTTTCCGGGGACAAGGATTTTGCCCAGATGGTCACCGATCATGTCACCATCTGGGATCCCATGAAGGAGGTTGTCATCGACCGGGCCGCGGTGGAAAAAAAGTTCGGCATCCAGCCGGCCCAGGTGATCGACGTCATGGCCCTGTCCGGCGACACGTCGGACAACATTAAAGGCGTTCCGGGCATCGGCGAAAAAACGGCCCTGTCCCTGATTCAGGCGTTCGGCTCCCTGGACAATCTTTACGACCGGGTGGAGACCATCACCAAAAAGAAGCAGAAGGAAAACCTGCTGGCCCACCGGGACGACGCCTATCTTGCCAGAAAACTGGTCACCATCGACACAAACGCGCCCGTGGCCTGGGATCTTGAGGCCTTTACAGTTAAAGCGCCGGACAACGCGGCCCTTTCCGCCCTTTTTGGCGAGCTGGAGTTTACAGGCCTGCAAAAGGAGTTTCCGCAGCAGACCGACCTGTCGGGCAAACGCTATACCGGCGTGATGACCCAACAGGAGCTGGAGGCCCTGGCCGGCCGGCTGGAAAAAGCCTCCTGTTTCGCCTTTGACACCGAGACCACGGCCCTTGATCCCATGAGGGCCCGGCTGGTGGGCATATCCCTGGCCCTGGAACCGGACGAGGCCTTTTACATTCCCGTGGGCCACGCATACGAAGGCGCGCCCGAACAACTCGACCGGGACAGGGTGCTTCGAACCCTTGCCCCGGCCTTTGAAAGCACAACGATCACCAAGATCGGCCAGAACGTCAAGTATGATTGGACCGTGCTCTCCCGCTGCGGCCTGAAGATTGCCGGCCCGGTGTTTGACACCATGATCGCCGCCTACCTGCTCAACCCCACCCGCCGCAGCTACGGCCTGGACCGGCTGGCCGCCGACTATCTCAATCACCGCATGATCACCTACCAGGAGGTCACCGGCACCGGTAAAAACGCCAAATGTTTTTCAGCGGTGCCGCTGGAGGAGGCCATCCCCTACGCCGCCGAGGACGCGGACATCACCTTCAGCCTGCACCGGCTCCTGGAAAAGGAGTTGAAACAGGGCGGCCTTTTTGAGCTGCTTGAAACCATCGAGATGCCCCTGGTGCCGGTGCTGATGCACATGGAAATGGCCGGCGTGGCCGTGGACCGGGGAGCCCTGGCCGCCCTTTCCAAAGAACTGGAGGGGCAACTGGAAAAGCTGGAGGGAGAAATTTACAGCCTGGCCGGGGAGACCTTCAACATCAACTCGCCCCAGCAGCTGGGCGTGATCCTGTTTGAAAAACTGGGGCTTCCCACCCAGAAAAAAACCAAGAAAAAGACCGGCTACTCCACTGACGCGGACGTGCTGACCGTTCTGGCGGACCACCACGAGCTGCCGGCCCTGCTGCTGCGCCACCGCACCCTGGCCAAGCTCAAGTCCACCTATGCCGATGCCCTGGCCGAACTGATTCACCCGGAGACCGGCCGGATTCACACCTCTTTTAACCAGACCGCCACGGCCACGGGCCGCCTCAGCAGCACCGATCCCAACCTTCAGAACATTCCCATTCGCACAGAGGAAGGCCGCCAGATTCGCAAGGCCTTTGTGCCCCGGCCCGGCTGGACCTTTGTGTCGGCCGACTATTCCCAGGTGGAGCTGCGCATTCTGGCCCATTATTCTCGGGACCCCATTCTGATCGAGGCCTTTGAAAACGACGAGGACATTCACATCCGCACCGCCAGCGAGGTGTTTCAGCTTTTTCCCGAAATGATCACCGAGGACGTACGGCGCCAGGCCAAGGCCATCAACTTCGGCATTGTCTACGGCATCAGCCCTTTTGGCCTGGCCCGGGACCTGGGCATCAGCCAGAAAATGGCGAAAAATTATATGGACAGCTATTTTGCCCGCTACAGCCGGGTAAAGGAGTTCATGGACAAGGCCATTGCCGATGCGCGCAAAACCGGCCAGACCCGCACGATGTTCGGCCGCATCCGGTATCTGCCCGACATCGACAGCCCCAACCGCACCCTTCAGGGCTATGCCGAGCGGGCCGCCATCAACACCCCCATTCAGGGCACGGCCGCGGACATCATGAAGCTGGCCATGATTGCAACGGAAAAGGCCCTGGCAAAAGAAAAACTGGCTTCGGTCATGCTGCTTTCCGTGCACGATGAAATCGTGCTGGAGTGCCCGCCGGACGAGGTGAAAACCGTCAGCGCCCTGGTGGCCGACATCATGGAGAATGTGTGCAAGCTGGCCGTGCGGCTCAAGGTGAATGTGGCCCAGGGCGCAAACTGGGCCGATGCGCATTAAGAGAATGATGGCGTTTTACAAAGCCATCCGAGGTGAGTCATGGAAATAAGGCGAATCGACGACTATCGCTGGGAAATTCCGCAAACCGGCGCCATGCGGGTGCCGGGCATCATCTATGCCGACGCCGCCATGATGGCGGCCCTTCAAAAGGAGGAGGCCTGCCGCCAGGTGGCCAACGTGGCCACCCTGCCGGGCATTGTAAAGGCCTCCCTGGCCATGCCCGACATTCACTGGGGCTACGGCTTTCCCATCGGCGGGGTGGCGGCCTTTGACATGGACGAGGGCGTTATCTCTCCCGGCGGCGTGGGCTACGACATCAACTGCGGGGTGCGGCTGGCCGTCACAAAGCTTTTTGCCGACGAGGTCGGCCCCCGGATTGCCGACCTGGCCGACGCCCTTTACGCCGGCGTTCCCTGCGGTGTGGGCTCCACCGGCGGCATTCGGCTGACCCTGGCCGAAGAGAAAAAGGCCATTTCCCAGGGCGCGTCCTGGGCCGTCAATCGGGGCCTGGGGGATGCCGACGACATCGACCGCACCGAGGACTATGGCCACATGGACGAAGCGGATCCGGAAGCGGTCAGCGACAACGCCCTGGAACGGGGCCGGCGCCAGCTGGGCACCCTGGGGTCGGGCAACCATTTTATAGAGGTGGGCGAGGTGGTCGAGGTGTTTGACCCGGCGGTGGCGGCCCGGTTCGGCCTGGCCGAAGGGCGGATCACCCTGATGCTGCACTCCGGCTCCCGGGGGCTGGGCCACCAGGTGTGCGACGACTACCTGGCGGTGATGGCAAAGGAGGCTCGCAAGTCCGGTATCGAACTGGTCGACCGCCAGCTGGCCTGCGCGCCCGTCAACGCCTCGGCCGGCCGGCGCTATTTTTCGGCCCTGGCCTGCGCCGCCAACTTTGCCTGGATCAACCGCCAGGTGCTGCTTTCCCTCTGCCGGGAGACCTTTATGCGGGTGTTTGCAAAGGGGCCGGCGGACCTTGGCATGCGCATGGTGTATGACGTGTGCCACAACATCGCCAAAAAGGAGCGCCACGAGGTGGATGGCCGCGTGCGGGACCTGTGCGTTCACCGCAAGGGCGCCACCCGGGCCTTTGCCCCCGGCCATCCCGGCCTGTGCGCGGCCTATCGCGACGTGGGCCAGCCCGTGCTGGTGCCCGGCGACATGGCCATCGGCTCTTACGTGCTGGCCGGATGCGACGGCGCCATGGCCGAGACTTTTGGGTCGGCCTGCCATGGCGCGGGCCGGGTGCTCAGCCGCACCGCCGCCAAAAAGGCGGCAAGGGGAAGGGATCTGTCTTCCGAGATGGCGGGCCGGGGCGTTGCCCTGCGGTGCCAGGGCCGCACCACCGCCGCCGAGGAGATGCCCGAGGCATACAAGGATGTCAACAGCGTGGTGGAGGTGGTCCACCGGGCGGGGATCGCAAAAAAGATAGTAAAAATAAGGCCTTTAGCGGTTGTTAAGGGATAGCGGCCGTCATGTGCCGGCCCGTCTTTCTTTTCCTCAAGCGGCGTCCAGGGTCCGGTAAAAAATCCGGCAGTTATGGACTTTTAAGGGAAAAACACCATATCTTGAATTTTTTAGTTGACACATCACAACATCTTGCGCTAGGTTGAATCTACTTTCAGGGGCAACCCCATTCCCAGGATTAAAACGATACAGATCGAAGGGTTGGTGTTTGTAAACCCTGTTTTTTGTTTCATACGTTTGTTTCAAAGGAGGCCGCAAGTGTTCGAAAGCATCAAGAAACGGGATGGCAGGATCACCACCTTTGATTCCAAGAAGATCACAGAGGCCATTGCCAAGTCAGGCAAGGCTACCGGCGAGTTCGACGGCCGGGAGGCAAAAAAACTGACGCTGCGGGTGCTGACCCTGGCCAGCCAGATGAAGCTGGGCCCGGTGCCCGAGGTGGAGGAGATTCAGGATATCGTGGAGCGGGTCCTGCTGGATTCGCCTTTTTATAAGAGCGCCAAGAGCTACATCCTGTATCGCGAACAGCACACCCAGATCCGTAACATCGCCACCAAGGCCAGTGTCAAGCTGGTGGAAAACTATATCGGGAAGATGGACTGGAAAATAAAAGAGAACAGCAACATGAGCTATTCTCTCCAGGGCCTCAACAACTATATCTCTTCGGACGTTACCGCCGAGTACTGGCTTAACCGGGTCTATCCGCCCGAAGTGCGCGACGCCCATAAAAGCGGTGACCTCCATATTCACGATTTGAGTCTGCTGTCGGTCTACTGCGTGGGATGGGATCTTCAGGATCTGTTGTTAAATGGGTTCAAAGGGGTCACGGGCAAGGTGGAAAGCTCGCCGCCCAGGCACTTCCGGTCGGCCCTGGGCCAGGTCGTCAACTTTTTCTACACCTTGCAGGGCGAGGCCGCCGGAGCCCAGGCCATCTCCAACTTCGACACCCTGCTGGCCCCGTTCGTGCGCCACGACCGGCTGGACTACAAGAGCGTGAAACAGGCCCTTCAGGAATTCGTGTTCAATATCAATATCCCCACCCGGGTGGGCTTTCAGACTCCGTTCACCAACATCACCATGGACCTGCTGGTGCCGGCGACACTGAAGGATCAGCCGGTCATCGTGGGGGGAAAGATCAGCGAAACCGAAACCTACAGCATGTTCCAGGCGGAGATGGACCTGATCAACCGCGCCTTTGCCAACATCATGATGGAGGGCGATGCCAAGGGCCGGGTCTTCACCTTTCCCATTCCCACCTACAACGTGACCAAGGATTTTGACTGGGACAACCCCAACCTGGAACCCATCTGGCAGATGACGGCCAAGTACGGCATTCCCTATTTTTCCAACTTCATCAATTCCGATATGTCGCCCGAGGATGCCCGCTCCATGTGCT
>JAXHVI010000050.1:0-2294 GCA_034189195.1 Thermodesulfobacteriota bacterium | reverse complement strand
GGTTGGTGATGACTTTCGCCTCTCCGCCTTCCATCACGGCCACGCAGGAGTTGGTGGTGCCAAGATCGATTCCTATTGTTTTAGCCATTGTGTTCCTCCTTACCGAATTTTTTATGCGAGAATATTAAAATCTTAAAAGGCGGCTGTGTTAACCACCCGCTGAATTTCCGTTTTTTCTGCCGGCGGACACCACCACCATGGCGGGCCGCAGCAGCCGGTCGTGAATCATATACCCCTTCTGATACTCCTCTATAACAATATTGGCGTCCGTATTGTCTGTGTCGCGCCGGGCCACGGCCTCGTGAAAGTTGGGGTCAAAGGGCCGGCCCAGGGCGTCAATCCGTGTGACGCCGAATTTTTCAAAAACCTTCAAAATTTCCGTTAATGTCATGTCAACGCCGGACAGCAGGCATTCGTTCTGGTCGGCGGTATCCTTTGACGCCACAATGGCCCGCTCCAGGTTGTCCACCACGGACAGCAGTTCGCGGATCACGGCTTCGTGAGCGTGTTTTTTGAAATCGGTCCACTGTTTTTCCAGCCGCTTCTTGTAGTTGTCAAATTCGGCGGCTGCCCGAAGCAGCTTGTCTTCCGCCTTTTTTTTCTCTTCTAGGGCCGCTTCAAGCTGCTGGTCCAGCACCTCAACCGGATCCTCTTCCTGAACCTCCTGGTCCGGGCCGGTGTCCGTCTCCGCTTTCGGCGGCGCCTCTTCCGGCCAATCTTCGGTGTTCAGGTCCGCCTCTTCGGCCATCTCCGGCTCCTGTGCTCGCGCGTTGTCGTCCCGTATGCGAATTTTTTTACTCAACCGGTTCCTCTCAATCTATACTTTTAATAACCGTTTGAATTTTTATGATTTCATAAAAATGTCCGTTATCTTTTCCCAGGGTCCGCCGGAGCGGTCCACGAATCAGTCACAAAAATAAGAATGATCAGGCCAATGTCAAGAAAAACAAATAAGAAAAACAGGTTGGGAAATCAGGGGGAGTTGAGTGAAAAAAAGATGCCCATTCAAGACCGGGAACGATCCATGACACTGCCTGCACCGGTTATCGCTGCTTCCTTCCGGACCTGACGAGGTTCCCGGCCGTCAGTTGCATGGCGGCCGGCCAAGAATGGGCACCTGCTGTTATAGACATTTGTCTGGCCGGTTGCAAGCTATTTTCCAATTGAAATCGGCCCGGATTCATGCCATTATAGTAAAATCATGGAAAAAAACAGCTGGTTAGAAAAAACAGACCCACTGCTTGACGCGGTTTGTCGCACCATCGGACGCCACGCCATGGTTGCGCCCGAATCGGCGGTGCTGGTCGGGGTGTCCGGCGGCCCGGATTCCGTGGCCCTGCTCCACGCCCTTGTTCAGCTTCAGCCGGAACTGGCTGTGGCCCGCGTCGGTGTGGCCCATGTGCACCACGGCCTGCGCGGTGCCGAGGCCGATGCTGACCTGGCGTTTGTGGCCTCCCTGGCCGCCGGGCTGGGCCTGCCGTTTTACACCGAAAAAATCGATGTGGCAGCCGCGGCCCGCAACACAGGGGCCTCGGTGGAGGATGCGGCCCGAACGGCCCGGTACCGGTTCTTTCAGGATACGGCCGCGGCCCACGGCTACCAGAAGATCGCCACGGCCCACCATGCAAACGACAATGCCGAGTGGGTGCTGATGAACCTGGTGCGCGGCGCCGGGCCGGAAGGGCTTTCCGGTATTCCGCCGGTGCGGGACAACATCATCCGGCCCCTGATTCATGTGTCCAGGGACGATATCCTGGCGTTTCTTACCCATGGCGGCATGGATTATGTTGAAGACAGCACCAATGCCGACCTCACGTTTACGCGCAACCGGGTGCGCCACCACCTGCTGCCCCTGCTGGAAGAACAGTACAATCCCGGGATTGCGGCGTGCCTGAACCGGGTCGCCGAAATTTTTCGCGATGAGTCCCTCTGGATCAGGGACATGGTGTCCGGCCTTTTTGAACAGGCGGTCCTGCTTCGTGAACCGGGCCGGGTGGTGCTGAAGACCGGCGTTGTTCGCGCCCTGCCCCTGGCGGCCCGGCGGCGGCTGGTGCGCAGGGTGCTTGAAATCGTCAAAGGGGACCTGCGGCGCATCACCTTTGACCACGTGGAAACCGTGTGCCGGGGCGTGGACCGGACCTTTGGCCTGGACCTGCCCGACGCCGTCCATGTTTCCGGAAACGAGCAGGAGCTGGTGTTCACAGACACGGCCGTCTGCCCGGCAACAGCCGCACCACAGGTAAAACCCTTTTCGTACACCCTGTTTGACACCGGCCTTGGCAATGGTTCGGTCA
>JAXHVI010000005.1:0-3211 GCA_034189195.1 Thermodesulfobacteriota bacterium | reverse complement strand
AGCGACACACACCCGTCATTGCGAGGAGCGACCTGTCCGCCATAGCCTTTGGCGACGGTGGAAGCGACGAAGCAATCCCCTCCGCACATGTTCAAGATTGCTTCGCCTTCGGCTCGCAATGACACAGGTGAGTTCAAGATTGCTTCGCCTTCGGCTCGCAATGGCACAAAGGATACAGGCATGACCACATCGGCGTTACGGGGCCTGGCGGCCCTGCGGGAAAACGAACGGGATGCCCGGCGATCCCTGATCATGGATGCCGCGTGCAGCCTTTTTGCCAAAAAAGACTTCAAGCAGGTCACGGTGCGGGAGATCGCCAAGCAGGCCGGGATCGGGGTGGGTACTATCTACAACTACTACGCCAGCCTGGATGAACTTTTCTTTGATATTTTTTTAAAACACGCCCGGGAAATTGAGGCCCTGCTTTCCAGCCGTGCTGAAAAAAAGCCCCCCGGCCTGCACGACCTGTGCGTTCTTTATGTCGATTACCTTTACACGCACATTCCCTTTTACCAGATCATGAGCCACTTCATGCTGGGCGGCGACCTGTCGCCCGATGCCACGGAAAAACTCAACAACACGATGCGCGGGCTGCTGGACCGCCTGGAAACCGCCCTTCAGAACGCCGGTGCCGGCAAGGATTCGCGGGTTTCGGCCCATGCCCTGTTTGCCGCGTTAAACGGCATCATGATCAGCTATGCCCGGTACCCCGGCCGCGGCACCGATGAAATCCGCGCCCATACCCGGCGCCTGGCCGGTTGCATGGCCGACATTTTTGCCAAGGCCCATGGCGGCTGAACAGCGCCGCCTTATTTTCGAACGGTGTTTGCCAGCATGTTGAAAAACAGCATCAGCTTGAAAACGGCAAAAATGTCCACCCGCTCAGAAGAAGGATACAGGCTTTCAAATTCAGCGACCAGGGCCGGGTCCGGTATCATGCCTTCATACAGCAGGTAGGTTTTCACCCATTGCAGGGCCACCCGCTCCCGGCGGTCAAACCGGTCCGGCGACAACTCCTCCAGGTCTTTCATCTCATTGTCAGACAATCCCGCGATTCGACCGAACCGCTGATGGGCACCCACTCAGTGCCGGCAGTTGTTGGTCCGGGCCGTGACCAGCATGATCTTTTCACGGAATGGCGGCGAAAGGGAGCGGAAAATATACACCCGCACCAGCGGGTAACTGTATCGCAGGGTGTCCCACAGCCGGTAGATCACATGACCCGGACCCCGGTACCGCCGCTGAACGGCAACACCCGGTGTTCCGCACCGGTCTTTTTCGTAAAACGATAGGTCATACCGTTTGCCCCCACCAGTCCCGACAAAAGACCAGGTCAGTAAAATCACCGTCACCAGCAACAGTAAAACCAGAAATCCGATAATAATTTCCATCCCCGGCCTCCCTCTCTACTCTTTTTCTTCCTCTTACTCGTGATCCATCGTCATCTTTTTAATGATCCGTGCACCGATAAATGCTTCCAGCAGGCTCAACGGGCGGGCAATCCACAAAATCCCCGGCTTCCTGAAAATCGGGATCATTTAAAACATCAACCGGCATTTGCTGCCAGGTAGCAGGCCGCAACCTGAGTTACCATTCGGTGTCCCGGACACCGACCAGTGCGATGCGGCCGGGCACCTCCTTTTCCAACAGGCCTTCCAGAGAAACGGTTTCAAGAAGGATTCCGGGAAAGCCCGGCCCCTGCCAATTCCGGGGAAAAACAGGACTTGTGATAAGCGCCTGACACCCGCTGCACCAGAAGGGCCATCTGCTCGCCGGACCGGTCCAGGCCCCGCTGCCGCCGGTAGGCCAGGGCCTCCTCGCCCAGGGTGCGGCTGTTTCCCGTGCCGGTCTTGCCCACCATCACCGGAATTTTCTTGCGCATGAATAACCTCCGAAAGTCACCGCTTTTTATAACAAGTCGCCTGTGGCCTGTCAAACCCGGTAATTCATGGCAAACGGCACGGACCGTCTGCTTTTTTGCCTTGGCACTCAAGACCTGCCATAGTATAAATCTATTTGCCTTGGCAAAACCGGGGAAACCAACAGATGGGATCTTATTGAGCAAATGGCGCCGGCAATGATTTCAACAGACATAAAAACTGAAGGTGTGACAGAAAAAGAACGCATTGAGCGGCGCCAACGCCGCCGCCGGACCCGGGACCGGGAGTGCCACTGCTGCGGCAGAACCACGTCCTTTTCCTGGACTTGCCGGTGCGGGTTTGCCATCTGCCAGGAGTGCATGAATGAAAACGTCTGGGGCCTTTCCTGCAACGGGATCACCTGGCACTGCCCGGAGTGCGGCCAGCAGAACGGGTTCGGCAACCAGTAAAGAGGCTCTTCATGTCTAAGCTGTGGGTTCTTGCACCGGTTTATAACGAAGAAAAAAACCTTGCCGGCTTTGTACAAGAGTGGCTCGCGGTTCTGCGCAAGACCATGGGGGCGGACTTTACCTTCTGCCTGATCAACGATGGTTCCACCGACGGGTCACCGGACATATTAAACCGGCTTGCCGCGACCCACCCTGAACTAAAAATTATTGACAAACCGCACTCAGGCCATGGTCCGACCTGCCGAATGGGATACGAACTGGCACTGAAGGCGGACGCCCAATGGATTTTTCAGATTGACTCTGACGGTCAGTGCGACCCGGCGTTTTTTGAGACCTTCTGGAGTTCGAGATCACACGGGCCGGTCCATTACGGGGTTCGCCGTGCAAGGGAAGACGGCTGGATCCGCCGTTTTATCTCACGGGCACTGACGGTGCTCATCTTTCTGTTAAGTTTCCGGTGGGTCAGGGACGCCAATGTGCCGTACCGGCTGATGCGTCGCGATGCCCTGGAAGCAGCCCTGCGGCAGATGCCGAAAAATTTCAGAATGGTCAATGCACTGTTGGCATTGATCCAGCAGAGGCATCCGGGAATACAATGGCATGTTATCCCCTTCCACCGGAGGACGGGCCGCCAGCTTCCGGTCGACCTTCCATTTTTCCTGGGCCAGGCCGGCGCTTTCATTCTCGACTATCTCTCCTGGCGCCGTCACAGAGAGAAAAAATCCCTGAAAAGAAAAGTGCTCACCGCCGGCCGGGTGTTACAGCCCCCCCCCGGGTCGCTTATTATATTATTGCCTTTGTTGTCATTGTCATGATCAGGGACGCGGTATGGGACATTTTGCAGACAAAACTTTTCAACGCGTTAAGAGAAAGACGATTTCG
>JAXHVI010000049.1:0-6923 GCA_034189195.1 Thermodesulfobacteriota bacterium | reverse complement strand
AAATAAAGGAAGAAAACGGAAGAAGATTTTTAAAAATCGAATCGATCCGAAGAAAAGACCAGCAAAGAAAACAACATTTTTATCCCGCCAGCTTCATAGCATTTTTATCTCGGCGGTGACACATCGGCTTGTCGGTCCACTTTTAACTTCATGGGATGGTCCTCCTTCGATCAAAGAAGCCGTTACCACACATGGCGGTGTTCTCTTGACGTTAACGATGACCCGTAACACTCGATCTCCGAATTGAGGAATACGTGCAAGACGATGTTCCAGGCCCACGTCCACCGGCTCGGCCTCGATAATCTCTGGCGCAGTCAATGCCTGCTCCAGCCAGGCGATCTGGATTTGGCGCTTCTCCAGCACGTCCCGGGCATGTTCTTACAGAACGTAATCCATGTCTCGGTCACTCCGGGAGATTCAAAATCTTCAGGCGCTCGATGCCCCGGTCGTCCACGATCTTTACAACGATTCGCGGTGCTCGTCCGGTTCGAAGGGCAGCGACACCGTGCCGCAGTATGCCTCGATCAACTCCTTGTCAATCAAGGAACAGGTTGTGGCTTAAACCGCCTGCTTCCCCTCGCTTTTAAACACCCTATCTTTTATTGCCCTGAAATGTCAACATAAATTTTGCTATTGATTATGCGTCATGACGCAGAATCAATAGCTGGAGATGGGCGGTATCGTCATGCGGGGACAACGGCGGCGGAATATTTTTCAAGAGGCGGGGGTGGGATTAGGATGCAAACAGGGTGGGTGCCGCACTGGGGTGCGGCGCTCCCGGGGGTGGTGCTTTATCTTTTGAAGCGATCCGGACTTTGCTTTGCGACCGGCCCGATGCTATAGATGCTGTCATGGAAATGGTGATTTCAAAAAAACAGAAGCGGATTGCAGAAATCGCTCCTGTCCTCTGGCAGCGGCTGGAGGGTTGCGACCTGTGTCCGCGAAAATGCGGGGTCAACCGGCTGGCCGGGGAAAAGGGATTCTGCGCCCTGTCCGGTGACTGGGTGCCGGTGGCCAGCTTCTGCGCCCACCGGGGGGAAGAGCCGGTGCTCTCCGGCCGGGCCGGATCGGGCACGATATTTTTTTCCCACTGCAACCTGGGGTGCGTCTTCTGCCAGAACCACCAGATCAGCGATAACAGCCTGGATCCCGGTCCATCCATGGTTCGCATCGAGGAGCTGGCCCGGATCATGATTGTCCTGCAGGCCATGGGGTGCCACAACATCAACTTTGTCACCCCCACCCATGTGCTGCCCCACATTGTGGCGGCCCTCAAAATTGCCCTGGACCAGGGGCTTGCCCTTCCCCTGGTGTATAACTGCGGTGGATATGAAAACGCGGAGGTGATCCGCCTGCTTGACGGCGTAATGGATATCTATCTGCCGGACTTTAAATACATGGACGGCGCACTGGCCCGCACGTATTCGGCGGCCCCGGATTATCCGGCGGCCGCGGCGGCCGCCTTCAGGGAAATGTACCGGCAGACAGGAAGCGGTCTTGACATTGACCCGGCCACCCAAACGGCACGGCACGGCATGATCATCCGCCACTTGGTGCTGCCCGGCGGTGTAAAAAATTCAGTCGATGTGCTGGCGTGGATCGCGGACAACCTGTCGCCGGGCATCCATCTGTCGCTGATGTCCCAGTACCATCCGCCGGCAGGTCTCCGAAGACCAGGGCCGCCGCTTGACCGCCCGCTTTTTCCCGATGAGTATGAAGCAGTGTCCGCCAGGGCCGATGCCCTGGGATTTGAAAACGGCTGGTTCCAGGAGATGGAAAGCCATGACACCTACCGGCCCGATTTCAAAAAGGCCCACCCTTTTGAGGGATGACCGTCCCCCTGTTTACCACAGACATATCTCCTTGCGCCCGCCATTAAGCCGGGCACGAACCTTTTCCATATGACGCAGGACCGCCATCTCCCGTTCAAAGTCATCCATGGACAGCCCCAGGTCCGCCGTCAGTTTTTCCGGCGGGGCGGGACCGTTTTTCTCCAGGTAGCTCAGTATGGCGGCCTGCTGCACGTTAAGCTGCTGAGGGCCCGAGGTCATGTTTTTTGCGCTGTACACGGCCCACGGGTCACAGGCTTTGGGTTTTGCCGAGGCATCGATATAACAGTCTTCACACACTCTCTTTCCGCAAATCTCCATGGCTTCACCATCGGTTATCTTCATACCGCAGACTTCGCACTTCATGGCAGCACCTCCTTTCACGTTGCACCTCTTCAATGAGAATATAAACAGTATGACATATCATTCAAGTGCCGGATGTCGCCCCTCTTTTGATAGTGCTTGCAAGGCGTGCGGCTTGCTGGTAAAACAGCCGATACAACAGGCAAAACACAATTCGCCGGGTATCTTTGAAGGAGAACCGTTTCCATGACACACCATGACCATGACGATGAATCGTCAAAAACCGACAAGGGCGAAGAGACCGAAGATTTTGCAGCTTTACTGGAATCCTACATGACCGGCATAAAACCGGAAGTCCGGGTGGGAGACAAAATCACCGGTGAAATTATCGCCATCGGCAAGGACGCCGTCTTTTTTAATACCGGCACCAAGTCGGACGGAGTGGTGGAAAAAGCCGAGCTGCTGGATGAAAACGGAGAACTTCCCCACAAGGTGGGGGACCGGCTGGACCTCTACGTGGTGGACACCCGGGACGGGGAAATCCGCCTGTCCAAAGCCATGGGCGCGGGTTCAGGTGTTGACATGCTTTACGAGGCCCATCAAAACCGGATTCCGGTGGAGGGAAAGGTCATTGAAACCTGCAAGGGCGGATTCCGGGTTCAGGTCATGGGCCAGACCGCCTTCTGCCCGGTGAGCCAGATGGATGTTCACTACGTTGAAAAGCCAGAGGAGTTCGTAGGCGCCGTCTTTCCCTTCCTTATCGAGCGCATCGAGGCAAGAGGCAAAAACCTGGTGGTCAACCGCCGCCGTCTGCTGGAGCAGGAACAGGCCGAGCAGCGGGAAAAATTCCTGGCCCAGGCCCGGCCCGGCGATATTGTGGACGGCCGGGTGGTTCGTATCATGCCCTATGGCGCTTTTATGGAGCTTCATCCCGGCGTGGAAGGCATGGTCCACATCTCTGAGCTGAGCTGGTCCCGGGTGGGTGATCCTTCCGAAGTGACCGCTGTGGGAGAGGTGCTGCCGGTCCGCATTCTTGCCATCGACAGGACGGGCAGCAAGACCGGCGGGCTGAAGATATCCCTGTCGGCCAAGCAGGCTGCCGTCGACCCCTGGAAAACAGTGGGCGATAGATATAAAGAAGGAGACAAGATAGAGGGCAAGGTCACCCGGTGCGCGGATTTCGGCGCCTTTGTGGAGGTGGAACCCGGCATCGAAGGGCTGGTGCATATCAGTGAGATGAGCCATACCCGGCGGGTGGTCAAGGCTGAAGATGTGGCCCGGCCCGGGGACCGGGTAGCGGTAATGGTCACGTCGGTGGACCCGGTAAAACGGCGGCTCTCCTTAAGCATCAAGGCGGCCGAGGGCGACCCATGGCTCACCGTTGCCAACCGGATGAGCGTGGGCCAGACCGTTACCGGCACCGTGGAACGGGTCCTGGACTTCGGCTGTTTTATATCCCTGGCGCCGGGCGTCACCGGGCTGATGCCCCGGTCCAGCATGGAACGGGCCGCCGATCCAAAGGCCATGGAAAGGCTGAAAGCCGATGACCCGGTGACGGTAAAAATCGAGGCCATCAACCTTGCCGACAAGAAGATCTCGCTGGCCCCGGCGGATGCCGAGGGGGCCTCGGACTGGAAACAACAGTACACCGGCAACGAACCCAGGCAGGCCGGCGGCCTTGGCGACCTGGGACAAAAGCTTCAGGACGCCATGAAGGCAAAAGGATAGAAGCGCATGGCGCCTGCCGTCTTCGTTTGAAAAAAACCCGCAAGGAAAGGACAACAGCCATGCCGGATTGCGCAAGAGACATCATGGTCCGGGACTTTGATTTCATCAATGAGAACGCGCCGGTGGAGCAGGCCATCACCAAGATTCTGGAAGGCCGGCTGCGCCCGACCGGATACAAGACCGTCAGCCTGATGGTGACCAACGACATGCAGCAGCTGGTAGGGGTGGTCACCCTGTTTGACGTTCTTTATCACCTGCGGCCCGCCTTTTTAAACTTCGGCATCGACGGCGAGTATGTCGCCTGGGAAGGCATGCTGGAACCGGCGGTCCGGGAGCTCAAGGGCAAACAGGTAAAAAACATCATGAGCCGGGGCGCGGTCACGGCAAGCCCGGATGATCATGTCATGGCCCTTGTCGACCGCATGGTCAAAAACAAGTACCGCCGCCTGCCGGTGGTGGACAACGGCAAGCTGACGGGTATTGTCTACGTGACCGACGTATTCCACTACCTTTTCAAAAACAGAAACGTCAACGGATAGTGTGAATCAGCCCCGGTCCGGCACCGGCCCGACCCCCACCAGGTACAGCAGGGTCGATGGCGGGTTTAGCCCCAGTATCTGTTCGGCCTCGTTGTCATAGAAAGCGCCGATGCTGCAGCAGCCAGGCCCAGCGCCGTGGCCGAAAGACAAAGCACATGGCCCAGGCGGCCGGCGCTTATCATGGCATGGCGGTATCCCCTCGCGCCCGGGTCCTGATCCAAAATTTCCAGGTTTGTCATGAGAACAAAATGAAGGGCCGTGTTTTTCAGCCACGCCTGATTAAAACAGGCGTCGGTCATGGCGACGGTCAGGTCCCCGGAACCGGCCCGGCCGATTTGCCGCTTTTCCGGGTCAACGATGCGGTGGCAGTGATTGAACATCCGGTTCATGAGAAGATTCTGCCTTTTGCCGGACCGCGATGTCAAGCTGAAACCCGCTGGTCATACGAACGCGTGCCGGGTGAATTTGCCCAAAAACTGTGTTATAAGTTGAAATTGAAATATCCATCGGACGAAACGGTGTAGGACCCATGTTTACATGATCTCTGTTGAAAAGGGAAACCCATGCAGACCAAACTGATTGCAACCATCGGGCCCCGCTCCAGGGACCGGGCTGTTATTGAAAACCTGGTGGCGGTCGGCGTCACGATCTTCAGGCTGAATTTTTCCCACGCCGTGCCCGGCGACTTTGCCGACGTGATTCAAGCGGTCCGTGAAATTGAACAGCAGACCGGCACGATCCTCACCCTGATGGGCGACCTGAGCGGCCCCAAGATCCGCATCGGCGAGGTGGCCGGCGCTCCTCTGTCGGTTGCCACCGGCCAACTGGTGCGCCTGGGTCCGGCCCGGGCAAAGGCCGCCTTTGGCGACGCGCTCTACCTGCCCCTGGAGCTTGCCGAAATTCTAGAACAGCTGAAACCGGGCGCACCGGTAATCCTGAGCGACGGCATTCCGGTGTTCCGGGTCCGGAAACGGCTTGACACGGAAGCGGGCCCGGTTTTTGAGCTGGAGACACAGAACAGCGGCCTGGTGTCGTCCAACAAGGGCATCTCCTTTCCCGGCCTGGCCATTGACCTGCCGGCCCTGACGGCCAAGGACCGGTCGGACGTAGCCGCCGCCCTGGATGTCGGCATCGACGCCCTGGCCCTCTCCTTTGTTCAGAAAAGCCAGGACGTGGTCGACCTGAAAAAGGAGATGGAACACCACGGCCGGCAAGTCCCGGTGATTGTCAAAATCGAACGCATGGGTGCCATCGACCACTTTCAGGAGATTGTAGCCAAGGCCGACGGCATCATGGTGGCCCGTGGAGACCTGGGCCTGGAATGCTCCCTGCCGGCCCTGCCTGTAATTCAGAAGCGCATCATCGACATGTGCGCCGAACACCAGAAACCCGTGGTGGTGGCCACACAGATGCTGCTCTCCATGGTGCACAACCCCCTTCCCACCCGGGCCGAAGTCGCGGACGTGGCCAACGCCATCATGGACGGGGCCGACGCGGTGATGCTGTCCGAGGAAACAGCGGTGGGCGACTATCCGGTGGAAGCGGCCGGCATCCTGGCCCAGGTGGCGGATCACACGGAACGATTCATGGCGGAAAAGATGGGCAGCCCCCGGCGGCCCCGGGGCAAAGAGCAGGTGGGCAAGCACCTGGCCTACTCGGCCTGCCTGGTGGCCGATCATGCCGGCAGCCGGGCCCTTGCCTGCCACACGATCAGCGGCCATACCGCGGCCACGCTGTCGGCGTGCCGTCCCGCCCGGACCGTCTATGCCCTGTCCCCTCACCTGGCGGCCGTGCGGTACACCAACTTCCTGTGGGGCGTCAAACCGGTCCATGTGAATGACCGGATCGACGACCACCTGGACCGGGTGGAACACTTCATCAGCACCTCCGGGTCCTTTGCCCCGGGCGAGAGCATCGTGATCACGTCGGGCCAGCCCACACCGGGCCAGCGGCACAACGACACCAACCAGATAAAAATATACTACAAGTAGCAGCGGCCTTTTTACCGTTTCCGGTAAAAGTCCCTGGGATCAAACCGGCCCGGGCGGGTCATCTCATCGAAAAAGGGAAACCGCATCCGATCATGGGCCGCCTCCCCGCAGAAAATAGATCCCGTCCATGACCGTGAGATGGCAGGGACTTTTTGTGTTGAAAGCGGCGATATGGTCCTCCAGCCGGGCCGTGTGTCAACTGCGCTTGGCAGCAGCCGGGGCCGGGCACCCCTTGAGGTTCTTCAAAGAGAGGGGGACGCCGGTCTGGTCATGATATTTGGGCACCGTGACGCAAAGGCTGTAAAAAGGAATATAGACGCTTTCGCCTAAAAAAATCATTTTCCCGCAAAGCGAAACATCATCCTTTGCGCTCTTTGCGCCTTTGCGGTGCAAAAAAAGAATCCTCCAAAAATGATGCCATCGTAAAAAGTATTTTTTAATAATATTTTGAATTAATTTAAAAAAACAATAATTTTCACTTGACTTTTCTTTTTCCGGTTGATATTAATTATCAACAGAATCAGAAAGTTAAG
>JAXHVI010000048.1:4809-11365 GCA_034189195.1 Thermodesulfobacteriota bacterium | reverse complement strand
TTTGGGGGCCGAATGACTATTGCAATCCCGGGCCGCATGCCTTACACTTCCGAAGATACGATTCTATTGGTATAGGCTTGAAATTCTTAAATTAAGGGTGGTTATACAACCCGGCGGAAACATAGATGACCACTGTGGACAAAATCATCGCGCAAGCGCTGCGGCTGCTGTGCCTGGCCATCGGTACCTTGCCCATGCGGTATCATGAACCCGTGGCCCGGCTGATCGGCGGTTTCTGGTATGCCATTGACGAGCGCCACCGCAGGGTCACCATTGAAAACCTGGAACGGGCCTATCCGGAAAAAACCGACCCGGACGAGATCAAAATCCTGGCCCGCAGGGTGTTTGCCGGTTTCAGCCGGCTGTTTCTGGAAGTGTGCTGGTCCATGAAAAGCGACCCGGCAATCCTGGCCCGCCACATTGACCGGACCGATGTCCGGTACATCAAAGAGGCCCTGGCAGGAGGAAAAGGCGTGCTGATTCTCTCCGGCCACCTGGGCAACTGGGAACTGCTGCCCTACGTGCCCTCCCTGGAAAACATCCAAAACCACGCGGTCTACCGGCCCCTGGACTTTGCGCCCATGGACCACCTGGTCCGGTTCCTGCGGTCCCGGTGCGGCACCGGCCTGATTCCGGCCAGCAACGCCCTGCGCAAAATCGTGGCCATCCTGCGAAAAAACGAGGTGATCGGCCTGCTGGTGGACCAGAACTCCGACCCTCACAACGGGGTGGCAATCAAATTTTTCGACCAGTGGACTTACGGCACCAAGGGCCTGGCCCTGATTGCCCGGCACACGGGCGCACCTGTGGTACCCGGTTTTCTGGTTCGGGAAAACAAGGCTTTCCGGTTTGTTTCCGGCCCGGCCATTCCGTTTGTCTACACCGGGGACACCCGAATAGACATTGAGGTCAACACCCAGGCATACAACCGGGTAATTGAAGAGATGGTGCGAAAATATCCTGAGCAGTGGTTCTGGGTGCACCGGCGGTGGAAGACCCCGATGAGCTCGCCGTGGCCCCGATCAGTGGCGTTATAGCCCGACAAATCCGAAGTAAGGCGTATTTGAATTGATGCCTCTTGAAATAACAGCCGTGACAGACGACCGGCCCGGCCACCGAAAACAGACCGAGGCGGTGCTGGGGGCTCTGGTCGAACTGACGCCGGCCAATATACGGTACCGGTCTGTGAACTGCGACCTGAAATCGGATATCCGCCAGTGGGGTGCCGCTCTTGGGGCCATAACCGGAGATGGGAAAAAAGAGGCCGGCGGGCCGGACATTGTTTTCGGCACGGGCAGCCACACCCATGCCGATGTGATCCGGCTGGGGACCCGCTACAACGCGAAAAAAATCATCTGTATGTCCCCGCCGCCGGGCCTGGGCCGGTTCTTCGATCTCTGCTTTATTCCGGAGCACGATGGCGTGGCGCCGAAAAATAACTTTTTTTTCACGGTGGGGCCGCCCAACCTGTCTAAAGACACGGGCCGCCACGAAGAGGACCGGGGACTGATTCTGATCGGCGGCACAGACCCCAAGAGCCATCACTGGCACTCGGCCAAAGTGCTGGAAGCGGTAAGGGAAATTATTTCCCGCGCTTCGGCCATTCGATGGACCCTCTCCACCTCCCCCCGGACCCCCACGGGAATGGAGCAGGCCCTTAAAACCGCCCTGCCCGCCGCCAGCGTGGAGGTGGTGCCCTTTTCCCGGACCCCGAAGGGCTGGATCGAGGAGCAGTACGCTGCCAGCCGGTTTGTGTGGGTAACGGCGGACAGCATGAGCATGGTCTATGAAGCCATATCCGCCGGGTGCCGGGTGGGCCTGATACCGGTGGAATGGAAACGCAACAACAAGTTTGCCCGGTCTGAAAAGCACCTGGTGGACCGGGGATACGCGGTCTCCCTTCGGCAATGGCTGGAGAGCGGGGCTTTCCCGGATCAAAAAAACAAGCTCGACGAGGCGGCGCGGTGCGCGGCGGAAATACTGGGACGATGGTGGCCGGAAAGATTACCGTAATTCAGATGGTGCCGGAGATGGAAAGCGGCGGGGTGGAGTCCGTGACCCTGGAAACCGCGGCTTTTCTTGCCCGGCAGGGGCACCGGTCCATGGTGATCTCCGCGGGCGGCGCCATGGCGGCGGCCCTTGAACGGGACGGCAGCCGGCACCTGACATGGCCCCACATCGGCGAAAAAAGCCCCCGGTGCTTAAAGTACATTCTGCCGCTGCGAAGGCTGCTGATCGAGAATCAGGTGGATATTCTGCACCTGCGGTCCCGGGTGCCGGCCTGGATCGGGTTTCTGGCCTGGAAAAGCCTGAAAGGCCGCGGCTCCACCCGCCTGGTGACCACCTTTCACGGTTTTTACTCGGTCAATGCCTACAGCCGGATCATGACACGGGGAGAAAAGGTGATCGCCATTTCCGACACCATTGCCCGGCACATTCAGGAAGCCTACCCGGTGGAAAGCGGCCGGATCGAGATTATTCACGAGGGCATCGACATGGAGCGGTTCTCCCCGGACGCCGTGGGAAAAGAGCGGGTGGAAATCCTGCGACAGCAGTGGGGCCTGGCGGAATCGAACCAAACCGTCATCATGCTGCCGGCCCGCGTCACCCGGCTCAAGGGCCACGACCTGTTTATCAAGGCCCTGGCCCCGATCCGGCACCTGAACTGGCACGCCCTGTGCGTGGGGGCCTGGGACCGGCAGTCGCCGTATTATGATGAACTGACAGCCCTGGTAAGAAAGACCGGGCTGGAGAACCGGATCACCTTTACCGGCGAATGCGACGACATGCCGGCCGCCTACCGGGTGGCCGACATCGTGGTGTCGGCCTCCAGGCATCCCGAGTCCTTCGGCCGCATCGCGGTGGAGGCTCAGGCCATGGGCCGGCAAGTGATTGCAACGGCCCACGGCGGCAGCATGGAAACCGTCGGTGACAGCCCCCTGGGCATCCTGGTACCGCCCGGCCGGGAGGCGGACCTGACCCGTGCCCTGGCCCATGCCATGGAGCGGATGCCGTTAGAAAAAACCAGGATCGACGGGGCCCGCGCCTTTGTGGTGGAGCGGTTCTCCCTGGACAGAATGTGCCGCGACACCCTGGATTTATACCATCGCATGGCAAAACTTGATAAGGCAGGTGCGTGATGATCTCTTTTGTCATTCCCATTTACAACGAGAACCCATCCATCGAAATACTTCACGGCCGGATTCGAAAGGTCATGGAAACGGTTGGCGATGATTTCGAAATTCTTTTTGTTGACGACGGCAGTACGGACGGCTCAGTTGAGACCATTCACGGACTGACCGGCAGACACCCCGGCACCCGCGCCATCTTCTTTCGAAAAAACTTCGGAAAATCCGCGGCCTTGAACGCCGGGTTCAGGGAAGCGGCAGGGGAAATCGTGTTTACCTTAGACGGGGACCTTCAGGATGACCCCGAAGAAATTCCCAACTTTCTGGCAAAGCTTGACGAGGGGTTTGACCTGGTGACCGGGTGGAAGGTGGACAGAAAAGACCCGCTGGAAAAACGGCTGCCATCCAAACTTTTCAATGCCGTCACCTCGGGCATCAGCGGGCTCAAGCTCAAGGACTACAACTGCGGGTTCAAGTGCTACCGGAAAGCGGTGATTCAGGAGATCCGCCTTTACGGTGAACTGCACCGGTTTGTGCCGTTTCTGGCTTTTAAAAAAGGGTTCCGGGTGGCGGAGATTCCGGTAAAGCACCACGCCCGAAAGTTCGGGGACTCCAAGTTCGGCTGGGAGCGGTATATTCGCGGATTTTTCGACCTGTTTACCGTGGTTTTCATCACCAACTACGTCACCCGGCCCATCCATTTTCTCGGCCCGATCAGCCTGGTGCTGTTCCTGATGGGGGCGGGTGTCTTTGTCTACCTGTTTTTCGGGCGCTGGCTGCAAGGCGTCTCCATCGGCACCAGCCCGCTTCTGATCATCTCCTTTTTCCTTATGGGCGGCGGCATCCAGGTGTTTACCATCGGCCTGCTGGCCGAGCTGGTTGTGCACAACCGGGAACGGGACGATATTCCGAACTACTCCATAAGGGACCAGCGCGGTGAAGATCATTAAATTCTTTACATCGTCGATGATCGGCACCGGGGTCGACTTTGCCCTTTTTGCTCTGCTGTGCCGCTTTATATATCCGCCCGCCGCCAACATTCTCAGCGCCGGAGCCGGCATGGTAACCAATTTTGTGCTTCAGCGCCGCTTTGTTTTCGAGGCCACCCGGTCGTTGCCCGTCTCCTTTGTGCTCTCTTTTGTGTTTTCCATCGGCGGCATTTTTCTGGGCTCGTTTCTGATCTTTCTGCTGATACAGATCGATTTTTTCAACCGAATGCCGCTTGCCGCCAAAGTGGTTGCCACCGGCATCGTGTTTTTCTATAATTTTCACACCAAGAAATTTGCCTTTGAAAAAAGATAAGGCCGTTAAAAAGGGAAGCCCGTTGCGCCCTGTTATCCGATTGATGCTGGACCGGTTTCTGCTTTTTATCGGTCTGTACTTTGCCGCCCACCTGGTGCTGAGGGTGTGGAGCAGCAACACCCTGACCATAGACGAGTCAGAACAGATGCTGCTTTCCCAGTGTTTCAGCCTGGGCTACAACGCGCAACCGCCGTTATACACCTGGATTCAGATTCTTTTCTTCGACCTTTTCGGTCAGTCGGTCTTCAGCATCGCCCTGCTGCGCCATCTTTTTCTTTTTCTGCTCTATCTGTTTGTCTATTTAAGCGCAAAGGAAATCACGCGGGACAAAACCATGTCCGCGCTCTGCTCTGCTTCCATGGTCCTGCTGCATCCCATCGGGTGGGCGGCCCAGGTGGACCAGATCCACTCGGTGGCGGTGACCACCACGGCGGCAGCCACGCTTTACTGGTTTCTGCGGATCACCCGAAGCGGACGGGCGGCGGACTACCTGCTGCTGGGCATCGCCGTGGGATGCGGGGTGCTGTTCAAGTACAATTTTGTGCTGCTGGCGGCGGCCATGCTGCTTGTCGGCATTCTTTCCCCGGAGTTACGCAAGCACCTTCTCACTCCGAAGCTGGGAATCACGGTGGTCACGGCCCTGGTTCTGGTGGCGCCCCACACCCTCTGGTTTTTTACTCACATGGACCTGGCCACCGGTGAAACCCTTTACCGAATGCGGGTGGACCCGGACGGACATGGACAGTTATGGATCACCATATACGGTGTGTTTGAGTTTATTGTCGCGGTCATCTCTTTTACCACCCCGTTCTGGATCATTTTTCTGGCGCTGTTCGGCAGGCACCTGCAGCCCGGATCCCGGCCACAGACGCGGTGGCTGAGCCATATCCTGCTGGTGCTCCTGGTCATGGTGCTGATGATTGTCATCGGCAGCGAGACCACCAATGTAAAGGACCGGTGGCTTCAGCCCTATCTTTTTTTCTTTCCCCTGTGGGCGTTTCTGCACGTTGACCCGGATGCCCTTCAACGAAAAGCCCCGGTCATGGCCGGGGTGGCGGCCGTTGTCATGCTGGTAATCTTTATCATTATCCCGCTGCGCCTGGTAACCATCGACCTCACTCAGGACCCCCGACGGGAGAACTATCCGTTTGACGCCCTGGCCGCGGAAATCAAAAGCCAAGGGTTTCAGTCCGGCACCATCGTGGCCCAGGATATGTTTATCGGCGGCAACCTGCGGCTGTTTTTTCCTGAGGCAGCGGTTTCCACGCCCCAGTTTTCCATGTCGGCAGACGGTGACCATGCTTATCCGTTACTGTATGTGTGGCACAGCCCGAAACTGATGACAAAAAAAGAATTTCGGACCGCGGGAAAAGACATGGTGTGTGTTGACCACGTCGCGTCCCTGCCGTACAAACATTCCAGAACCATGAGCTACACCCCCTTTTACCGGATATGCCGGGCAACGGCAGAGACACCGCCAACCGACGGCCCATGAACATAAACTACCTGAAATACTTTTTCACAAAAGACCCTGTGTCATTCGTGGCTCCCGCCGTCCGGCCCCGGCTGAACATCATCGTTTTTTCCAAAAACCGGGCCTGCCAGGTTGAAAGCCTGTTGCGCAGCATCCGCGACCACCTGATGTATGATCCTGTCACCGTCACGGTGTTGTACCGGGCCACGGATAAACGATTTAAGGCCGGTTATGAAAAAACGATTCGCCGACACCCATCTCCCGGCATCCAATGGATTGAAGAGACCGATTTTTACCGGGACCTGACCCGCAATGTACAGGCCCTTCCCCCGGACCAGCTGATCATGTTCCTGGTGGACGACAACATTGTCTTTAAAAAAATTGATTTGCGGTTTATCATCTCCGAACTTACAACACGGCACCTGTTTATCAGCCTTAGGGCCGGACGCTATTACAAAAAGGACGCCCGGGTGCCGGTCTTCGACCGCACGAAAGGACTGCTGGAATGGCAGTGGCGGATACAGCGGAAAGCCAGCACCACATGGAACTATCCCTTCAGCGTGGACGGCAATATCTACCACGTGGGCCGCATGCAGCAGGTGATACGCCATATCCGGTTTGCCGCGCCCAACTCCTTTGAGAGCGCCATGCA
>JAXHVI010000048.1:0-4709 GCA_034189195.1 Thermodesulfobacteriota bacterium | reverse complement strand
GTGGACGCGGTGCGCCCCCACCTGCTGCTGCTGGGCCACGGTGAAATGGTCACCGCCGGCACACTGGAACATATCAAAAAAACGCGCCCGGATATCCGCATTGGACTGTGGTACATCGACCCCCTTTTTCATACCGGCCATATTCAGCATCTGATTGACCGGAGGGACTGCATGGACGCCCTGTTCATCACCACCGGCGGAGACCTTTTGCGCCAGTTCAAAACCCCGAAAAACCGAATCGCCTTTCTGCCCAACATCTCTGACCCGTCGGTGGATATCCACACCAACCACGAAAAAGAGCGGTTCGACATCGACTTTGTTTTCGGCGGCAGTGACAACAACGAGCCCGAACGCCGGGCGTTTTTAAAAAACATGGCGGCCGCGCTGGGAAAGACCATGCGGTGCGAACTCTGGGGGGCCCTGGGCAACCCTTTTTATACGGACCACCAGTTCTACGACAAACTGGGCCGGACAAAGATGGGACTAAACCTGAGCCGGCGCAATGATGTCTACCTGTACACCTCCAACCGGATCACCCATCTGGCCGGCAACGGCATTCTGACCTTTTCGCCCCGGGTTCCGGGTCTTGAACAGGTGTACAACGAAAACGAGGTGGTCTACTTTGAGGGACTGGATGACCTGGTGAAAAAGACCAACTGGTTTCACACCCACGATGATGAGCGCAAACGGATAGCCGCAGCCGGCTGGGACCGGACCCACCGCTCCTACAACTGCCAGCGGGTCACCCGGTTCATGCTGGAGATGCTGTTCGAACAGCCTTTTTCCGAGCCCTATGAATGGATATCTGAGATCATCTGACCACCATGACATTGAAACCTGAACAGATGAGAATCACCCAGGTCATGCTGTCCCGGGGAATGGGCGGCGGTGAGCGAATATGTATCGACATTTCGCTTGCCCTGGCAGACGCCGGCCATCGCATTCAGGCGGTCTGCCATCCGGAATTCGAGGGGCGGCATCTCTTCAAGCATTCAGGAATTGAAATCCATCCATTAAAGGTCAGATGGGATTACAGCCCGGTGGCAAGACGCCGCCTGTGCGCCCTCATCAAGGACTTCCGGCCCCACATCGTGCACACCCACATGGCCCGGGCCTCCATGGTGGGCGGGGCCGCAGGCCAGCGGTGCGGCGTGCCCGCCGTGGCCAACATGCATGACTATGCAAAACTGAAGTACTACAGAAATATTGATCACTTCTTTCCGGGCACGGAGGACCTGAAAGCCTACCTGGTAAAAAAGGCCGTTGATCCGCAACAGATAACGATGATTCCCCACTTTTCACGGATCGTGCCGGTGGATGCCGTTGCCCCGTTTTCGCCCGGTCTGGTCGGCATGGGCCGGTTCTCCCCGGAAAAAGGGTTTGATCTCCTGATCCAGGCCCTGGGAATTTTAAAAAGCCGGGGGGTTGAGCTGCCACTGGAACTGGGCGGCGACGGCCCGGAAAAGCCCCGCCTGGAACGGATGGTAAAGCAGCTCAGCCTGGACGGCCAGGTCCGCTTTGCCGGGTGGATCAGTGACGTGGCCGCCTTTCTGCGCAAAGGCTCCATCTTTGTGCTGCCGTCGCGAAGAGAATCGTTCGGCATCGCGGTGCTGGAGGCCATGAGCCAGGGCAGAATCATTGTGGCCGCCATGGCGCCCGGACCGCTGGAAATTCTGGACGACACCACGGCGTTTTTCTTTCCCGTGGGAGACGCATCGGCCCTGGCCGACCGTATTCAGGAGGTTCTGGCAAACCCGGACGACGCAAATCTGCGAGCACACAACGCCCTTAACCGGTTCACGTCATACTATGGCGTAGACACGGTGATGCCCCACATGGAAGCCTGTTACCGTAATATGATAAACCGAAAGCCATCGCCGAGATAGGAACCACGACATGGAAGTGACTGCCGGGCCGATGCCCCGTAAATACATACCCACACTGATAAAAATCATCGTTTTGGTCTTTATTCTGTTTGTGCCGTTCAAAGATTCCGTTTACGAAATATCGAACGGTCTGCTCGGGATACTCTTCTGTTTTCTCTTAATCCGGAACAGGGATTATGGCGTTCTTGCCGACCAGAAACCCGCTCTTCTGATTTTTCTCCTGCTTTTTATTTCCATGGCCCTGTCCAACCTCACGGGACGGCCCGGCCTGTATGGGTGGGAAAAACAAGTTCAATTTTTTTACCGCTACGTGTTACTGTACTTTGCACTGCTTTACTTTCTTCGGAAGAACTTTATCTCCATCTCCTTTATTTTTTACGCGGCGCTCTTCTCCCTTGGAATTCAGGCAATAAACGGTATTTATCAATACTTTGCGGGAATCGACCTTTTGAAGCACCGGTTGATCTTCGGGGGAAAACGGCTCACCGCCGCGGTCCACAACCCCAACCTGTTCGGTTTTTTGATGATGCTCGGCGCATTGTCCATGCTCGGCACTATTCGTCCGACCCGGTTAATAAAAACAGAGGTCTGGAAATTTATTTGTCTCTGTCTGCTGCTTTGCATGTTTTTTTTCTGCCTGCTCTATTCAGGCTCCCGCGCCGCATGGTTGGGCCTGGCATGCGGTATCATTCTCTTTTTTCTCCTCCGGTTTAAAAACTGGAACCGGCCCATGAAAATTTTCGCCATTGCGGTTCTCCTGGCCCTGCCGGTCCTTCTGCTGCCCAACGATCTGTTCATGAAAAGAATGGGTGAAGCGTTTGTTAATTATGGATACCGGCCTGAGTGCTGGCAGGGTGCCGCGACCTTTATTCCCGGTGCGCCCGTTTTCGGTCACGGCATCCACGAGAACATGGTTTTTTACCGGTTAAAAAACGATATCACTTCGCCGCATAATGCATACTTGGAGGCTCTGGTTTATTTGGGAGTCGTGGGGTTCCTGGTGTACTGCCGCCTGGGCTGGGCCATATGCCGCCGGGCATTGCAACTCTCCGCGATACAGCCCGCATACTGCCTGATGCTGACCGGCATGATGGTGTCCGCCTTTTTTGGCCACTCTTTTATCACCGACCAGATTCTGCTGTCGGTCTGCTGCCTGTTGTCTGCCTGCATGTGGTTTTATGAAGACTCGGCTGAGACAAACCCGGTGAAAAGTCGATCGTGAGAAAAACCTGTAACGTAATAATGGGCAATCTTCACCTCAGGAGACGCCCAGAACTACCTCGCTTATTTATGAAATCGAAGTCGGTTTTTGGTTTCCTGCTCATTACAGTCCGGATTTAAATCCGGTAAAAAGAAGAGACACCTGCTTTTAGCCCTGATATCGCAAGAATTGGTTTGCTCGCAGATGCAAGCCGTGGCATGCGAGGCTGCAGCCGGTCTACCACAAACGCACGACAACACAGCCCGCAGCCAGAGCGGCTCGCCCGAAGGGAAAATTTTTTGATATAAAACTGGCACAAAAGGCCTCAAATCTTTTGTGTCAGTTTGTATAAAAAAATCATCGAACTCTATTCGAACATGCCTTATTTTATATAAAATTATATACATGTCGAAAAATTTCGTAAAGTATTCGGGTTCAATCAACGGCATTAAATCAGGATAACAATGAGGACTCTCCGCTGGTATAAACCTTTTATTTGTAGTATAAAAAATTGTTATATTGTTTTATTGCCTTTTTTTGGGGTACTGATTTTGTCAGAAACACAACTGTTATTGTTTACCAGGATGGTGCAAAAAACGAAACGAATCGAGGCGACCCATGGATAAAATACAAGAAATAAAAAACAAAATAAAAACGCTCAATAATGGAGAAAAGCAGTTTGAGCATGTTGAGTTAACTCTTGAAGAGCAGCAGCAAAGGGGAAAACCAAAAAAATATTTAGAAATGGCTATAGATCTTTTTAAGGCAATTTCGGGGAAAACGATCTTGGAAATAGGCTGTATGCGGCAGCCAATGAACCATCCCATTTCCGAGGTCCATCATCAATGCTGCAATGACGGTCATTCAACCTATTTTTGGTGCACAACAGGCGCTCGAGTATATTCAGTGGATATTGACTTCAAGGCTGTTGTAAGAATTGCCAAAAAAAATATTCGGGAGTTTAAAAATTGTCATATTTTTTGGCAAGACGGCCTTAAGTTTCTGAAAAAATTTCATGGAAATATTGATTTACTTTTTCTTGATGCATGGGACGTGGTACCAGGTGGTAAATATGCTGAGAATCATCTATTGGCATATTTGGCTGCAAAAGATAAATTAAGTGACCGGAATATCATTATCATTGATGACACGGATGTGGGGAACGGTGGCAAAGGAAGGTTGTTATTACCTGTTTTAGATGCGGATGGATACGAAACACTAGTAAGAGGTCGACAAACCATAACCTTTAAAAACAATTCCTCTTGAACGAAAAGGGGCAGGTTGACCAGAACTCACACATTCCTAAAAAATTAAAAGATTTATTCTATAATGTTTGACGTCGTTATTCCTATACACAATCAACACAATCTTGTCGCACGCATTGCTATAACCTCACTGATTTTACACATAAAGCCTAGAAATATATATATTTTAACATCAACGGATAACTTCCATTGGTTTCAAATGACGGGGTGGGAAAATTACCCTATTACTACATTAAATGAGGATTGTATAATTCCCGGGATTAATTTGCAGTCCATAGCCCAATTTATTAATAATGCCGGGCAGAACCCCAAAAGAGCGGGGTGGTAGTTCCAACAGTTTTTAAAAATGGCTGCCTG
>JAXHVI010000047.1:0-4741 GCA_034189195.1 Thermodesulfobacteriota bacterium | reverse complement strand
ATTTGTGGCGGCCGAAGCGGCCGGCGACTGGGCAGGCCAGTTTGTGGCCTACCGGGATGAGGTCTCCGATATTTCTTATGTTCCGGCGTTTTACAAAAAAGAGGAGGCCCAAGCCTGCTTTATCAACCTGCCCCGGGGAAGGGGGAAAAAATATGACCAACGAAGGAGTGGGCCTGAGCGGCGGTGCCGGTGTGCAGGCCGCCAGCTTCATGGCCTCCCAGGGTGTGTCGGCGGTGCTTACCGGTAACTGCGGTCCCAAGGCCCTGCAGGGCCTTTCAGCGGCCGGCATCAAGGTGTACGCGGGCCTCTCCGGCAGCGTGGCCGATGCCGTGGAAAAGTTTAAAAGCGGCAGGCTTCAGGAAGTGACCGAAGCCACGGTGGCGGAAAAAGCCGGTGTGGCCGGTGGCGGCATGGGTGGCGGCCGGGGTATGAGCGGCGGCGGTCGCGGCATGGGTGGCGGCGGCGGTCGCGGCATGGGTGGCGGCGGCCGGGGCATGGGCGGCGGTGGCCGGGGCCGCGGCATGATGTAAAGGCACCGTCTATTTTATCCATGTGTCATTGCGCAGCGAAGCAATCTTGTCCGGATGCGGAGGAGATTGCTTCGTCGCCTTGCTTCTCGATTTTGCATTGCACCCGTGGTGTTTTGTCAGAAATTTGTGAGAACCAGTTTTTCTGACAGGAGCCATGCGCGTGAACCAGGCGGTTGCATCTGCCCCCACCTCCCTGGAAGCGGAAAAGGCCCGGCAGTCTCTGTGGCGTCTTTTGCCCCGTTTTCGCACAATTTCCTGGCTTGACCAACTGCTGGCAAACGAGTTTCTTTCTCCTGAAGCGCAGGAGCGCCGGCAGCTGGCCATGTTGCAAGGCACGGTGGCCCGATCTTTTGAAACGGTTCCTTATTATCACGACCGTTTCCAGGCCGCCGCCGGCCGGCCTGCTATTGAACGGCTGTTCGACCTTTCCCGGTTGCCGGTGCTGACACGACTCGATATTCAGGCCCACTTTGACCGCATGCAGTCCACGGCGTTGAGGCCGGGGCAGCCCATGCTGCCCACCCAGACGTCAGGGTCCACGGGCCAGCCCGTGACCGTGCTGCACACCGTGGAAAGCCGCCGCATGTTCGGCCTGCTCAAGCAGAGAGAGCTGCGCTGGTTCCGCTGGCATCCTGAAAAACCCCTGGCCGCTGTCCGGTCGGCCAATGAGATCCCGTTTTCAGACGATAACCGGACCGCCTTTGAGGACACCTCTTTTTGTCAAACCCCCCACTGGCCGGTGATCGGCAGCTATTTTCATACCGGCCCTTTTTGCGGCATGAGCTGCACCGCGCCTCTTGAGACCCAAATCCGCTGGCTGAACTAGATGAATCCCTCCTACCTGATGGTGATCGCTTCCAAGTTGGAGCACCTGGCCTTTGGATACCAGCAGGGGCCGGTGCCGGACACCCTGGAGGCGGTGCTGTCCATCTCCCAGGAGCTGACCCCGCAAATGCTCAACCTGGTTGAGGCCGTTTTTCGCGTGCCGGTGCACCAGAACTACGGGATCAACGAGGTGGGGATCATTGCCTCCCGCTGCCCCGAGGGGGGCCGGTATCACGTCAACACCGAGCTCTGCGTGGTGGAGATCGTGGACACCGACGGGCAGCCCTGCAATCCGGGCCAAAAAGGCCGGCTCCTGGTCACGGCCCTGGCCAACGACGCCATGCCCCTGATTCGCTATGACACCGGGGACCTGGCAGAAGCACTGGAGGGACCCTGCCCCTGCGGCCGGACCCTGCCGTCCTTTGGCATGGTTCATGGCCGGTACAACAGCATCGTCTCTTTGCCCGACGGCTACTGGAACTATTGGATCGCCTTTGTGGGCAACTTTTCGTCAATGCCTTCCCACCTGATGCAGTACATTCGCCAGTTTCAGATGCATCTTTTTCGGGACAATACCTTTGAGCTGCGCCTGGCCTTAAAGCCGGATCGGCCGGAGGCACTGATTGAATATGTGAAAAGCGCCTGGAGGCCGGATACAGACAACCCGCCGGCCATGCGCGTCGTGGAGGTGGACGGTTTTCCGGAACCGGCCAACGGCAAGTTCCAGATGTTTACATCGGACTATATCACGCAACCGCCAGTCAAATGACGGAAGAGTATCCCGTCATGGAAAGGTTATCCTGATGCGCGACAATCTGCCTGTCGGAAACGTCTATCCTCTGTCAGTTGCTCCGTTTGAGGAGATGGCCCACCATGAAATGGCGCAATGGTTCGAACGGTTTGTGCCCGCCGGGTTTCCCGTGGAAATGGCGGTGCACAAGGTGTCGGTGCCAAAGGGGATCACCCCGGAGGTCTATGTGGCGCCCCATGCTCACGAGGACCAGGATGAAATCAATATTATTTTAGGCGCCGGCGGACTGTCATACAGCATCATCATGGACGGCCGCGAACAGAAGGTGGACGCGCCGTCTGCCGTATGGATTCCGGCCGGGTGCAGCCACTCTGCCAACGCGGTCTCCGGTGAAGGATTTTTTATCTGCGTGAAAATAAAAAAGGAGCCTGTACCGCCCGGCATTTCCGGATAAGCAGGCCTTTGAGGCAAACGGTTTGAAGCAGACCGCGGTTCAGGGTATCATGCGGCATCTCTGTCAGGGGCCGTCCGGAGACGGCCATTTTTGTGGTAATGAATTGTGATGAAAGGATGGTGCCGTGACCCCTTCACGCCCGGAACCCTGGAGCCTGCACGCGAGGCAGTGGAGCCATATCGGCCCGCCGCTGCGGCCCTGCGCCGGAGATATTCACATCTTTGAGCAGATGATCGCCGCCTGGCATGCCGAAACCCGGCCGGCGGACGACTCCGTGGCCCTGCTGCTGGGCGTGACCCCGGAGATCGCGGCCATGTCCTGGCCGGCCGGAACCCGCCTGCTGGCCGTGGACCACAACCTGGATATGGTTCGTTACGTGTGGCCCGGGGAGGCTGGCTGCGCCGATAGAATGGCCGTCTGCGGCCGGTGGCAGCAGATGCCGGTGCATGCGGCGGCTGTCTCCATGGTGATCGGGGACGGCTGTTTTATATTGATGGACTTTCCGGAGGGATATCGCCGGGTGGTGGATGCTCTGCACCGGGTGCTGTTGCCGGGAGGGTGCCTGGTATCGCGGTTTTTTACGCGTCCGGTCGAGACAATCTCCGTCTTACAGGTGCTGGCCGGCCTGGAAAACGGGATGATCCGCAGTTTTGACGCCTTTAGAATACAGTTGGCAATGGCCCTTCAGGGGGATGACGTGGAAAAGGGCGTCTGCCTCAACGATGTCTGGCAGGCATGGCAGAATGCCGATATCGATAAGGAGGAGATCGCCCGCAACCTGGGCTGGACACCCGGGGCCATGGCCCTGATGGACAACTACCGGGGCCAGTCCACCCGTTATTATCTCCCCACACCGGATGAAGTCCGCCAGGTCTTTGCCGATCGGTTTGACCTGGCCGGCTCCTTTACCGGTGAATATGAAATGGCGAACCTGTGCCCGATTATGCGGTTTTCTCCCCACAGATAAGAGGCTGTCAGTGGACGACTATCAACTCTTAATAGACCTTCACAAAAGCGCGGACCGGCAGGGGCCGGGCGGGGATGCAGAGACCGAACAGGCGCTTCGCCTGGCCATGCCGGACCGGTCGAAACCATTAAAAATTGCCGATATCGGTTGCGGCACGGGCGCTTCTGCCCTGCTGCTGGCCCGCCTGTCAAAGGCCCAAATTACGGCAGTGGATTTTCTTGAAGATTTTCTTGAAGTGCTTGAAGGCAGGGCCGCAAGCATGGGGCTTTCTGAAAAAATAACGACCCTGTGCGGGTCAATGGACAACCTGCCGTTTCAGGATGAGGCATATGATGTTATCTGGTCTGAGGGAGCGATATATAACATCGGGTTTGAAAAAGGCGTAAAGGCGTGGCGCCGTTATCTGCCGGCGGGCGGCCTGCTGGTTGTCTCGGAGATTACCTGGCTTACCGCCTCCCGTCCGGCGGAACTTCAGAAATACTGGGAGGCCGAATATCCCGAAATAGACACGGCCGCTTCAAAGATTGCCGTGCTGGAGAAAAACGGTTACTCCCCGGTTGGATATTTTGTCCTGCCCACGCATTGCTGGCTGGAGAACTATTACCGGCCCATGCAGAACCGCTTTAAGGCGTTCCTTGACCGGCATAAAAACAGCAAAGCGGCACAGGCGGTCGTGGAGGCCGAAATCCGGGAAATCAAAATGTATGAGCAATACAAATCATATTACAGCTATGGGGTGTATGTCGCAAAAAAGGTGGATTAGCAGCCATAAAACCGTATCAACCGGGCGCCCCCCCGGGGAAGCACCCTCCTGTGAGCATCACCCCGGGAGCGCCCTCCTGCGAACCACCCCGGGGGCATCACCCCGAGAGTGCCACCCCCCGGGAGCGCCGCACCCCAGTGCGGCAAATTCCTGTGATGTCTCTGCACATCCGTGTACTTTTCTTGGCGGCAAGAAAAGTACCAAAAGAACCGCGCCCCGCAGCTTGGCCTTCGGCTTCCCTCGCGCAAACGCTTTTTTCAGCGCGGGCAGGAACTCGCCCGCTTCGCGGTGCTCAAACAGCCTGCCCGCTTTTTTCCGAAAAAAGCATTTGCTGTTGGCTCTCTATTTATAATCAGAAATACCCCGCCCGTATTTTCAGAATAAATTGACAAGCAAGCAAGTATTATCGGATTAAACGGCCTCAGGTTCGAGGCCGTTTTTTTTTAAGAGG
>JAXHVI010000046.1:0-24338 GCA_034189195.1 Thermodesulfobacteriota bacterium | reverse complement strand
AGGAGCGCATGGTCCGTTCCCGGGTCTGCTGGTTTTTGTCGATGAGAATCATTTTCATGTCAGAGATCATGCTGTCGCCGTCATCCCGCGCGTCGACCTTTTCCATGATGGCCCGGGCCTTCGGGTCATCCGCGGCCAAGACCGGCGACACCAGGCCGCCGGTAAGCGCGGCAAGGCAGATGGCATAAACAAGAGAACGGCTAAAACAGGCTGTGAAATGGCAGAAGTACCGCATGGATTCTCTCCTTGGTTGGTTTTAAGCGATTATAAATCCGCAAGCGGTCAGCATGGGACCGCATTATGTCATTTTTTATCCGTATGTTCAAGGTGGATGCCGGGTCCGGCGTTTTTGCCGTACGGTAAGGTGCAACTCTTTCAATAACAACCCCTTGGACCCTCGACCCATTGACCCCTTGAATCCTTATCTTTACGCTCACATGAGGACCATTTCATGGCCGGGGGAAGGACCATATCAGATTATAGGTTTTGTAAGGATGATGATTTAACGAAGGTGTTTGCGAAGATTTGTGGGAATACATTTGATGACGATGTGTGTTCTGAATTTTCTTCTGATACGGAAACAATTTTAAAGAAGTGCGGTGGTAGTGAGTTTTGTGTGGATGGGGAGTGTAAGGAGAGCACTTGCTTTAAATATGATTGTAGAGAGTTTGGGGATGTTCATGATTTTGACGAAATGCGATGAGCGGCAGCACGGGAGCGCGCCACGGGCAAGCTGGGTGGCCCGTGGCACCCGGCGATCACGAGTAAGAGCAAGAGCAAGATTGGAGGGAAAGATGAACGGATTTTCAGAGGGACGAAAGGTACACCAATCAGCGGTGAAAGCAATCGCCGTAGCAGATTTCCCGAAGGTCGCCGTCGCTCATGCGAACCAGCAGGGCGCCGCTTTCATTTACGTCCTCGGCAGTGCCGGTTACGGTTTCATGGGGGGTGACAATCGTTACCGGCCGGCCCAGGCTGACGGCAAGGGTTTTCCACTGCTGAATGACGGATGGCAGGCTGGTGTTCTGCAGACCGGCCTTGAGCGCGCCTAAAAATTCGTCCAGCAGCACCTCTCGGGAAAAGGTCGCGCCGGTTTCGGCCTTTATGGAGGTGGCCCCGGGCTCAAACCGGGCCGGGTCGTTGTTGACATTGATGCCGATGCCGATATTGACAAAGTCGATCCGGCTGCCGGCTGCCTGCATTTCGGAAAGCAGGCCGGCCAGCTTTTTTTCTTTCACAAGAATGTCGTTGGGCCACTTGACCCCGGCGTCAATGTTGCAGCACCGCCGTACTGTTTGGGCCAGGGTCAGGGAGGCCAGAAATGTGAGTTTCAGCCCGTCCGCGGCCGGTATATCAGGCCTTAACACAAGCGTCATGTAAAGCCCTCCCGGATCGGAACGCCAGGTGCGGTCCATGCGGCCCCGGCCCCCGGTCTGGGTGTCGGCCACCACCACGGTAAAATGGGGGCATCCCTCAAGGGCCAGGTTCCGGGCCACATCCATGGTGGATCCGGTTTCGGCAAGGTGGTGAAGAACGGCCTGCTGGATTTTCATGACGGGTCCGGCCCGGCCTTTGGGGGCGTGCTTTTCGGCCGGCCGATGACCAGATAGATGAGCCAGCCCACAAAGGGAATAAAGGCGACAAGACCCCAGGCGGCCTTTTTTTCAATACCGCCGAAGTCCCGGCCGGCCACGTCGATCAAGGCCCAGCAGGTGAGCAGCCAGGCAAGCAGGCCGGCAGCAATGATGGTGATGGTTATCGGGCTCATGGCTGGATCTTTCCGGGTTTGTCAGGAGGGTCCGGTCTTGAGCCGGTCGCGTATCTTCAATACGGTTTCGGCGTAAGGCCGGCTGTGGTTGTAGTTGAGCAGGACCGTGTAGGCGGCCTGAGGGTCCAGGCCCGGCTTCCATCCGTGGTGGGAGAGAAAGGCGGCCACGCTGAAGATGGCGTCCGGATGGGTGAACAGGTCCACCCGTCCGTCTTTGTCGCCGTCTCTCCCCAGCGTAAGAATGTTGCTGGGCATGAACTGGGAGATTCCCATGGCCCCGGCATAGGAGCCTTGCAGGGAAACGGGATTCTCAATCTTTTCTTTTTCCACGTAGATCAGAAACGCCTTGAGCTCGTTGTACGCCCACTCGGATTTGTCCCGCACCCGCTTGGCATAGGCCTCCGGTGTGAAGGTTGTGGTCTTTTCGATGGACTGCCAGAACTTTGCCTTCATGGCCGGGTCGGCAAGGGAGGCCATGGAAGACAGAATGTTGAAGGCCGGCCGGGCCCCAAGGTAGGCGCCGAACCGGGTTTCCACCAGAAGGATGGCGGTTATCACCTCTTTGTCCACGTTGTAGCTGTTCTGTGCCGCCGTCAGCCACCGCTCCTGGGCCTGCATGTACTCCCGGGCCCGGCCCAGGGAAGCGGCGGTTAAAAACTGGTCGTAATTCAGTTTTGATTCGCTGTGGTGAAAAAACAGGGCTGTGCCGGCCTGTTCAAAGGCCACATCCGGATGGGTGTAATACCGCCGCAGGACACGGCTGTCAAACCCGTCTTTTTCCAGTTTTGCGCAAAGCCGGTCAAAGGGCCCGGCCGTGTCTAAAGAGACATAAACCGGCGGAGCCGTGCACCCCACCCCCCCCAGCAACAGGGCCGACAGCAGAAGCTGTACTATAAAAGAAAAAAAACGCATAAATCGACTGCTTTAAAGTGGGACAGGGGTAAAACAAAACCGGCCCGGCGCTTTTCAAGTGGCCGGGGCAACGCTTTAGCCGGATCAGGTGTCAATGTGAAACACGTCCTTGAGGGCGGCCAGGTGCCGGGGGTCATCGCACCGGGTTTTGCCGGCGTCGTCGCCGATGCTGCCCACGGGGCCGCCGTTGCACTCCACCATGTTGAAACCGATATCCAGGGGCGGTATGCCCAGGTCGTGCATCAGGTCCCGGCCGATGCCGGCCGTGATATCGATCATCTCGCTTAAGGTTTCATGAATTTCAATGGCGGTTTCAAAATTCATGTCGTCGCAGAACATGGCGGTCTTGGTTTTGGGATCAATGCCCAGCTTGTCGTAATGCTCAATCAGCTTGACGCACCAGGATGTGGGGTCTCCGCTGTTGTGCTGGCACCCGTCAAAGAGCTTGGCCAGGTAGAGGTCAAAATCCCGAAGAAAGGCGTTGAATCCCACCACGTCGGAGATGCAGATGCCCGGCTCACCGTGGTATTCGGCGATCCAGTCGCGCAGCGCGGTCTTCTGGCTCAGTTCCAGCCGGGTGCCGAGCTGCTGGTAGGCCATCAGCCATTCGTGGTTCATGGTGCCCATGGGGGCCAGCTTGTGCTTCATGGCAAAGTAGGGGTTGCTGGTGCCCACAAACAGGTAGGAGCGAAGCTGTTTTTTGAGCTTTTCAATCACCACGCCCTGCCAGTAATGGGAATACCGGAAACAGGTGCCGATGTCCGCGAACTTGAACCCCGAAAGCTGGCCGGTTTTTAAAAGCGTGGTAAGGTACTCAATCTTCTTGGCCAGGCGCTGTTCCCCGGTATCCAGCGTGTCTTCCACGCTGTGAAAGCCTTTTTCGTTGATGCTCTGGTACTTGGAGTAGATCTCGCTGACAATGGTCAGCACGGGGACGGAAAAGAAAATCGTGGAAATCCAGGGACCCTTGATTTCTATCTGCAGACGGCGGTTGTTGTCGATCTCGGCGGTGATATATTTCCGGTTTAACTGCACCAGCCGCAGGTATTCGATAAAGTCTCTTTTAAAGACATTCAGGGAATCGAGGTAGTCGAGCTCATCGTCTTTGAACCGCAGGGTGCACAGGTGGTCAATCTCCTGGTTGATCTCCTGTATATGGCCTATCTTTTTCTTGTTTTTGGATTCAAACCGGTAGCGGACAATCACATCCGGATGCATGTGAAGAACAATCTGGGCCATGGTGAGCTTGGAAAACTCGGTATCCAGCAGACTGTTGATGATCGACATTCATTTCCTCCGGCACACCCCGGCCCCGTATGGCGTCCCAAACAGGCGGCCCGCGCCTGTCGGGTATTTTATTCATATAAACAAAACTATATAACGAACCCGGCTTTTCTTGTCAACGATACTTTTAAACGCGCCTGCCCGGATGCCTTGGTCCTGATCGCCACGCCCGGTATTTGCGGCCGACCCGGATATTGAAAGCACTCCCAAAGCCATGCACCGCTACGAAATCATTAACGAAGGGGGGCGCGCCGAAGGGATTGATCTGCTGTCGCCGATATACGGCGCCCTGTGGGAGTCCACGCTGAACCGGCTTTCCCATGACTGTGACGGCTGGCTGCTCAACCCTTTTTCTGAAAGGCCGCCGTTACTACACCTACCGTCTCCTTCCGTCCTGACGGCTTTGCAAAAAGCCTCAAGTCGTTCATGACAGCTTGGATTTTGCAAAAGGCCTGAAATTCATTGCACAGCTTGTATATGATATACAACAAAGGTCGAAAAATTTTATGAAGTATCCGGGTCAAACTGTTTTGCGAAATGCCGTGCCCTGCATGAAGGCCACCGTGTCCCGGTTCTGGTTGAACACCGAAATGGCATAGGTGCCGATTTTACGGCTCAGGGCGATCTCTCTGGCCTCGGCGGTAAGCTCGTCCCCGGCCCTGGCCGCCTTGAAATAGGACATGGTGATGTTGATGGCCACGGCGTCAACGCCGTGGGAATTGGAGGCCGCGGCAAAGGCATGGTCGGCCAGGGTGAAGACCGCGCCGCCGTGGCCCAGGTCCAGACCGTTCAAGTGCCGGGGCTCCACTGTCATCCGGGTTTTGGCGTATCCCGCTGACACCGTGACCAGCTCAATGCCGATCTCTTTTACAAACCGGTCTTTATTGACCGCCGAAATGATGGGCGTTTCCATTTTGCTCTCCGGATTTTTCGCACCTGGTTCCAGTAACGGCGGCCCGGCCCTTTCGCCGGGCCGGGCCGCAAGCCCCTGCGCCGTCTTTTCGGGTTATACCACGAAGTTTTATCAGATCAACCTTATAATGGTGTCCTGCCGGTATCGCTCCGGATTGGGGGGGACGAAAAAAGGCCGGAGAAAAAATGGGGTAATTCAAAGGAGCATTTATTTGCGGAACATACGCGGTGCAATGCGCATCATGTTGAAGAGCCCCTGTGCCCGCACTCCGATGCCGTCTCCGTAGAGCGCATGCAGGGGGGGCACCGGCGGATGGCCGATCACCGCGCCGGTGGCCTTGTCCAGACAGTCTTCACCACGGACGGTCGGCGCGGCTGACAGATCGGTTTCCCGGGGTAACGTTTTCAGCGCATGACCACTCATTTCACCCCCCTTCTCCAGAAGCTTTTAGAATTCACCACAAAAAAACTTTTCGTTACAGTTTGTCGATGCGCACGGCGCAGGCCTTGTATTCGGCGGTCAGGGTAAACGGGTCAAAGGCCGCATGGGTGAGAAAATTGGCGTTCTCCTCGCGAAAATGAAACGCCATCCACACCAGGCCCTGGGGCACCTCATGCGTCACCCGGGCCGTGACCGTAACGGCTCCGCGCCGGGAGGAAACCTTCACCCGTTCACCGTCGGCGATGTTCAGGCTTTCCGCGTCCGCCCTTGAAATGTCGGCGGTCTCTTTGCCCAGAAGATCGTTGAGCCCCTCGCACCGGCCGGTCTGGGTCCGGGTGTGGTAGTGGTAGAGCCGCCGGCCCGTGCTGAGCACCAGCGGATACTGGTCATCGGGTACTTCGGCCGGAGGGGTCCAGTCCACCGGAATAAATGCCCCCTTGCCCCGGGTGAACCGCCCCTCCATGTGCAGCACCGGTGTTCCCGGATGGGCCTCAGTGGGACAGGGCCACTGAAGGCCGTCACCTTCGAGGCGGTGGTACTTGATGCCGGCAAGGGCCGGCGCCAGAGCGGATATTTCGTTGTCCCAGATTTCCTGGGCGCTGTCAGACTCCCAGATGTGGCCCATGCGGGCCGCGATCTGTTTGAAGATCCACCAGTTGGGTTTGGCCTGGCCCGGCGGGGGACTGGCCGTGCGCACCCGGCTGACCCGGCGTTCGCTGTTGGTGAAGGTGCCGTCGTTTTCGCTCCAGGCGGCAGCGGGCAGCACCACGTGGGCGAATCTCGTTGTCTCGGTCTGAAAGATGTCCTGGCACACCAGGAACTCAGCGGCAGCCAGCTCATGCTCGGTCTTGTGAATGTCGGGTTCGGTGTTGGCCATGTTTTCACCGAAGATATAAAAGCCCCGGATCTTCTTTGATACCAGGGCCTCCATCATCTGGGGAATCATCAGTCCGTTAAGAAAAGGCAGGCCGGAGACCTTCCAGAAGGTTTCAAATTTTTTCCGGGCGTTTTCATCGGTCACGGACTGGTAGCCGGGAAACACGTTGGGCAGGGCCCCCATGTCGCAGGCCCCCTGCACGTTGTTCTGGCCCCGCAGGGGGTTGACCCCGCCGCAGGCCATGCCCATGTTGCCCAGCAGCATCTGAAGGTTGGCGGTGGAGACCACGTTGTTGCGGCCGCAGGTGTGTTCGGTGATACCCAGGGTGTAGCAGAGCATCACCGGCTTGATCTCGGTCAGCCGGCGGGCCGTGTCCTCAATGAGACCGGCTGAAATGCCGCAGATGTCCGCGGCTTTTTCCGGCGGGTATGCGGCGACTTTTTCCGCCAGTTCGGCAAACCCTTCTGTTTTGGTGTCGACAAACTTTTTGTCGTACAGGTTGTCGCGAATCAGTACGTGCATCAGGCTGTTTAAAAAAGCGATGTCGCTGCCCACGCGGATGGGCACGTGCGAATCGGCAAAGTCCACCAGCCGGTGGGCCCGGGGGTCCACCACGATCAGCTTGGCGCCGCGAAGGACCGCGTTTTTCAGGAACGTGGCCGCCACGGGATGGGCCTCGGTCATGTTGGAGCCGATCACCAGAAACGATTTTGCGCGGGCAAACTCGGCAAAGGAGTTGGTCATCGCGCCCGACCCGAAGGATGCCGCCAGACCGGCGACGGTGGGGGCATGTCAGGTCCGCGCGCAGTGGTCTATATTGTTTGTTTTAAACACCGACCGGAAGAGCTTCTGCATCTGGTAAGAGTCTTCGTTGATGCTGCGGGCGCAGCTGACCCCGGCCACGGCGTCCGGCCCGTGCTCGGCGATGATGGCGGTAAATTTTTCAGCCACCAGGTCCAGGGCCTCGTCCCAGGAAGCCTCACGGAAAGTGTCCCCTTCCCGGATCAGGGGCGTTTTCAGCCGCTCGTCCGAATAGATAAAATCATAACCGAACCGTCCCTTGACACAGAGTCGCCCATCGTTGGGCCGGGCGCCTTCCGCGCCGGTCACCCGCACGATTTTGTCGTTTCGAACGTGCAGCATCTGCTGGCACCCCACCCCGCAGTAAGGACAGGTGGTGCGGACTTTCTTTTCCTCCCAGGGCCGCCATTGGCCGGCCGATTTTTTCTCCACCAGTGCCCCCACCGGGCAGGCCTGAATGCACTCGCCGCAGAATACACATTCCGCGGATTCACACAGGGCGGTGTTGTTTTTTGTGACCACCTTTTTCTTGCCGTCCTGCTCGCCAAAGGAGATGGCCCGGTTGACCTGCACTTCGTTGCAGGCACTGACGCACCGGCCGCAGAGAATGCACCGTGAAAAGTCACGGATGATAAGAGGATTGACTGTTTCTTTTGGAAAGGGAATCGTAGGGTCCGGCGGGGTCTTGCGGGTGACCTTGTATCGGTAGAGCAGGTCCTGCAACCGGCAGTCTCCCCATACCGGGCAGAGTTTGTCGGACTGGTCATACTGCTGGACCGCCATCTGGAAACCGGTCCAGTCGCCGGCAACGGGGCCGGAAATGGCGCAGTTGTGATAACCCGTTGAGATCAGTTTTTCAAGGGTTACCCGCCGGTCAGCCACCACCTTCGGCGACTCGGTTTTTATCACCATGCCGGTTTCGCACGGGGTGTTGCAGGCGGTCTTGAGTTCATTTTCACCGGCGATCTCCACCACGCAGATGCCGCACCGGGCCTGGGGCGTGGTGCCTTTCAGGTGGCAGAGTGTGGGAATGGAAATGTCGTGGTCTCCGGCAGCCTCAAGAATGGTCTGCCCCGGAGTAAAGGCGATGGCCTGTCCGTTGATCATCAGGATATGCTTGCTCATGTTTTTGTCTTTCCAGATTTGGTGTTGTTCAACAGGGCTGCCTTTTAGCGATCAAGGCGCCGACCTATATACGCGAAGGGAGTATCATACCGGAGTCGTTATGTCAATAATGACATAACGAAGGATAAAAAAAGGCCAAAACATGGCGGGACGGCTGTGGGGATTATTTTTTGCCGGAAGGCCGGAGCTCAGGGATAAATTTTTTTTCAAACGACCTGTCCGCCTGATTGTTGACCTGTTGATGAATGGCATGAAAGTGAGCGAGCAGGGTCCTGGCAAGGGGTGTCAGGGCCGATCCGCCGCCGGCGGCACCGCCGGTGGCGCGCACCAGCAGCGAGCAGCCCAGGGCTTCTTCCGTGGTACGAATCTTTCCCCACAGGGCCCGGTAGCTCATTTTCAGCTCTTTTGCCGCGGCATTGATGGAGCCGCACCGCTCAATGGTGGAAAGGATGCGGAACCGGCCAAGGCCGAAAATGACCTTTCCGTTACCATCCTCAATCCATATCTTGGAGCGGATTTGAAAGGCGTCGGGGGTTTTTTTCATAAGCACCGGCCCTTGAATAAAAAAATAATTGTCACTGTTTTTGGGCATACATGATAAATCGTATCGTCAAGGCAGAATAGCAGAACCAGGGCCTGGAAGCAAAGGGGGCTCAGGCCCGGGGCTGTTTCAGCTCCACTATCGTCGCGCCCCAGCCGCCTGCCTCAGGCCGGGCTTCGTAAAATTGATCCACCATTGCGTTTTTGGCCAGGGCCGCCCATACCCGTTTTTTGAGAACGCCGGTGCCCTTGCCGTGGATCACTCGAACAGAGAAGATACCGGCCTTGACGCACTCGGCCAGATAGTCTTCCAGCAGGTCGCCCACATCCGAGGGGGAAAAGGCGTGCAGGTCCAATGTGTCTGTGATGGGTACGACAACGGGTTCGTTCATGGCGCGGGTAAGGCCTCCCGTCGGTGTATAAACCGGCGCACGACTCGGCACAGGTGTCGATCCCGATTTCGATTTGGATAAAGCGTCGTCACTGTCAGGTTCCCCGGTGATTAAAACCGGTTGAATGATAACGATCCATGGTATAACCTGATCCATACACCAACCAGGACAAAAAGAACAGGCCATCATGGACGGACAAGCCATTTTAAAAATTTTTTTGTGCACCGCGGGGGCCTTTGTGCTGGGCTCCGTTCCGGTGGGCCTGATTTTGACAAAAGTTTTTTCTTCAAAAGATATCCGGACCCAGGGCAGCGGCAACATCGGGGCCACCAACGTGGCCCGGGTGGCAGGTGCGCGGCTGGGGCTGATCACGCTGACCCTTGATCTTCTGAAAGGTGCGGTGCCGGTGGCCGCAGCCGGCCTGGTGGTGCCGTCGGCCGGGGAACCGGCCATGGCCCTTGCCGGCCTGGCCGCGGTGGCCGGCCACTGTTACCCTGTTTTTTCAGGGTTTACCGGCGGCGGCAAAGGGGTGGCCACGGCCTGCGGCGCGTTTCTGGTGGCAGCGCCCTGGGCCTGCCTGGGCGCACTGATGGTGTTTCTGGCGGCAGTGGCGGGATCTAAGCGGGTTTCGCCTGGGTCCGTTCTTGCGGCCATCTCTCTGCCGGCCGGCACATGGTATTTTTACGGCACAGGTCCGGTTGCGGCCGCGGCCGCGGCCGTCGGCCTGCTGGTGGTTGTGCGGCACCGGGCCAATATCTCTCGCCTTCTGGCCGGACAGGAACCCCCGTTTTTTAAGAAAACCGGGCAGAACCGGTAGAAAGACCGTTTCATCGGGATCGATTGGAATGCAGGCCACAGGCGTGTTCCATATTCTGCCCCGACCACCTGCTTAAAAATGTCCTTGCGCGGTGAAACAATCGTGAACATGCATGGGTCATTGCGAGCGTAAGGAAGCAATCTTGTTCAGAGACGAAGGGGATTGCTTCGTCGCGTTGCTCCTCGCAATGACGTGGGGGTCGTTTTGGCGCCTCGCAAAGACGAGAGGCGCAGCGCCCGTCCTCCGCAGTAGCCTGCTATGGAGGGTGGACAACGCAGCTATTGAACTTTTTACAAAGCCATCATGGTCCAGGCCAGGGCCAGCAGCCCGGTCAGCACGAACTGGCTCTCCACCAGGAATTCCAGCACCAGTCCGCTCTGCAGGGTGTCCCGCTGGTAAAGGGCCAGCAGCAGGTATCCGGTGACCGGCAGCACCAGCAGCAGGTAGCCCAGGCTTGAAACAACGCCCAGCAGCGTGGCCGCCAGCAGAAAAAGAAACAGCCCGGCCAGCATCTGTTTTAAAAACCGCAGTGCCCGGTCGGCCCCCATGAGGATGGGCAGGGTCTCTTTTCCAGCGATTCTGTCTCCCTGCATGTCGATCAGGTCAAAAAAGGCGGACCGGACAAACACGATGCCGGCCAGCCACAGGGCCGTGAACAGGGATGACAGGTTGAGCGAATCGGTGGCCGCCGCGGGAAACGCGCACACCACCACGCCCCAGGCCGCTGAGATCAGCAGGGTCTTGGAGCCGGGAATGTCCTTGATGCGGCGAAAAGGAATGACAGTAACCCCTTTGGGCACCAGGTAAAGATTGTAGGAAAGCCCCAGGCCGCTCATTACCAGAAGCATCAGAAACGGGAAGATGCCCAGGGAAAAAGCCACTGCCAGGCCCATACCCCCGGCACCCAGGGCGAGAACAGCCAGAACTGTCATGTTCCTGTTGTAAAAGGCGGCCCGGTAGGGGTCGTTGTAATGATCCTCGGCAATGCCGGTGAGCCGGTTCAAGGTGTGCATGGAAAAGATATAGAGCATGGCGATGAGGATGTGGGGGGCAAAATGCTCGCCCTGCCGCAGCAGGGAGGCGCTGTAGCAGAGCAGGCCGGCACCTATGGCCAGGTAGATGTTGGTGAGCAAAAGCAGCCGCAGAACGGAAAAAAGCGTGCGGGCCACCGGCCCCTTTGAGCGGAACCGGGCCGCCTCCAGCTCGCGATAGATTTTCTTGATGATCCAGTTGGGCGTGGAGGCCCCGGCGGTGATGCCGATGTGGTCGGATTCGGCCAGGGCGTTCGTGTCCAGCTCTTCGCTGGTCTCCACATGGAAGACCGGGTGTCCGCTTTTTTTTGAAACCTGGGCCAGGCGCTGGGTGTTGCCGCTGTTGTAGCCGCCCACCACGACCATGACATCGGTCTGTCTGGCCAGGGCCTCGGTTTCCGCCTGCCGGTTTTTCGTGGAGGGGCAGATGGTGTTGAACACCTGGTAGTGGGGATGGTGGGCCGCGGCCCATGCGCCGACCGCGTCAAAAAGCCGGGTGCTCTGGGTGGTCTGGGCCACGATGATGGCCTTGTCAAAGGCGGGCAGGGCCTTTAACGCTTCCAGGCTGTCGGCCACAACCCCCCTGTCGCCGGCATACCCCAGCAACCCCGCCACCTCGGGATGGTCTTTGTCGCCGATGATGATGACGGCGCACCCCTGGGCCGCGTGTCTGGAGATGATGGTCTGGACCTTGACCACCCGGGGACAGGTGGCGTCAATGACGGTAAAGCCGGCCGCCTCCAGCTTTTCCCGTGTCCGGGGCGGAACCCCGTGTGCCCGGATCAGCACAATGCCGCCGCCCTGTTCGGGAATGGTCTCCATGACTGAAATCTTTTTTTCAGCCAGCAGCCGCAGCACCTGGGGGTTGTGAATCAGGGGACCGAAGGTATAAATCGGTTCGGTGTACCGGTTGGACGCGTCCAGCACCATGTCCACGGCCCGGCGCACCCCCATGCAGAAACCGGATGTTTTTGCGATTGATACCTTCATGGAAAAACAACACCCTGATTTCTTTAAAAAGCCGGCGTGGTGGCAACCAGTTTTTTGGGAGGAATACGATTATCCCCTACCCCTCGCTTTTGAGAAAAATCTTATGGTCCACCAGGGAGAGGGAATGGATTTTGGCTTTTAAAAATTTCTGTTCACCGAAAATGCTGATCAGTTTGATCCCGTCTTCTTCGGGTTCCACCAGGTCGACCGCTTCCATGACCAGGGTGTTCTCACCCGTTTCATCAACGATATAGGCGTTGGCTTCACACATGGTTTACCTCGCTTTGGTTTTCAAATGGTGTTCGATAAGGGCCTCCAGCAGGTGGGGCAACGGCTCCTGGGCCACGCCCACGATTTCCACCCGTTCCTGGGAAAGGGGAATCAGGACCTTGGCGGCCCGGCATCCGGACACGGCCTCGGCCATGGCCGGGGTGACCTCTCCCATCAGGGCATGGGCCATGACAATACCGATGGGTCCCACAATCACGTCGGCCTCGGCCACGGTGCGGACAATGGCGTTTTCGCCCGAGGCCCCCCGGTTGGCCTTTGCCTTGAGCATCTGGGCCGTGGCAATGGCGTTTGTGCCCAGGGCGATGATCTCCACGGTCTCGCCAAAGGCCTCCTGTATTTTCTTGATGGCAGCCGCGCCGATGCCGCCACCCTGCCCGTCGATTACGCATATTCGCATCATAAAAATCACTTTACTGCGAACACCCCATTTTTTCAAAGGGAAAATCGCCTTTGCCGGCAAAGATTCCGCCGGAAGGAGCAACGGGCCACTTTATCCCATCCGAATCGAAATTACCGTCGATCTGTTCCGTTCCATGGGCGGCCACCGGTCGCCCATGAACTGTCGGGAGACAGCCGGAGCGGCGGAGGTCCGCCATGAAGGGAAAACAGAATTTCATTTTTCGGGATTGCCCTTTGGAGTAAAATCCTGTACCAATAAATACCTGATGAATTGCGGCTACAGGCCCGTTTGACAAACCAGAAAAGCACATGTCCATGAACCACGAGGTGGAAAAATGAGAAGCAGTTGCATAAAAGTGACAGCACCGGTCTGTCTGCTGTGCGTGACGTTGTGGCTGGGCCTCGCCGGTGCCCAGGCGTCGGAAACGCGGCTCCCGGTGGAAGAAATTTTGAGCCGGGTGGAGGCCCGGTACGACTGTGACACATTTGCCGCCGATTTTTTTCAGACCTCCACGCTCAAGGCCATGGACATCACGGACACGGCCGAAGGATCCGTGCTTTTCAAACGGCCCAACCGGTTCAGGTGGAGTTACGAGAAGCCGGAAAAACAGTATATTATCTCGGATGGCGACCGGTTGTGGATATTCAAGCCGGATGAAAACCAGGTGACCGTGGGTGCTGCCCCGGCGCTTTTCGGCGACGGCCGGGGCGCCAGTTTTTTCACGAACATCAAACGCCTGCGCACCGACTATGAGATCAGCCTTTCCCCTGACACCGAGGCTGGGATATATATGCTGAAGCTGGCGCCCAAAAAGAAATCCATGGATGTGGCCGCGATTCACCTGGTGGTGGACGCGGGCACATTTGAGGTGACCGCCGTTGAAACCATCAACGCCTATGACGACGCCACGCGCATTGAATTTACCGGCCGGCGGTTTGACCAGCCGGCTGCCGACACCCTTTTTGTTTTCGACATTCCGGTGAATGCCGATGTTATTCAACTAAACAGCGAGAACGACGGATGATTGAGCAGCGTATCAGTGACCTCAGGGCCCGGCGCAACGCCATTATACTGGCGCACAACTACCAGCCGCCCGAGATTCAGGATATCGCCGATTTATGCGGCGACTCCCTGGAGCTTTCCATTCGGGCCGCCAAAACCGATGCCGATGTGATCGTGTTCTGCGGAGTCCATTTTATGGCCGAAACCGCGTCCATTGTCTGCCCGGACAAGACCGTGCTGCTGCCCGACTTCAACGCGGGCTGCCCCATGGCCGACATGATCACCCCCCAGGCCCTTGCGGCAAAACTGAAGGAACTGGGCGATATGCCGGTGGTGACCTATGTCAACTCCCCGGCCGCGGTCAAAGCCATGTCCACGGTCTGCTGCACGTCGGCCAATGTGGTGAAGGTGGTTGCCAGCCTGGAGGAAAAAGAGATCCTCATGACCCCGGACCGGAACCTGGCCGCCTATGCGCAAGGATATACCGACAAAACCCTCCACCTGTGGCCCGGCTGGTGCCCTGTACACGACGCCCTGCGGCCGGAGGATATCGAGACGGCCCGGCGCGACCATCCCGGCGCCCTGGTCATGGCCCACCCCGAGTGCCGGCCCGAAGTGACGGCCCTGGCCGACGCGGTGCTGTCCACCTCCGGCATGCTGCGCCATGCCGCCGAATCGGACCGGACCGAATTTATCGTGGCAACGGAAAACGGAATTCTTTATCCGCTTCAAAAAGCCTGTCCGGGCAAGCGGTTCTACCCGGCATCGGAATCCATGGTATGCCCGGACATGAAAAAGATCGGGCTGGAAGATGTGGCGGCCTGCCTGGAGGCACTGGCGCCGGAGGTTAAGGTGCCCCGGGAGATTCAGCAGAAGGCCCTGGCAGCGGTGCAGCGCATGCTGGAAATTGTGTGACAGGCAATCTGCTGCTTGCCGGTTCACATATCGATCACCCTCAGCCTGCGTCCATCAAGCATCCGGGCGGCGGCCATGTTCAATAACTTCTTTTTTTATTGTTCATATCGTGCAGATTTTTTTTGCTCGTTTTACGCAATAGCAAAATTTTGCCGCCGACCGCCATCTTCCAGCCATGCTTTCGGTTTGTTGCGGGCCTCTTGAAAAAATGCGTAGTTGCTTTTGAATTTGCCCGTAGGTATGGCCTCCAAACCTTCGCGCTTGGCCTCCCCGACCAGATTCTCCACATCCGCCCGCTTGTCATATTCGGCGGTGACTTTATGGGCCGGACCGGCCTTGTCGGTACAAAAAATCCGGTACGTGTAACGATCCTCTTCCAAAAGTTCCAGCTGAATCGGCTTGCCCGTCTCTTGTTCTTTGGGTATGCGCATGACCACAAACCGGCAGGGTTCCTGCCGGCCCATGGGCTGGTAAAAATAATCATTATATTCGATATCACTCTTTTGATAGGGACGATACCAGGCGTGTGAATCAAATGAAGGCGTGCATCCTTTGTTGGCAAAGATAAACCGAAAACCACAAGCTTTAGCGGCGGCCACGGCCTCCCAGCTGCAAAACTCGCCATCAGCCCGGAGCAGAACATCCTGCACGCAGCCGGGAAGCCGGCTCTTGATTTCGTATATAAAGTCGGCGGTCTCATGGCCGGAGATGGTCTCTCCGGCGCGCAATTTACCGGCAATATACTCCCGGGTCTGATCGATAAAAGCCAATACCGGTCGATACCCTTTCTTGCCCCGGTTTTTGGTGTTATGCCCTTTGCGTCCACCTTGCTGACTGCCGTAGAGCGTCTCCACCGTGGTGTCGATACTGATGTTTATCCGGCCATAATACAAATCAAGCTGCTTCCAGACTCGCTCCCGTAAAATACTTATGACCGTCAAAAGAGACTTGCCCTGGTTGATCCCCATGCTGTCCACATACCGCCAGAATGTGCTGACCACAGGCAATTTATCCAAATGGAAAAATCCGCAAAGCATGGCATCCAATTGAACATATACAAAATGACAGATGCGGTTAAACCCTATAAACAGGAAACCCGGATGGTTTCTTTTATTTTTTTGCGCTACCCCGTGCAAAATTCAGGTAATATATCGACATCTCATCGGAAAACGCCGGCCAGCAGAGGCTGACGGCGACAAGACCCGCGAGAATGACAAGCATCTTTGTTTTGTTCATTTCCCCTCTTTCCTCCCAATTATTTTCTGGTCTTAAACTATAGGGCACCTCTAAAAATTGGAACTCTCATTTTTAGAGATACCCTTTAGATGTTGATTTTTTAATCATCGTAAGTAGGGGCTCCGCCGCGTACCGGGTTATCTCATGTCCCGGGCCTGGACCCAGATGACCGCGTCCTGGGACAGCTCCTTGCCCTTGAATTCGGTATCCGGTCCCACGCCCAGGGCGCAGAATCCCCACCAGCCCGCCCTGGGAATACCAAAGACGAACTGGCCGTTGGCATCGGCCTTGATCGTCAGGGTGACAAAGGCGTCCCGGGGCGCTTCGACCGCCGCCTCGGCGGCAAAGGAATTTTGGGCCATCTGGGGTTGATGGTTCATGTATTCCACTTCGATTTCGGCGTAAGGGACGGGCTTGCCGCCGCCTTTCACGATGCCGCGGAAGACGTTGCCGGTCCAGAGGGCGTAGGGTTTGTCTAAGGGGACGATTTCAGCCTTGAGCCCGATTTCCGCGTCCCAGTCCGTGGGAAAACCGGCGCTGTTGACCACCATCTTGCTGATCTGCTGGATATAGCATTCTTCCTCGGCCTCGAAGTACGGGGCCGGCACCAGGCAGAAGACATTGTCGCCCATGCCCCGGACCTTGTAAGTCGCTTCATAGGCGGCGCCGCTGTTGGAAAGGCTGGTCCATTTAATGGGTTTCAGGGTCTTGATCAGATCACTCTTTTCACCTTTGCGGACCACGAAGAATTGCTCCGGGGTTCCCATGTCCATGGTATGCCCGGCCTCAAAGGGATGGGTGAAGACCAGTTTAAGATCAATGGCGTCCGCCTTTTCCAGGGCCGACTCCGGGGTGTAGATCATTTGAAAGTGGGCGGAGGCCGTTGTCGCCATGGCCAGGACCGCCGCTGTCGCCACCAGACCGAAAAATCTTTTCATCATTTTTTCTCTCCTTTTTGGTTAAAGTTCTTTATTGTTTAAACAAGTTGTCATGCTTTACGATTTCCTATTCAACAATGTCCTCTCCGTCGATTTCGATGACATGTCCTTCTCCGGCGTCAAAAACCACCTTGTAGGGGACGGCGGGCTTATCAAAGGTATATTCACTGTCTTCATCCATCTTGCCCTTGATCAACACCTTGCCGTCCTTGTCTTCCACGCGCATCTCAACGCCGGCGGCCGAGGAGCCGTCGGAAAACCCGCCTTCACAGGTCACCGTGCCGTCCCCGTTGTCATAGCAGAAACAAAGGGGCGTATGGGCCAGGCAAAGGCCCGCTCCCATAACGACCATGCCGGCGATACCCAGCACTACAATCAAATTTTTCATCATTTCAGCTTCTCCTTTTATTATGTTAATGAATGTTCCTGTCCGTCTTTGATAAAACCGGCGGCAATGGTGATGATCAACGCCAGCCCGTAAAACGCGAACATGGCCTGGAGGCCGCTCAACCCCAGGGCGGACCCGCCGGAAAACACCAGGGTGGCGACGCCGATGCCCAGCGCCATGGGATATATCATGGAGAAAAGCATCCATTTGACCGAGCCGGACTGGATTTTAACGGCAATGGACGTGGCCAGGCAGGGAGGATACAGCACCATAAAGAGCATCAGGGCCAGGGCATGCAGAGGCGTAAATCCGGCCTCGCCCTTGGCCATCCGCTCTTCCAGCGCTTCACCGGCCTCCTCCTGCTCATACAGGGCGCCCAGGGTGGCGACGCTGGATTCCTTGGCGGCAAAGGCGCTCAACAAGGCCACGTTGACCCGCCAGTTAAAACCGGCCCATTGGGTAACCGGTTCCAGCGCCCGGCCGAGCCGGCCCAGGAAACTGTTGTCGATCCTTTCCTTGCGCATTTCGCGCAATAGCCTTTTCCGTTCTTTAAACAGGCTGTTGAACGCCTTGTTGACTTTTTTGGCGTCCTTGTCTTCGCCGGCCTGGATGATGGAATAAAATTCCGGATGGCGGTGTTTGAATTTTTCGTTGAGCGCCGCCATGGCTTCTTCGCCTTTGGTCGTCATTTTTGAATTTTTATAATCATCCCAGTAGAGCACCAGCGCCATGAGCGCTTCTTCATCCAACATGGCGGCGTATGCGGTTTGGCCGATGCTTTTGTTGAATTTTTGAACGGCTTGGTCTTTTTCCGCTTCATAGTGGGCCATCCGCTCCTTACTGATGCCGGGAAACTGAAGCAGAACGAATATCACCACCGCCAGGGCGGCCACGATGGTGATGATCTTTCTGATAAACAGCCAGACCCGTTCCAGGGCCCGGCCCAGAACGCCCCGGATGGTGGGCAGGTGATACGGCGGCATTTCCATGATAAAAGGGGAGGTGTCCATTTTTCTCAACACGGTCATGGTCAGAATCTTGGATACCGGCAGCACCATCAGCAGGCTGATGGTGGAAATAAAAAACATGGCCAAGCCCTTGTGCTCCGCGAAATAGATATTGATCAGCAGGACGTAGAGAGGCACCTTGGCCAGGCAGTTGAGCAGGGGGATGATCAGAATGGTGGCCAGCCGCGACCGTTCGTCGGGAATGCCTTTGCAGGACATCACGCCGGGGACGGCGCAGCCGCCGACATAGATGCCGCCCAGTATCATGGGCAGGGTGGACTGGCCGTGCAGGCCGTATCTTGAAAAAAGGCGGTCCATGATAAAGGCCATGCGCGGCATATAGCCGCTGTCTTCCAGAACCGCTATCAGCGCGAACAGGATCAGGAAAATGGGTATGTAATTGAGCAGGGCGTTGACGCTGTCCACGAACCACAGAGCAAAAGAGCGCATGACCGGGATGTCAATGAAACCCGGCGCCGGCATGAGCGCTTCGGTAAGGCTTCGGATTTTGGCCAGCAGCGGCCAGGTATAATGGGTGATATGATACCCCTGAACGATCGAGAGGTAATACAGCAGCCAGATGACGCCTACGAGAAAGACCGGGCCGAAGAGGCGATGACAGACCAGGCCGTCAATGCGGTCGGAAAGCGGTTTCTTCACGCCCGACGGCGGTTTGACGGTGGCGCGGCAGATCTCCTCGGCCGCCTGATACCGGTGCCGGCCGATGTGCATTTCCGGGCTGTCCCCGAATTGATCTTCAAAGGATGCCCGCCGCGCCTCGATAAAGGCCGCCAGAGCCGCTCCGGAATTATTTTTTTCCACCACCATCCGACGGACTTCGGCGTCCCCCTCCATCAGCTTGATGGCCAGCCACCGGAGGGGATAGGTCTCACCCAGCCGGCTTTGGGATGAAAAGCGGCTTTCAATTTCCCGGATAATGGGCTCCATTTCCGCAGCGTAGTCGACGCGGACCGGATGGAGGGACTGCCGGCCTTTACCGACCGCGTCAATGGCATCCATCAACTCTTTTTTGCCGCGGCCGCTTTTCATGACCGTGGGCACCACCGGGATGCCCAGCGCTTTTGAAAGAGCGGGAACATCGATGACCATCCCCTGCTTTTCGGCCACGTCCATCATGTTGAGGTTGAGAATTACGGGGATTTCCATTTCAAGGAGCTGAAGGGTCAGGTACAGGCAGCGCTTCAGGTTGGCGGCGTCCATGACATTGAGAACGACCGACGGCTTTTCGTGCAGGATAAAATCCCGGGAGACCCTCTCCTCCGGGGAATAGGAGGTCAGGCTGTAGGTCCCGGGCAGGTCAACCACCTCGACCCTGCCGCCGTGATACCTGTACCACCCGACCTTTTTGTCGACGGTCACCCCCGGATAGTTGGCCACATGCTGACTGGCCCCGGTCAGGGCGTTAAAGACCGTTGATTTGCCGCAATTGGGCTGACCGGCCAGGGCCACGAGCATTTTATCGGTTGTCGCCATGTTCAACCTCTACATAACGGGCCTCGTCATGACGCAGGCTAACCTGATAACCGTCCACCTCGACCTCCATGGGATCGTCCAGCGGCGCGTTTCTGATGACTTTCAACCTCCGGCCCGGATATACCCCCATATCCATGAGTCGCTGTCCCAGCTTGTCCCGAACGGAAAGACGCTTGATGAGGCATTGGCCTCCGGGTTTCATTTGATCCAGTGTCATTGATTGCCTCCCGTGCTTGCGGCTGATGCTTTGCTATAGAGCATCAGGTTAATTGTTTAATTATTAAACGATATTAAGATGTTGCTTGTTTAATTAGAATATTCTATCTAAATAAGATAGTACTATGTGTCATAGCGCAACCTATTTGTCAAGCTTTTTTACGAATTTTTTTCGTCTACCGACAGGGACTTTAATTCAGGAGCAAAAGCGGCGCCGCCGAAGGCGTTGGCCTGGCGCGGGGGGGGGTGGGATTAAAAAAACTGATCAATAGTTGACAAAGACATTATTCGAAGAATATAATTTTGTTAAATTAAACTATTAGGATTTGAATAAGATGATTAACGACAATGTCGGTTCACCGGAAAAACCTTTGACTTCCGTGATGGAAGACTACCTGGAAGCCATTTTCGAGCTGGATCAGGAAAAAAAAATTGTTCGCGTCAAGGATATCGCCAAACGAATGGGCGTCAAAATGCCCACCGTCTCCAGCATGCTTAAAACGCTGAGTGACCGAGGGCTGGTTAATTACGAAAAATACGAATACGTGGAACTGACAAAAGACGGTTTTAAAGTCGGCAAGGAAATGCGACGAAGGCATGAGGTCTTGCTGAAGTTTCTGACTGAAATCCTGGAGATCAAATTTAACATCGCCGATGCCGAGGCCTGTAAGATGGAACATACCCTCAGTGTAGGCACGCTGGACCGGTTGATCGACTTTATGGAATTTATTCAAACATGCCCTCGTGCCGGAGAGAGTTGGTTGAAAAATTTTAAGGAGTACCGGCTTTACGGCCACCAACCGGAAAAATGCCAGGCGTGGCTGGAAGCGTTTCCCCGCGAATTCGAGAGTCAGATGCGGGCAGGGGATACCGCTTCAAAAAATAAACCCAAATAAGTCGTGAAGCAGTGTCGGCCGGCGGCGCTCAATAGATGAGTACCCCATCCGATGCTCGCATGGAACACGCCTTCCTCCCCGGAATGCAAATCTCCAGGCACAGCCGCCGCAGACAGACCTGAGACGCGCAGTCCATGCATCTGAGTTCCGCGGCGCACACCTGGTCGGCGCTCAACAGCCGCCGGAGCGTTTTTTCCGACATCTCAATACACAAATGCGTGTTCCTCGTCTTTTTCATCAAAAAGAACCCCTTGTTTCCAAATGAATCCTCCTTAACGTGGTTGTTTTTGGTACCGCCAAATCCGAAGTGGTTATGAAACGGCCCGGGTTTTGACAGGTTCTGTTTCTTCCCGGCATTTGCATTGTCGGCAGGTACCGTCGCATCGGCAGGAATGCCCTTCCAGGGGAGGCGTTTCGACGCAACTTCCTTCGACGGCAATCAGGCCGGCGTTTTCCCCACGGAATACAAGATGGTCGGGCGGAACGACCCGGGCGTTCAACTGGTGCCGCAGCACATCGCAACCAAAAGGATCGATTTTTACTAAAAAACGGGTGTCGATTATGACCTTTTCGTTTCCATGATAGTGTTTATCAAGCAGATTGACCAGCTCCCAGGCGGAACTGCCGTCAAAATCGCCGTGGGGCGTTACATGAAGCTTATCGTTAGAACTTTTTATTTCGATTTGAAAATTTTTACTCATATATTGTCCTCCATTTAATTGGCACAAGATTCGGTGAATTATATCTTTACTGTCTATCAAGGCGGTTACAACGCGAGGGTCGAACTGGCTTCCCCCGCGGGCGACAATTTCATTCACGGCGGCATGAAATGATTTTGGCGGCCGATATGACCGGGGTCCGGTCATTGCGGAGAGGCTGTCCGCCACGGCGATGATTCTTGCGCCCAAGGGTATGGCTTCGCCCGCGAGGCCCTGAGGATATCCCTGCCCGTCAAAGCGTTCATGATGATAAAGCACCATCTCGCAGATACCGGCCGCCGCAATTTCATGAACGGGGAAAAGAATGGCCGCGCCGATTTGAGGGTGCTTTTGCATGGCCACCTTTTCGGCCGGACTAAGCTCGCCCTGTTTATTCAGGATGCAATCCGGCACGCCGATTTTCCCGATGTCATGCAGATGCCCCGCGATATGAATTGTTCCGGAACGACCCTCGTCCAATCCCAGCGAAAAGGCCAGTATGCGCGCTGTTTCCGCGACTTCCATTGAATGTTTTCCCGTGTAGGCATCTTTGGCATCAATGGCGTTTCCCAGAGATTCAGCAAATTGATGAATAGTCGTCATGGATTTTTTTGTCCGGATCATTACAACCATCCTTTCTGGCCGTTTCCAAAGAGAATCAATTGGTTTCCGTCGCCTGAATGTTCTTGATAATTTTATTCAATCCAAAGCCGGAGAGCATCTGAACCGGTTTTTGGTATTTTTTTCCCAATTGCTTTACCAGGGTACAGGCGGCATGGCTGTTACAATTTACCGGACAAAGAATGATATCCGCGCGCTTCAGGCGGCTTTCAAGATCCCTGACGCCATTTTTCATATACCCATCATGGTACTCGAAAATTCCTCCCTTGCTTTCAATCAGCTCCCGGTAAAGGCAAGCCATTCGTTTGATCCCGCCGACAATGAGCACGCGTTTTTTACACAGGTCGAACGAAGGGCACCCGGGATTGCAGCGGTTGGCGTCAATGATCTCTCTTAGGATTTGCTCAGCCTCGCTTGTAACGCGCCGGTTGATTTCCTGCTGTTGCGCGATTTCCGAAAATAATCGGCAATTTTTCTCCCGCAGGGACGCCATCTGACGATCTTTTTCCCCGGCGGTAACCATGAATTCTTCCGTTTGCTTTTTGAGCATTTGATTTTCCTGCTCGATCCGGGCGATATGGCGGCGACTTTCCACGCCGGCAAGGTCGTTTCCCAATTTAATTTTTTCTTTTTCCACGGCCGCCAGTTTTGTTTTGATCCCGGTAAGTTCTTGCCTCAACTGCTCGTTTTCCTTTTGCAATGCGCGCCTGAACAGCAACGTCTCATCGATCCTGCCGCGCAGGTCGTCGATCTCTTTCCGCTGCCCGGATAGTTTTTGCTTCAGCTTGATTCCTTGTTCACCGCTCCAGTGCATGGCCATGTGAATGATCCCGAACATTTCTTTCCGCGTTTGGGCGGATAGCCCGGGGTGGACGGCTCCCGCCCAGGTGATGCCGACGCAGTCGCCGTCTTTAAAAGCGGATTGGAAACGTTTTTTAAACGTTTCGTCGTCTAGTTCCAGCAACAACGCGGCTTTTCTGCCGAATTTGCGATTGAGCAGCTTATCGACCCTGCGCGATAAAACGTTGTCGCTGTCCGAGCTCGCGACAAGTATTTCGTGAATTCCAAAGGGGCTCTTATCTTTTATCGGGATACCTGCTTTTTTGAGTAACTGTCTCTGTTCCAGAGACGTCAGGCACATACCCACCACCGGACACTTGAAACAGCGTTCCATTTCCCAGAACTTCAATCGGCGCTTTTGACCCTGAATTGTATTCCCCGGCCACACGGGTTGTTCGTTCCGGTTTTCCGTCCCCGGCGTCATTTTTTCACCTCCATCATTTGTAAAACCGTAAAAGAAGCGCGGACCGCTAGATTTTTTAGAGATACCCTTTAATCATGATATGGACTCACTGTATTGAATATCGCCTGTTTGTTTCTCCCCCCCTGAGTTAGGACATACTTATATTATTAGATTTATCTAACATAATGCGGCTAAAAAAGGCCGTCTGTTTTATCCCCACGGAGACGGCTTGAAAATTGAGTTCCGATTTACCTGAACATCATGTTCACCCGAAACAGTACCATAAAAGACACATAAGATAGAATATTATAATTATATTTTAATTTTCTAATATCAGATTCATTTATCCTCTGTCAAGCAATTATTTTCAGAAGCCGCCCGATCATGGTGAAAAACCGGCAAGTCCTTTTGGCCTCGTTTTTACGCGACGGAAGCGACCGAGAGGCCGGGACGCCGGGACCCAAATCCGACAAATTATAGAGGGTAGTGGTCTACTTCGTTGCGATAAAAAGAAAGGGTGAGCTTCTCCGACGGGCCCCCAAGATCGCGCATCTCCGAGCTTGCCTTGGTCATCAGGTTGGTGATTTCTTCTTCCGTGTCAAACACGACCCGGGACGTAATACCTGAATTTTGCACGGGGTAGCGCAAAAAAATAAAAGAAACCATCCGGGTCTCCTGTTATATTAGGGTTTGACAAGGAACCAATAATAAAAACAGGAGGTATCCTGGCGGCCCACGGCGGCCCGACTGAGGGGCAACCACAAGGGGTTGCCCCTGCAAAAACGCCGCAGGCGAACGAGTTCCTGCCCGCGCCGAAAAAGCATTTGCGCGAGGGTAGCCACGCCTGCGGCGTGATTCTTTTGATACTTTTCTTGCCGCCAAGAAAAGTACACGGCCGGCATCAGGCGGAGACTTCGATTCGTCTGGGCTGGGCCTTTTCCGCCTTGGGCAGGCGCAGCCGAAGCACGCCGTCGTTGAGTTTGGCCTCGATCCGGCTCTGGTCGATGATATCGGACAGGGTAAACTGCCGGTAATATTTGCCCACCTCGTATTCAATCAGAATGTCCTGCTCATCGGCGTTTTCAAAAGGCGCGATATCGCC
>JAXHVI010000045.1:0-2394 GCA_034189195.1 Thermodesulfobacteriota bacterium | reverse complement strand
CGTTGAACTCCAGCACGCGCACGTTGCCGCCGGAAATCATCAGCCCGGCATAGAGCACCCCCCTGTAACGAATTCCCTCGGTGGCCATGGCCTTGACCGTGGCCACCATGACGGTTTCCATGATCTTCCTGTGAAGGTATTCATCCACCACCGGCGCCGGGGAATAGGCGCCCATGCCGCCGGTGTTGGGACCGGTGTCGCCGTCGCCAACGGCCTTATGGTCCTGGGAACAGGGCAGCGGCAGCACGGTTTCCCCGTCGGTGAGCGCGATAAAAGATGCCTCCTCTCCCTTGAGACGTTCCTCTATCACCACCCGGTCACCGGCGTCCCCGAAAAGCCGGTCCTTCATGATCTGCTTAAGGGCATCCGCGGCCTGTTTTTCGCTGTTGCACACGAAAACACCCTTGCCCGCGGCCAGGCCGTCGGCCTTTACCACCACGGCGCCGCCCAGTTCCTTCAGGTAGGCCATGGCCTCGTCATAATCATCAAAACAACGGCCCCTGGCCGTGGGAATATTGTACTTGAGCAGGATCTCCTTGGCATAGCCCTTGCTGGTCTCCAGCCGGGCCGCGTCCCGTCCGGCCCCGAAAATCTTCAGGCCCGCCGCTTCGAACCGGTCCACAATACCAAGGGACAGAGGGGCCTCGGGGCCGACAACGGTCAAATCAATCTGCTCTTCCGCGGCAAACTCCAGCAACCCGTCCACGTCATCCGCCCTGATGGGCACTCACGCCGCCAATGGGGCAATGCCCGCGTTGCCGGGAGCGCAGAAAATCTTGTCAACTTTGGGACTCTGGGCGATTTTCCACACCAGAGCGTGTTCCCGGCCGCCGCCGCCGATCACCAGGACCTTCATGATGGATCTCCTTTTTCTGATTCAAATATGCGTGTCTGTCCGGAAGCGCCCCGGACGCCTCATGATATGTTCGGGTCAGCGCGTTTCCAGGCTCAGGCTGATCAGCCGGTCCAGCAGGTCACCGAAAGTCATGCCCGCCGCTTTTGCCGCCAGGGGGAGCAGGCTGGTGGGACCCATACCCGGAATGGTGTTGGTCTCAAGAACAAACAGATCCGTGTCGGTGGCAATCATGTCGGTCCGGCTGTAGCCCTTGCAGAACAAGGCACTGTGGGCCCGGCACGCATAGTCCCGCACTCTGGCGGAAAGTTCCTCGGACACAGGGGCCGGGCATATCTCCGAAGTAACGCCGGGCGTGTATTTGGCCTCGTAATCAAAAAAACCATGCCCCTCACCGGGAATAATTTCCACCACCGGCAAGGGTTCGGGAGCGTCATTGCCGATCACCCCGCCGGTGAGTTCCCGGCCCTGGATATAGGCCTCCAGCAGCACATCCGGACCATGGGCCAGGGCCTTGTCCACGGCAGGGGCCAGATCCGAAACCTGTTTTACAATGGACATGCCGATGCTCGAACCGCCGCAGGCGGGTTTGACCACAAGGGGCAGCCCCAGGGCATCGGCATGGGCGTCAAGAAAGGACCGGCCGGCATCCCGGTTTTCAGAAACCACCCGGTAGGGCGGCACCGGCAGGCCGGCCTGCTGATAAACCCGCTTGGCCGCCAGTTTGTTCATGGCAAGGGCGCTGCCCAGTACGCCGGAACACTGGTAGGGGACACCCAGCAGATCCAGAAGCCCCTGGATGGTACCGTCTTCTCCATGCACGCCGTGCAGGTTGACAAAGGCGGTGTCAATGCCCGGGGCATCCTGCACCAGCCGGGCCAGGTCGGTTTGGGAGTCGTAACGAAACACGCGGTACCGGTCGGGATCCAGGGCCGCCTGGACCATCTCCCCGCCGGCCAGAGATACTGCCCGCTCCGAGGAGACACCGCCGCAGATCAATGCCACCGTCAACTTGCTCATTGTCCGTCTGTCCCTTTTTCAGTCCGCACATCCGCCCCGGTCCGCATCCGCTCGTTGAACCGGCCAAGGTATTTCTGGGGTATTTCCAGGGCCGCATGCCCGCCGCGCATCATGTTGATCCTGGTAATGAGCAGGTTGAGCCGCCTGGTCAGCCGGTACTGCTCTTTTACGTCGGTCTCACCGGCCAGCAGATCCTCGGTCTGCCGGATCTCTTTGCGCAGCTCAATCTCGGGCGGCAGGCATCCCGCGTTTTTTAGAATCTTGTAGGCCAGCCGGAGATCCTCGGGAATATGCCGGTCATCCTCCAGCACCAGGGGTTTGCCGGCGCCGGGCAGGTTGTCGAAGGCGCCCTCCTTCCGGGCTTTTTCAATCCGCTGCTCAATTATCTTCTCAAAACCGGGGAACACGATAACGCACCTGTAAAACATAAAAGGCTCTTTTTGACGTCCCGTCCAAAAGAGCCCTGCGTGATCAAGTGGTGGCGATGCAGGGACTTGAACCCCGGACACTACGGATATGAG
>JAXHVI010000044.1:0-2176 GCA_034189195.1 Thermodesulfobacteriota bacterium | reverse complement strand
TTGTGGTGATGGTCTTCGGCTGGTTCACGGAAAAGTCCTTTTTCGACATGGGCATCTATCCTGTACGGCTGGGCATCGGCGTCATTGCCGTGGCCGGGGCCGTGGCCTACCTGCTGGCCGGCGTCGTGAACTGGCGGGACTACCAGGAAAAGGTGGACTGGGGCGTGGTGTGGCTCTATGCCGGCGCCATTATCTTCGGCCGGGTCCTGGATGAGACCGGGGCCGCCTACTGGCTGGCCAGAAGCGTGCTGGACGCCATGGCGCCCCTGGGTATCGACGCGGGCCTGCCCCTGATGGCTCTGTCCAACGGCCTGACCGCGGTGCTGACCAACTTCATGGCCGACGGTCCGGCAGCTGCGGCGGTAGGCCCCATTGCCCTGAACATGGCCGGTCTGGCCCATCCGGGCACCTCTTTTCTGCCCTTTATCGCCATGACCACGGCCATTGCCTCGTCCTTTGCCTACTGCCTGATCATCGGCACCCCTCCCAACGCCATCGTCTATGCCAGCGGCTACCTGGAGCCCAAAGACTTCATTCGGGCCGGCGTTCCGCTGTGGTTTATCGCCAACATCGTGCTGATGGCCTTAAGCGGCATCTACTGGATGTTCAGGGGCTTTCCCGGCCTGCCGGGATTCTAACGGAACAAAAACGATAAGGACGCATCATGAACAGACAAAAAACCACTCAAAAGACTTTTGTCTATGAAAACGGACGGCTCTATTTTTCAAAACAGACGGAGCGCAGCCTGTTTTTCGTACTCACCCTGGGAATGCTGGCCGGGGGCGTTCTGGTAAAACTCGGTATATTATAGGACGAAACATGACCGACACGACCACACCGTTTCCAGGATACTACATGACCATTTCCGGACAGCTGATCCGGCAGCCGAAACACTTTTTTGAACAGTTTCGGGACAGCGGCGCCAGCCCCCGGCAGGCGGGGATTTTCCTCGTCATGTCCGGCCTGCTGTTCGTTGCCGCCACCATACTGGTGCTGCGGCCGGCGCGGCCCGTTCCGGTTGCCTCGGTCCTGTTTGCCAATGCCGTGGGCATGGCCCTGTTTTCCGGACTGGCCGGTTATATCGTCATGGGCATGACCCTGGGCCGAAGGGTCTCCCTGGCCCGGCTGCTTTCCGTGTATGCCTTTGCCTTTGGCGTGACCCTGCTCTTTGCCTGGATTCCCTACTCCATCTGGCTCATTGAACCGTGGAAGTGGTGGCTGGTGTTCACCGGTCTCACCCTGGGGTGCGGGTTCAGAACATGGGAGGCCCTGCTGGTGATGGTTCTCTCCGTGGCTGTCATTATCGGATTTTTCTACTCTCTGATGGCGGTCTTGTAACGAAAACAATATAAAACCTTTGCGTAACGGTAAGGAGAATAAAGATGACCGACACAATCAAGGTGCTGATGGTGGATGACGAGGCCCAGTTCCGCGCGACCACGGAAAAACTGCTGCGGCGGCGGGGGTTTGACATCGTGCTGGCGGCCAACGGGAAAGAGGCGATTGCCAAAATGACCGAACAGCCGGACGTGGTTGTCCTGGACGTAAAAATGCCCGACATGGACGGGCATGAAACCTTAAAGGAGATTCACAAAATCCGGCCCGCCCAGCCGGTGGTCATGCTGACCGGCCATGGCGGCCCCACCTCGGCCCAGCAGGCCTATGAGGAAGGGGCGCTGAACTATCTGATCAAACCCTGTGATATTTATATTCTGGCTGAAGCAATCCGTGAGGCGTTTCACCGGGGCACCGCAAGAAAAACGGAAAAGGAGAGAACCGTTGCCGGCATCATGGTGCCCATCGCCGATTACACCCTTCTGGACGGGGAGTGTACCGTGGCCCAGGCCATTGCCGAGCTGAAGGCGTCCTTTGCGCTCAAGCACTCCACGTCCCGGCTGATGGAGACCGGCCACCGGTCGGTGCTGGTGGTGGACAAACAGCGACGGCCCCAGGGGTTTCTGGCCATCACCAACCTGCTGAAAATGATTCTGCCCTCCTACCTTTCCGCGCCCAAGCCTTCCATGGCCGACAGCGTCCAGTATTCCCCCATGTTCTGGGACGGCATGTTCGCCGCTGAAGTCCGGCGCAAGTCATCCCTGAAGATAAAGGAGATCATGTCGCCGGAGCCCTTTACCATTGATGCCGGGGCCTCTCTCATGGAGGCCGCCTACATGAT
>JAXHVI010000043.1:0-7724 GCA_034189195.1 Thermodesulfobacteriota bacterium | reverse complement strand
GCCGGTCGAAATAGCCATTGACAAAGGAGGTGGAATCCTTTATTCTCCAACGATTGATGGAGAGATTTTTGAACCGGTTGAAACACCTTCACATCCGGTGATGATCCCGGCAAAACCGGGGTCGCCGGCGGAGCCGCTCATGCCGATATCCAAAAATGTAAAAGCGTGCCTGTCCGCGTCTTCCTGGATACGGAAGATGTTTGAAGAGGGGGCCCGGCTGCGGGCGGCCCACGGCGCATCCAACGTGTTTGATTTCAGCCTGGGCAACCCCAATGTGCCGCCTCCGGAGCGGTTTAAAAAGGTCCTGGCCGAGGTGTCGGCCGGCCCGGGCACCGGACACGGATACATGCCCAATGCCGGCTATCCCGAAACCCGGCAGGCCGTGGCAGACCATGTTTCCATGGAGCAGCAGGCCGATGTGTCTGCAGACGGCGTTCTCATGACCTGCGGGGCCGCCGGCGGCCTTAACGTGATTCTCAAGGCCATTCTAGATCCCGGCGACATTGTGGTGGGGCTGGCCCCTTTTTTTGTGGAATACCGGTTTTACACGGAAAACCACGGCGGCTGTTTTAGGGCGGTCCAGACCGACGCGACATTTGATATCGACCTGGAAGCCCTTGAACAGGCCATAGATGAAAAAACCCGGGCCGTGATCATCAATTCGCCCAACAATCCCACCGGCGCGGTCTATTCCGCGCAAACCCTGGAACACCTGGGCGCCCTGCTGTCTGAAAAAAGCCGGAAACACGGTCGCGCCATCTACCTGATCTCGGACGAACCCTACCGGGACATCGTGTATGACGGCATTGTCGTGCCGCCCCTGTTTCCCGCCTGTGAGAACAGCATGGTGGTCTCCTCCTACTCCAAGACCCTGTCGCTGCCCGGCGAACGCATCGGGTTTGTGGCGGTCAACCCGGCCACCGCATGCCGGCAGGAGCTGGTGGACGCCATGACCTTCGCCAACCGGGTGCTGGGGTTTGTCAATGCCCCGGCCCTGATGCAGCGGGTGATTACCTTCATGCAGGGCCAGCACGTGGATATCGGTGAATATGCCAGAAAGCGGGACCTGCTCTGTGGTCTTCTGGCCGACGCGGGATACGATTTTATCAAGCCGGCCGGGGCCTTCTACCTGTTCCCCCAATCGCCGCTGGCGGATGATGTGGCCTTTGTCAAAATTCTGCAGGAGCAGCGCATTCTGGCGGTGCCCGGCGTGGGGTTCGGCCGGCCCGGCCACTTCCGGCTGGCCTTCTGCGTGGAAGACGATACCATTAAAAACGCGGCCCCGGGCTTTGCCCGGGCCATGGCCGAAGCACGACACGCGGGTTAAACGGATAATCGATGTAACACCATACAGGAGAGAGCCATGAAAATTTTAAAGATTGACCACCTGGGAATCGCCGTCAACAACATTGAAGAGGGCAAAACGTTCTGGTGTGATGTGCTGGGCCTGCCCTTTGAAGGCACGGAAACCGTTGAGGCCCAGAAGGTGACCACCGCCTTTCTGCCGGTGGGCGAAAGCGAGGCCGAACTGCTGGAAGCCACCGGCCCGGAGAGCCCGGTGGCCAAGTATATCGAGAAAAAAGGCCAGGGCGTTCACCATATCGCCTTTCGCGTGGAAAACATCGAGGCGGCCCTGGCTGAATTAAAGGAAAAGGGTGTTGCCCTGATCGACGAAACCCCGAGAAAAGGGGCCGGCGGCGGGAAAATCGCCTTTATTCATCCCAAAGCCACCGGCGGTGTGCTGGTGGAGCTGTGTGAACGATCCGGGTAACAGAAAAGACAAGGACCACGCGTCGATCATATAAGGAGGACCCATGGCCAACACGGAAAAATGGAAACAGATGGCGGAAAAAGAGATGAAGGGCAAGCCGGCCGATTCCCTGTTATGGAAAACACCGGAAGGCATCACCATCAAGCCCCTTTACACAAAAGAGGACATGGAAAACCTGTCCCACGTGGACACGCTTCCCGGTGAGGCCCCCTTTGTGCGGGGGGTCAAGGCCACCATGTACGCGGGCCGGCCCTGGACCATTCGCCAGTACGCCGGTTTTTCAACCGCCAAAGAGTCCAACGCCTTTTACCGCAGGAACCTGGCCGCCGGCCAGATGGGGCTTTCCGTGGCCTTTGACCTGGCCACCCACCGCGGCTATGACTCGGACCACCCCCGGGTGGCGGGTGACGTGGGCAAGGCCGGCGTGGCCATTGACTCGATCGAGGACATGAAGATTCTGTTTGACGGCATCCCCCTGGACAAGATGTCCGTCTCCATGACCATGAACGGCGCGGTCCTGCCCGTGCTGGCCGCCTATATCGTGGCCGCCGAGGAGCAGGGCGTGGACCAGAAGCTGCTGACCGGCACCATTCAGAACGACATATTAAAGGAATACCTCACCCGCAACACCTACATCTATCCGCCGACGCCTTCCATGCGCATCGTGTCCGATATTATTCAATACTGTTCGACCCACATGCCCAAGTACAACACCATCAGCATCAGCGGTTACCACATGATGGAGGCCGGCGCCGATTCGGTGCTGCAGACCGCCTTTACCCTGGCCGACGGCCTGGAGTACATCAAGGCGGCCCTGGCCGCGGGTCTGGACATCGACGCCTTTGCGCCCCGGCTCTCCTTTTTCTTCGGTATCGGCATGAACTTTTTCATGGAGATCGCCATGCTGCGGGCGGCCCGGCTGCTCTGGTCGGAAATCGTGGGCCGGTTTTCCCCCAAAGACGCCCGGTCGCTGATGCTGCGCACCCACTGCCAGACCTCGGGCTGGAGCCTGACCCAGCAGGATCCCTACAACAACATCATTCGCACCACCCTTGAGTGCCTTTCCGCGGTGCTGGGCGGCACCCAGTCCCTGCACACCAACGCCTTTGACGAGGCCGTGAGCCTGCCCACCGAGCTGTCGGCCCGGGTGGCCAGAAACACCCAGATCATCGTTCAGGAGGAGAGCCACGTCTGCAAGGTGGTGGACCCCCTGGGCGGTTCCTACTACGTGGAAGCCCTGACCGCGGCCATTGCCGACGAGGCCCGCAAGATCATCGCGGAAATCGAGGCGATGGGCGGCATGGCCAAAGCCATTGAAACCGGCATGCCCAAGATGCGCATCGAAGAGGCGGCGGCCCGGCGCCAGGCCCGCATCGACCAGGGAAAAGAGACCGTGGTGGGCGTCAATAAGTACAAGGTGGCCGACGAAAGCCCCCTGGAGGTGCGGGAGGTTTCCGAAGCGGTGCGGGAGGAGCAGGTGGCCCGGCTTAAAGAATTGCGGGCCTCGCGGGACAACGCGGCCGTCAAAAAGGCCCTTGAGGCGGTCACTCAATGCGCCGGGTCCGGCGGCAATCTTCTGGAGGCCTGTATTCCCGCGATTCGGGCCAGGGCCACGGTGGGCGAGATCTCCGACGCCATGGAAAAGGTGTTCGGCCGGTTTGTGGCCACCACCCAGTGCATCTCCGGCGTCTATGCCGGCGAGTACGGGGACAGCGAGGTGATTGCCTCCCTGCGCAAGCGGACCGATCAGTTTGCCGAAAAGCACGGCCGCAAACCCAGAATCCTGGTGGTCAAGATGGGACAGGACGGACACGACCGGGGCATCAAGGTGGTGGCCACCGGGTTTGCCGACCTGGGGTTTGACGTGGACATCGGCCCCATGTTCCAGACGCCGGAAGAGGCGGCCAAAATGGCGGTGGAAAACGACGTGCACGTGGTGGGGGTATCCAGCCTGGCCGCGGGCCACAAGGCCCTGGTGCCCCAGCTGATCGCGGCCCTCAAGGCCGAAGGCGGAGACGACATTCACGTGGTGGCCGGGGGCATCATTCCGCCGGCGGATTACGAGTTTCTCCGCTCCGCCGGCGTGGCCGCGGTTTTCGGCCCGGGCACGGTGATCACCGATTCGGCCAACCAGGTGCTGAAGGTGCTGGAAGCGGGCGCGTGACGCGCGCTGTTCCGTTAAGACGGTTTTCGTCGAAAGCGGGTTTATGAAACCGGTTTGGCATTAGCTGCAAGGGCGGAACAACGCGCTTGCGTCAAGATTTTTGTGTTAGAGGCAATTCATATAAACAACAGGTTGGCTCCCCGCTTTTTGCGATGATGCCGTTCCGTTGTCGCAGCAGGCAATTAAAGGCACTGCCATGTCTACGCTTCAGAAACCTGAAGAGTACATAAAAGGCGTCCTGAACCGGGACCGGCGCATGCTGGCCAAGACCATCACCCTGGTGGAAAGCGGCCTGGCCGAACACCGGAAGGTGGCCGGCCAGGTGCTGGGAGATCTGCTTGCCCACACGGGCAAATCGATTCGGGTGGGCATCACCGGGGTTCCCGGCGTGGGAAAAAGTGTTTTTATTGAAACCCTGGGCTCCTTTCTGACCCGTCAGGGGCTTTCCGTGGCCGTGCTGGCCGTGGATCCCAGCAGCGCCCGCAGCGGCGGCAGCGTGCTGGGGGACAAGACCCGCATGGAAAAGCTTTCCGCCGACCCCAGGGCCTTTATCCGGCCGTCGCCGGCGGGGAAAACCCTGGGCGGCATCGCGGCCCGGACCCGGGAGTCCATGCTGGTGTGCGAGGCGGCCGGATTTGACGTGGTCCTGGTGGAGACCGTGGGCGTGGGCCAGTCCGAAACAGCGGTGGCCGCCATGGTCGATTTTTTTCTGGTCCTGGCCCTGGCCGGAGCCGGGGACGAGCTGCAGGGCATCAAAAAGGGCATTCTGGAGCTGGCCGATGCCGTGGCCGTGACCAAGGCCGACGGCGAAAACATCAAGGCGGCCGACCATGCCCGGCAGCAGTATGAAGTCGCCCTGCACATGCTCTCGCCATCCGGATCCGCCTGGTGTCCCAGAGTGTTTACCTGCAGCGCCCTGGCCGGGGAAAATATCGATACGATATGGGAAACCGTTCTGGCGCACAGAAAGACCCTTCAGGCAAGCGGCGAGTTTGAGGCCAAACGGCGCAAGCAGGCCGCCCAGTGGATGTGGCGGCTGCTGGAAGAGGGAATAAAAGAACGGTTTTTCGCCCTGCCGGAAATTGCTGACAGCCTTTCGGCTGTGGTGTCCCGTGTGGAACACGGCGAGATCACCGCTGCCGCCGGGGCGGACAAGCTGCTGTTTTATCTTGACAAGCGATTAAAAGTATAGCAAATTTTTGAAGTTTGTGGTCTTTGCGGGAACCGGAACATCCTGCATCCGCCGGCGCCGTTGTGGCCGTGCGCCGACAGGAGCCGGGCCAAACCGATTTTACAGCAAGGGGATGTTGCATATGGGTAACACACAGGACAGAATCAGTGAGTTAAAGGAAAAAGAGCGCGCCATCCGGGAGATGGGCGGCAAAGAGGCCGTGGCCAAGCACAAACAGGCGGGCAAGCTCACGGCCAGGGAGCGGATCGAGGCCCTTTTTGATCCCGGCACGTTCCGGGAGCTGGACATGTTTGTCACCCACCGGTGCACCAACTTCGGCATGGAAAAGGTGGCTATTCCTTCAGAAGGCGTGATCACCGGCCATGGCCGGGTCGAAGGCCGGCCCGTGTTCGCCTATTCCCAGGACTTTACGGCCCGGGCCGGCAGCCTGGGAGAGATGCACGCCAGAAAAATCACCAAGGTCATGGACATGGCCCTCAAGGCCGGGGCTCCGGTGGTGGGCATGAACGACTCGGGCGGGGCGCGCATTCAGGAAGGCATTGACGCGTTGTCCGGTTACGGTGAAATTTTTTACAGAAACTCCCTCTGCTCCGGCGTGATTCCCCAGATCTCGGCCATCATGGGCCCCACCGCCGGCGGCGCGGTCTATTCGCCGGCCATGACCGACTGGATTTTTATGGTCAAAAAGACCAGTTACATGTTTATCACCGGGCCGGAGGTGATCAAGGCGGTGACCGGCGAGGCCATCACCTTTGAAGAGCTGGGCGGCGCCATGACCCACAACGAGAAAAGCGGGGTGGCCCACTTTGCCTGCGAAAACGACCGGGACGCCATTGACCGGATTCGCAAACTGCTTTCCTACATTCCTTCCAACAACATGGAGGACCCGCCGGTGGTCGCTACCGGGGACGATCCTTTTCGAGAAGACCCGGCCCTGGATGCTCTCATGCCCGACGACCCCAACAAGCCGTACGACATGAAAACCGTGATCCGTTCCATCGTGGACAACGGGGAAATTTTTGAGCCCCATGAATATTACGCCAAAAACATTCTGATCTGCTTTGCCCGCATGAACAACCGGAGCCTCGGCATCATCGCCAACCAGCCCAGTGTTCAGGCCGGTTGCCTGGACTCCAATGCCGCGGACAAGGCCACGCGGTTTATCCGGTTCTGCGACGCCTTTAACATTCCCCTGCTTACCATTGCCGACGTGCCGGGCTACCTTCCCGGAAAAGACCAGGAGTGGGGGGGCATCATTCGCCACGGCGCCAAGCTGCTCTGGTGCTATTCCGAGGCCACGGTGCCCAAACTGCTGTTGATCACGCGCAAGGATTACGGTGGCGCCTACCTGGCCATGAGTTCCCGCCATCTGGGCGCGGACATGGTCTATGCCTGGCCCACGGCCGAGGTGGCGGTTATGGGGGCAGAAGGCGCGGCCAACATCATCTACCGCAAGGAGATTAAGGGCGCCGATGACCCGGCAGCCAAACGCAGGGAGAAAATCGAGGAGTACAAGGCACGGTTTTCCAATCCTTACCGGGCGGCTGAAAGAGGATACGTGGACGCCATCATCCTGCCCCGGCAGACCCGCCGGCATCTCTGCGAGGCCCTGGAGCTGATGTGCACCAAGCGGGAGGCCCGGCCGCCCAAGAAGCACGGCAACATACCGGTATAACCACTCGCGGAGGCAACCATGAAGGACGGAAACAAAGATAAAAAAATCAAGGCCGCCATCAGCGCGGCGGTTCTTAACTATATAAAGAGCGAGGCGGAGATGGCGGCCGTGGCCGGCCTGGTGGCGGCCAACCGGGGCCGCTCCGCCCTGGAGCAGGGACCGTTTGTCACCAGAAACACGTGGGGTACGGACAGCCGGCGAACCCAGATGCAGCTGCGCACTCTGATGCAACTCAGGTCTATTAAATAACAGATCAGCTTTCAATCACAGCCAAGGAGATACATACCATGAGCGACCATCATGCAGTCAAAATGACGGCCATGAACTACGACAAGGACCGGCCCAAGGCGGAAAACCCGTTGAAGATCATGGACCTGTCCCTGCGGGACGGCCACCAGTCCCTGTTTGCCACCCGGGGCCGCACCGAGGACATGATTCCCGTGGCCGGCCTGATGGATGAGGTGGGGTTCTGGGCCGTTGAGGTCTGGGGCGGGGCCACTTTTGACACCATGCACCGGTTTTTAAATGAAGATCCCTGGGAGCGGATTCGCACCCTGAAGCGATATTTTAAAAAGACCCCGCTCTCCATGCTGCTGCGGGGCCAGAATCTGGTGGGATACCGGAACTACGCCGATGACGTGGCGCGTGCTTTTGTGGAACGGGCAGCGGAAAACGGCATGGATGTGTTTCGCACCTTTGACGCGCTCAACGATTTTCGTAATTTTGAAACCGTGGTGGAGGTGATCAAGAAGTGCGGCAAGCATTTTCAGGGCACCATCTGCTACTCCATGACCGAACCCCGGCTGGGCGGCGAGGTCTACAACGTGGAATACTTTGTGACCAAGGCCAAGGAGCTGGAAAGCATGGGGGCCGACACCATCTGCATCAAGGACATGGCCGGCCTGGTGGCGCCCTATGACAT
>JAXHVI010000042.1:0-9644 GCA_034189195.1 Thermodesulfobacteriota bacterium | reverse complement strand
TGCTCAACCGTCGTTATTGCAGACCCCGCCTCTATCCAAACGCTCGATGGGAATTTCAGCCCATTTTTTGGGGCATGGATAGGTTTTTTTGTTGACAGACATTCAACCATATCAGCGATTTAATACGGTATTACGAGACGCCGTACTGTTTCAGCTTCTTCTGCAATGTCTTTCGCGTGATGCCCAGGCGGCGGGCCGCCTCGCTTTTGTTGTTATCCGTGGCTTCCAGGGTTCTTAAGATGGCGTCCTTTTCCACTTCCGACAACGGCAGGCCATGGGACGCCGGGCCGGTGCCCGTGGCAAGGAGCGGGGCGGCCTGGGCCGGGGTCTGTCTTTCGGCCATCAAAAGTACATCCTCGCGGGAAAGATATTCGGACCGGGCCAGGACCACGGCCCGTTCCACGGCGTTCATCAGCTCCCGCACGTTGCCCGGCCATGAATAGGCCAGCAGGGCCTCCATGGCGTCCGGCGTAAACCCCTGGACCTGCTTTTTGTTCTTGGCGGAAAACTGCATTAAAAAATGGTGGGCCAGCTCGGGAATGTCCTCTTTTCTGTTGCGCAGGGGCGGCACCTCCAGGTTGACCACGTTGAGCCGGAAAAACAGGTCTTCGCGAAAGGTGCCGGCCTCCACCAGGGCATGCAGGTTCTTGTTGGTGGAGGCGATGACCCGCACGTCCACGTGAATGGTGCGCTCCCCGCCCACCGGGGTGACCTCTTTTTCCTGAAGCACCCGCAGCAGCTTGGCCTGCATGGACAGGGGCATCTCTCCGATTTCGTCCAGCAGAATGGTGCCGGTGTCGGCCTGGACAAACCGGCCCTTCTTGGCCTTGTCCGCGCCGGTAAAGGACCCCTTTTCATGGCCGAACAGCTCGGACTCCAGCAGGGTCTCGGTGATGGCGGCGCAGTTGATCTTGACAAAGGGGCCCTCCCTGCGGGCGCTGTTGAAATGCAGGGCACCGGCGATCAGCTCCTTGCCGGTGCCGGACTCGCCGGTGATCAGGATGCTGGCGTCGGACGGGGCCGCCTGCTCCACGGTTTCCAGCAGCCGGGTCATGGCCGGGCTGTTGCCGATGATCTGGTCCCTGGAAAACCGGCTGCCCAGCCGCTCCTTTAAGTGGCGGTTCTCCTTTCGCAGGCGGGCCGCCTCCAGAATCCGCTCCAGGGTGAGGCGCAGCTTTTCAAAGTCCAGGGGCTTTGTCAGATAGTCGTAGGCCCCTTTTTTCAGGGCCTCCACCGCCGTGTCCACCGAGGAGAAGGCGGTCATGATGATCACCGGCACCGCGGGATTAAAAGACCGGATCTGCTCTAAGGCCTCCATGCCGGACATGTGGACCATCTTCAGGTCCATCAGCACGATGTCCGCGGGCCGGGTTTGAACATGTTCCACCGCGGCCAGGCCGTCGTCGGCCTCGGCCGTCTGGTGGCCCCACCCCTCCAGAAGGGTGCGAAGCATGGAGCGGTGGCCGGCATCATCATCAACAATCAGGATCGTGGCGTGTTTCTTCATGTTCTCTCACTGTTTTTGACAAACGGTATCAATTCCTGTGTTCAAATCGAAATCGGGATCGGGATCGGGATCGAAACCCATTTCTTTTCTTTTACTCATGCCGGAACGCGGACATGAAAGGTGGTACCCTGGCCTTCCCGGCTCTCCACGGTGATGGCGCCGCCCAGGCTCTCCACCAGCTTGTAGACAATGGCCAGGCCCAGGCCCGTGCCCCGGCTTCGGGTGGTAAAATAGGGATCAAAAATCTGCTCCAGATCCTTTTCCGCAATGCCGTGGCCGGTATCTGTCACATCAATGGTCACGGTATCGTTGTTGTCGCCGTCGGACAGGGTGACGGTGAGCCGTCCCCCGCTCTCCATGGCGTCCACGGCGTTTAGATACAGGTTGAGCAGCACCTGATTGAGCCGGTCTCTGTCGGTGCGAATGACGGGCCGGGTGGTGTGAATGCGGGCCGTGGATTCTATGCCCTTGTTGGCAAAATCGTTTTCCATCAGCCGCAGGGAGTGTTCAATCAGCTCGCCGGGCGCCACCTCGGTTATCTCCAGGGAGACGGGCCGGGCAAACTCCAGAAGCTGGGTCACGGCCCGGTTGAGCCGTTCCACCTCGTAAATCATGGTGTCTGCGGTCTTCTTGTCCTGGTCCGAATCCGAAAACTTCTCCTTGAAATAGGTGGCAAACCCCTTGATGGAACTTAACGGGTTGCGGATTTCATGGGCCACGCCCGCGGCCAGCTTGCCGATGGCGGCCAGGCGGCGGCTGCGGGCCACCTCTTTTTCCAGGCGGCGCATGCCGGTGAGGTCCTTGATCAGCAGCAGGTAACCGGATACCCGGCCGGCTTCGTCCTGAATGGGAGAGGCCCCGATCTCCAGCACCCGGTCCACGCCGTCCGGCCCGGGCACCTCCACCTCCTGGGAGACATTGCCCCCGTCCTGAACCACCCGGTCGGCCACCTGCCGCACCGGCGGCGGCAGACGGTCCATGTCCAGCGGGTCGTCATCCGTGCGGCAGGGCGCCATGCCCAGAATCTCGGCGGCCCGGCGGTTGCACGACGTGATCTCCGGACCGGGGCCGAAGGTGACCAGGCCGGCCGGCATGTTGGCCACCACCTCGTCGGAAAGGGCCTTGACCCGGACAAAGGAGGAGCGGGCCGACCGGTAGGCCTGAATGGAAAACAGCGCCAGCATGCCGGTGCAGACAATCAGCAGCACCACCGTGCCGTTGATGACTGCGCGACGAATATAGGCGGACCGGGCCGCGTCCAGCCGGGTCATGTCAAAGCCGACAAAAATAAACTGACGCACCGGGGGCTGGTCCATGTCCTGAAAAAAATGCATGGCGCACCAGTCGTTGAGCAGCCGCCTGTGCTCGCCGGGCGGCAGCCGGTCGATCATGCTTTTGAGCCGGCCCCGGACAGCAGGGGGCCGGTCCGGCGTAAACTGCTTGAACACCTCGAACACCGGCCCGTTGTCATGCTCCACCCGGCGATGAGCAATTGTGGCGGGGGCATGGTCCTCTGGAATCTCCGGAAAATTCTCATACCGGCTGCCCACCCGGTCCGGGTCGCTGTGGGCAAGGATGGCGCCGGTCTCGTCGGTGATCAGCAGGTAGGCGATGTCCTCCTGCAGGGAAACCTCCATGAGCAGCCGCTGCACCTTTTCCGCGCCCCACATCATCATCACCACGCCGGTGCGGGTGCCGGCTTCAAAAGAACGAATCAGGGCCGCGCCTTTGCCTTTCATGTTTTCCACCACCCGCTGGTCATGGGTGCGGATGTCATCGACCACCACAAACACAAATATGGGTACGGCAATCAGAAGCACCCCCACAATGCCGAACAGAAAGATGCTTTTTAAGGAAACCGTTCGTCGCTGCCTGGATTTCATAGTTTCAGAACCTTTAAATATTGATAAACGGCCCTGCATGGTCGGGCCGGTGCGGGAACCGACGGAGTCGGTTATGCAAGAGAGGTGCCTTTATGTATTGCCCCCCCTGACAGGCGGATATACAGGTTCGCGCCTACAGCCTCAATCAAAAGGGCCGGCTGCTTTCATTCCCGGCTGATCTGCAGTTGCCCGAAAAATACGGGTAAATTTTATCCACATGGATACAAAAGGGTGCATAAAAAATATCCAAATCCAAGAAACCTTACCGCCTTTGCAACAGGAAATCAACAAAAAACAATTTCAAAAACAGATTCTTATAAAAAATTGCCATTGTCTGGCACGGACTTTGCTTTTCAGACAGGCGATTGAAAAATTGAAAATCGAAATTAACTTTATAAAACCGGCCAATCCGGTCTGAAAGGAGAAGCAAATGAAAAAGAGAACACTGACAGCGGTTGTGGCATTGTTTGTGATGGCCCTGACCACTTACGGTTTTGCCTGGGGTCCGGACCGTTCAGGAGACTGCCCCCGGTTTCGTGGGCAAGGCGCGGGTGAAGGGGCCAATGCGCGGTCCACCTGGAAAAGCGACCTGACAGACGAGCAGCAGAAAGCCCTGGAAGGGCTGCATCAGAAATTCATTGATGACACCGTGGAGCTTCGTATCAATATAAATACAGCGTCCGACAAGCTGGCCCTGCTGATGGAGACCTCCCAGCCGGACCGCCAGCAGATCAAGAAGCTGGTAAAAGAGATCTCGGATCTCAAGGGAATGCTTGCCGAAAAACATGTGGACTATCTGATGGAAGCCCGTGAGATAGCCCCTGAAGCAGGAAAACGGTTTGGTGTTGGAAAAGGAGCATGTGGTTTTGGTTTTCAGGGCCGGTTCCTCGGCCCTGGATTGTGCCGGAATTAGCAATCCGGTAATGGCGCGCGGCTGTGCCGGTCTCCTCCCCTGCGGCACAGCCTCCCCCCAACGCCATTGCCTTGCAACCGGCTCCTCCCGGCTGTGCCCCCCGCCTCCCCCCCCTCCCCCTCAAACGCGCGGGGGGCACAGCCTTTTCCACCTTCACTCTTACTCTTGCTCGTAATCTTACTCTTAATCGACTTCGTTCCGGTTTGAAAAGTTTCCCTCATTCGAAAACCTTCTTCGTGGTCTTCGTTTTCTTCGCGACCTTTGTGTTTAAACCGGCCCGGACGTCCAGCAGGGTGTCCTCCATGTTAAATGGATGGACACCATTTAACAAAAATCATCTGCTTCGGCAAAAAAACTGGTTTTTTCACCATGCCTCATGTAAGATACCGCCATGAAGATGTGACAAAACATGTAAGCATTCAGTTTTTTATATACAATCCGACATCTAAGGAAAGGAGGGTGCACCCCATGTCCAAAAAACGCATTCTCGTGGTAGATGACGAACCCGATTTCGTCATGCTGGTAAAAAAATACCTGGAAAAGGCGGGCTTCCAGGTGGAAATGGCCTTCAACGGTGTTGAGGCCCTGGAAAAAGTCCATGCCAACCCGCCGGACGGCATGGTGCTGGACGTGATGATGCCGGAAAAAAACGGCTACGAAGTGTGCGCGGAACTCAAAGGGGATGAGAAGTACGCCGATATTCCCATTGTGCTGCTGACCGCCGTGGCCGACCACGTCAGCTCTACCCGCTACTCCCACTTTGACGGCATTTCCATGAAAGCCGACGACTACCTGCCCAAGCCCGCCTCCGCTGAAGACATCTGCGAAAGCGTGAAAAACCTGGTAGGTTAAAACAGACCGGGCCGGAAAGCGTCGCACTTTCCGGCCCCTTGTATCTGCCGCGCCTAAACGTTTCTGGAGGCCGGCAGCCTGACGGTAAAGGTGCTGCCTTTACCGGGCTGGCTCGCAAGTTCAATAGTGCCGCCCATCTGCTCCACCAGCCCTTTCACAATGGGCAGGCCCAGGCCGGTGCCCGTGATAAACCGGGTGTTCTCGTCCTTGACCCGGAAAAACTTTTCGAAAATCTTCTCCCTGTACTGCTCGGCGATACCGAACCCGGTATCGGTCACAGACACCCTGAAAAACCCCTCCTCCATGTCGGCCCGCACCACAACGGAACCGCCGGTACCCGTATATTGAAGGGCGTTGGCCACCAGGTTGCCGAAGATGCTTTCAAGGGCCAGGGGGTCGGCGGTCAGCTCGGGAAACGGCCCGGTTCCCAGTTCCAGGGAAAGCGTCAGTTCCTTAGACGCGGCACGGGACTGCATGAAGTCCACGATGCTGGAAAGCAGGTTTTCCAGGCGGACCGGCTGAATGTTGTGCATCACGCCGCCGGACTCGATGCGGGACAGATCCAGCAGGTCCCCGATCAGGGCGATCAGGCCGCCGGTCTTCTCCTTGGCCCGGGAAAGAATGTACTGGTCTTCGTTGTCGTCATTTTCTTCGGCCATGTCCCGCAGCACGGCACCCAGCTGCTCGTGAATGGTGGAGAGCGGGGACCGGAGTTCGTGGGGCACCTTGGCCACGAACTCGGACTTGAGCTGGTCAAGCAGCTTGATGGAGGTGATGTCGCCCAGGGTTACCACCGTGCCGATGCACTCGCCGGTTTCCGCCTGGACCGGGCGGCCCCGGGCAATGAGATACTTTTCCTTTCCGATGCTCAGTTCGTGGGTAAACAGGTCGGCGCCGCCGTTATCGCCCCGGGCCGTGCGCCGCACCATGTCGCAAAGCACCGGATCTTCGATGTAGGTGGCGATGTCGGCGCCGGGAGCGGTTTCCGGCGCCAGCCCCGTCAGCAACTTGAACGACGGGTTCATCAGCACCACGGTGCCGTTTTTATCGGTAACCGCCACGCCGGTGGGAAGGGACTCCACAATGGCGCTGATCCGGCTCTTTTCCGTGCCCAGGTCGGCCAGGGTCCGGCTTCGCTCCAGGGCCAGCTGCTCGGTCTCATGGATCAGGCGGATCTTGTCTAAGGCCCGTTCCACGACGATGCGAAGCTGGGCCGGGTCAAAGGGCTTTGGAATAAAGTCGTAGGCCCCCTGTTTCATGGCCTCGATGGCGGTCTCCACCGTGGCAAAGCCGGTGATCACGATCACCAGGATATCCCGCTCCTGCTGCTGAATCTCCCGCAGCACATCCATGCCGTCGATACCGGGCATCTTCAGGTCCAGCAGCACCACGTTAAAAAACTCCCGGCCCAGCAGATCCAGGGCCTCGTGGCCGTTCGCCGCCATGGATACGTCACAGTCCAGGCGCCGGAGCACGCGGACACACCCATCGCGAATATCCTTTTCGTCATCCACCACCAGAATCTTCATGCGTTGCCTATCGTCCACTCTCGTCCTCTCCTTGTCCCGAATAGGCCGGCAGCTCCACTCTGAAAACAGCGCCCCCTTCAGGGTTGTTGGCGGCGGACACCCGTCCGCCGTGATCGTCAATAATGCTGTAAACCAGGCTCAGGCCCAGGCCCGTACCCTTTCCCTCGTCCTTGGTGGTATAAAAAGGCTCAAAAATACGGGGCAGGGTGTCGGCCGGAATGCCGGGCCCGGTGTCGGCGATCTCCACCGTCACCATCTCGCCCAGGGTCGACGCGCCGGTGGTGATGGTCAGCACGCCCTTGCCTTCCATGGCCTGGGCCGCGTTCAGAATAATGTTCATGAACACGTGATTGAGCTGCTGCACGTCCGCGTCCACCCACAGGGCCGTGTCGGCAAACCGCTTCTTAATGGTGATGTCATGGAACAGGGTCTGGTTTTCAAGCAGAAACAGGGTGCGGGCCACGCTCTGGTTCACGTCCACCATGGTCCGCTGCTGGCGGGTCTGGCGGGCGAACTCCAGCAGTTCCCGCACGATGTCGCTGCTGCGCTGGGCGTCCCGCAGAATGCGATGGACATCCTCGGTGACCTCCCTGCTCAGGTCATAATCCTCCAGCAGCAGCTTGGCGTACAGCATGATGCCGCCCAGAGGGTTGTTGATCTGGTGGGCCACGCCCGCGGCCAGCTTGCCCAGGGAGGACATCTTTTCAGCCTGCAGCAACTGTGTCTGGGTCTTCTGAAGGTCCGCCTTGATGCGCAGGTCTTCGGTCATGTCATGAAAAAAACCAATAGAGGCAATCTCCTTTTCCCCCTCGTACACAATGGATGCGTTGAGCAGAATGGGCACCGTGCCTCCGCCCTTTTTCAGAATGTCTACCTGGAAGGACTTGAGCTTGCCTTCGCCGCCATGGTCCGGGCTGCGCAGCATCCGCATGATCTTGCGGGCCCCGTCGCCCGGATAGATGTTGCGGATGTCCAGGCTGTTTAACGCCTCGTCCACCGTGTAGCCCGAGATCTCGGAGGCGGCCTCGTTGAAGATGATCACCTTGCCGGTTTTATCCGCGGCAATCACGCCGTCCACGGAGCTTAAGATCAGGTTGCGCAAAAAGGCGTTGGACATCTCCAGCCGGCCCCGAATCTCGCCCAGCACGGTCACGTCGAAATCGATCATCACCAGGGCCTCGATACGGTCCCCGTCAAAAATCGGGTAAGAGTAAAAGCACGGCCCGTCGCCGGCGATCTCAAAGGTGTCCCGGGTCACGCCGGACAGGGCCGGCCGTTTGCTGCGCAGCACCTCGCTGGCCATGCAGGTCGGGCAGGGCGTATCCCGGTTGCAGAACACCTCATGGCATTTTTTGCCCTCCAGGGGTTCCCCCGCCAGCAGCCCGGTAAAGGTGTTGGCCGCAAGGATCCGATAGCCCGGAGAGATGATAAAAAACTTCCGCTGGGATGCATCAATGGACTTGATTAACAGATCTTTTTGCGCATCGGTTCGCATAGGCGTTCCCTTCCTGCGGTTGTTGAAAGATAACATCTTATTTATTTTAATGAATTATACTATTTTTTGCAGTTGTGCAAACATTTTTGCCTTGAATTTTCCCGGCAAATGGCGTAATCAGGCCCTATTGTGACGCCGTGCCCCCAGCGGCGCCCACTTGACTGAAAAGGCTTGGAGGCCATAACATGACGATGAAAGTGCTTGTATCCGACACCATTGACGCGTCCGGCGTATCCCGCCTGGAGAACGAACCCGGCTTTGCCGTTGATGTTAAAACCGGGCTTCCCCCGGAGGAACTGAAATCCATTATCGGGCAGTACGACGCCCTGATCATTCGCAGCGCCACCAAGGTGACCGCCGATATTCTCGCGGCGGCTGCCCCGAAGCTCAAGGCCGTGGCCCGGGCCGGCATCGGCCTGGACAACGTGGACATTCCCGCGGCCACCAAGCACGGCGTGGCCGTGATGAACACGCCGGAAGGCAACGTGGTGACAACGGCGGAGCACACCATTGCCATGATGATGGCCCTGACCCGCAACATTCCCCAGGGCACCCTTTCCCTTCGGTCCGGGCAATGGGACAAGAAAAAACTCCAGGGCCGGGAGGTCTTCAACAAGACCCTGGGCGTGATCGGTTTCGGCAAGATCGGCTCCATCGTGGCCGACCGGGCCCGCCAGCTCAAGATGAACGTCATTGTCTTTGACCCCAACATCGCCCGGACCACCATTGAAAATGAGGGCTTTGAGTATGTATCCCTGGACGACCTGTTTACCCGGGCCGATTACATCACCGTTCATGTGCCCAAGCTCAAACAGACCGTGGGGCTTTTAAACAAGGCCGCCTTTGAAAAGATGAAAACCGGCGTGATGGTTCTCAACTGCGCCCGGGGCGGTATCGTGGACGAGGCCGACCTGTACGACGCCCTGGTGTCGGGCAAGGTGGCGGGCGCGGCCCTGGACGTGTTTGTGACCGAACCGCCCGGTGACCACCCCCTGCTCAAGCTGGACAACGTGATCGCCACGCCCCACCTGGGCGCCTCCACCAAGGAGGCCCAGGTCAACGTGGCCGAGGCCGCGGCCCACCAGATCATTGAGTTTCTCAAAAACAACACGGTGATCAACGCCGTCAACCTGCCGGCGGTGTCCGGCGACCTGCTGGAAAAACTTTCGCCCTTCACCACCCTGGCCGACCGCATGGGCCGCCTGCTGGCCCAGTTTTCAGGGGCCAACATCACCGAAATCAAGATTGAATACAACGGCGACTTTCAGGGTCTGGACCTGGCGCCGGTCACCACCGCCGCAGTCAAGGGCCTGCTCACACCCCTGGTGGCCTACCAGGTCAACTCGGTAAACGCCGCTTCCCTGGCCGGAGAGATGGGCATTGCCATCACCACCCGCAGCGAGACCCTTCCCATCGACTACACCAGCCTGATCACCATCAGCGTCACCTCCGGCGCCGGCACCCA
>JAXHVI010000041.1:0-2475 GCA_034189195.1 Thermodesulfobacteriota bacterium | reverse complement strand
GGGGCACTATGAACACCCTGAACAACGAAACAAAGAGACACGAAACAGGTTCGACATGCTGCGGCATGTCCCATGATCAGGTCCATGCCCATGACGGTACAACGGCCTGCCACTGTAACCTGGACACTGCCCCGGAGAAAAAGCAGGGGGCCTTCAAACGATGGCTGAACCGAATGGCAAAAGCCAATCAGAAAGCCTTCGGCTCTTCAGGCCCCAGGTGCGGCTGCGGATAGAAGTGTCCCGGCGCTCTCATCCAAATCGCTATCGGGATCGGGATCGGGATCGCCACCCCCGGGAGCGCCGCACCCCAGTGCGGCACATGCGGCCGGACGGATGACTTAAAGCTTCTTTCCGGTGATTAACGTCCTGTCAGCCGCAACATCAGTGACTTCAACCCGGCCAAACCCCGCGGACATGAGAATATCGCCGATTTCTTTCGTAGAATAACATTTACCTTCCGTTGAATGCATCAGCAGGCATGAATACTCAGCAACGGAAAGAGGTCCTGTCTTAAATTGATTCAGGTGGGCATCAAAGACCGCTATAAAACCGCCGGGGGACAGGCTCTTGAAGGAATTGGCGGCCAGCGTGTTTACAGCGTCGATATCCCAGTCGTGAAAAGCATTGGCAAACAGATGGACGTCATAACCAGTGGGAATTTCATCAAACATGTTTCCGGCGACAACGTTGACCCGGGCCGACATGCCCTTTGATTCGATTGACCGTTTTGCAGCAAGGTCCACGGGAGGTATTTCAAGGACGGCGGCCGCCAGGCGAGGGTTCCGGTTTGCGATGGTGCAGGCGTATATGCCTGAGCCACCGGCAATGTCCAGAAGCGCGTTGTGCTGACTCGCGTCGATTGTCTCGGCGAGTTTTCGGGCAAGAAAAGCGCCACGGCTGTCCATGGCTGCGGTAAAGGTGTCCGCGAATTCCGGATTTTCCATACTTTTTGTCCAGCTTTCCCCTTTATCCTTACTCGACCAGCCGGCAGGCCTTCCGGTTTTGAGGACATCATGAAACTCCAGGCATTGAGGGCGGTTCTTAAGAGAACGGTAATAAGGGACCAGGCTGTCCGGGCTGGCGCTGACAAGATATTTCGCAGACAGTTCAGCCAACCCATATCTGTGCGCATTCGTTTCAATCAGTTCCATGGAGAGAAGAAGTGACACCATGACGTCCGCCGGTCGAGGCTGAATTTCCATTTTGTCACAGATCTCCTCAAAGGTTTTCGGGCCTTCACTCAGAAAGGTGAAAAAATCGAGGCAGGCCACCGCGCACACCAGCAAATCCGCTGCATAAATTGAATCCCTGTATCTGAGCAGACGATCGGGATCGGTGTTTTGAGAATCCTTTTTCATGTCCCTGGTCTCTGGTCCAATGTACCGACCGGTGAACCGGCTGGTTGTTTTATCGTCAATTACCGGACTATTTGGCAATTACATGGGTCGTTGTAACTTCTGCCAGCAGCTTGTTCCTGTTTCCAGTCACTCGAGTCCGGATAACCATCACTGTTTTACCCTTGCTCAAAAACCTTGCCTCCGCGGTAATATCGCCGGTTGTCTGGTTACCGACAAGACTTGTATGAATGTTTACAGCAAGCGGAAACCCCTTTCCGTCATCCTCGATTTTTCGCCCCTCAAGCGCAAGGACTGAGGCGGTAACATCAGCCAGCCATATCATCGCACCCGCCTGCACCGTGCCATAGGGATTTAAAACGCCGGGGGTGACCGGCATTCGACTGATAACGCAATCAGCACGCCGCTCCTCAATGGAAAAATCGATCTTCCCCGTTCTTCTGGCCGAGTTGATATGGTCCTGCAGGTCACTCATCGCAGACTCCATTGGCAAATAACGTCTTGGCCGCACACACCCGGGAGCCCACCCCGGGAGCGCCGCACCCCAGTGCGGCACCTGCGGCCGGTAGTACACATCAAAAAAACATTACAGTCCATGCCGGCGGCACGGGCGCGAGGCCACAATCACCCCTGGGGATGGGCCTGCCCTGTGCCCTCATTATGCTTTCTGAAAAACGCGATAAATTCCGCGGGCGAAAATATGGTGACATTCTGCCGAACCGCTTTGGGAAAATGTTTTTTGTTCCCTGTTATTATGCATACCGCCTGCCCGGCAATGGCAACCTCAAGAAAGGGCTCATCATCCGGATCCGGCAGCCTTTTTCCCAGTGGCGCGCCGAAAACCACCTGGCCCTTTTGTTTCAACCAGGCCAGAAAGGTGTTCACATCCTGCATATCAAATTGAAACCTGGGTCTCGCCAGGACATCCTGGTATTCAAGAAATATCCTTGAATCATATTGAACCGTAAGCACCCCGGCCGAAATCAGGCGGATGATCTCGCCGTTTGGCCCATACGGTGTGAGAAGCCCGGAAACCAGCACGTTTGTATCAAGCACGATTTTCATTTTTTCCGCCGGGAGCGAACCGACTTGATTTCATCGTCGATTTCATCTGTGGAAA
>JAXHVI010000040.1:0-3804 GCA_034189195.1 Thermodesulfobacteriota bacterium | reverse complement strand
CGGCAAGATAACGCAGCGTGTTGCGGGACCGTTCCGATCCGTCCAGCAGCACCAGCATTCGTTTATGTGTGTACATGGCATACCCCCTTTAAGAGACACCGGCCGGTCGACAACCGGCGGCGCGGTTATGTAATCCAGACGGTCAAATCCCGGCCCCTGTGAATCACCTTGCTGCAGACGCTTCCCGTAACAATGTCCCCAGGACCGGAAGGCCCCCTGCGGCCCATGACAATGGTGCTGCACTCCCTCGTCTCGGCTTCGGCCACAATGGCCTCGGCCCGGCTGGTCACGCCCTGAATAATGGTTTCCGTAACACTGTCCGGTGCAAACCCGGCCAGAATCAATTTTTCCCGAAAATCATGCAGCCGTTTTTTTATATCACCGGCATACCGGTCAACCATACCAGCCGGTATGGCGCCGTTTTCCTGAAGGCCATTGCGGCCGTTATCCCGTATCACATGAAGCAGTTCGATCCGATAGTCATACCCGCCCACCATGGCCGTTACCGTGTTCACCATCCGATCGGCACTCTCCGCCCCCCCCACGGCCAGCAGCATCTTTTTGTTCTGGTTACGAACACCCGCGAGAATGACCGGGATGTCCGGCAGCCGGGAAAGCAACTTGCTGGCCACGCTACCCACCACCACGCTCTTGATGTTGCCCCGGCCCCGGCGACGCATGACCACCCCGCCATACCCTTTTTTCGCCTCCTCCAGAATGTCCCTGGCCACGCCCACCATCCGGGCGTGCAGCCGGGTTTCGATTCTGCCGTTGTCAAAGCCGGCCGACACCAGCCGATCCCTGGCCTCGGCCATAAACGCCTCTCCCTGCCTTCTGGCCTCCCGCTGCCAGCGCTCTATCTCCTGAATGCCGTGAACACTGCCGGTTTCAGCCACCATGTCCCAGTAATATTCAGGGACCTCTCCCATCACTTGAACCGGCACGGTCATCATCAATAATGTATTTTCTTTAATAACGGTATATTGCAAAAGCTGCCGGGCCGAAACAACCCGCATCCCCTGTCAGTCGCTTTTACACCCTGTCAAAAGTTTTGGCAGCCGCGCCGGATTCACTGCCGACATTCGGCAGTGGCCGCGACCTTCTCACCGGCGCACCGGTTCCGGCTTGCCATACCCCCCTGAACAGGGGCCATGCGGCCGCTGTAGTCGCCGGTAAACACCAGGTTCCGCCACGGCAGGCGGGCCGCCATGCCCTGCTTTACAAACACGTCTTCACCAAAAGGCAGAAACGAAGAAAGCCCTGCCGTGTGAACAAAAATTCGTTGAAACGAGTCAGCGCAGTCCTCGATCACATTGAGCAGTTCCATGGCCGAGGCCCCGTCAAAATCCCCCATCAGCCGCAGATGCAGGTTCTCGCTGTTGGGATGCCGCATGATCTTAAAGTTTGCCGCCATTTGCCCCTCCTTATTCACTGAAAAACCAGATTGAGTACTGTGAAAAAGCAAGGCAAATTCGATGCCAATACGCGAGCGATCCGTCATGGCAGCAACCGGTTTGGAATCAACTGCTTAGAATAATAGAATAAAAATTAAGCGCCCGCTTCGCGGCAGCGGCCCCGGCAAAACAGCCCGGCACAGCAACGAAGTGCTGAAAATCTTTACACCGTGAAAAAAAGCAGGACAGGGGCGCCGGACAATCGACGCCCCTGTAAGAGAAAGAAACGATCATCAATCTCGGCAAACAGGATGTCCGGCGGCAGTTCCAGAAACACAGGGCCGGGACGGCCCATGGTGGCCTGGCGAAAGGCAATTTTGTACACCGACCAGGCATGGGCCATCATGGCCGCTGCCTGTTCATGGCGCACGTCAATGGTACGAATACCGTATTCGGAAAGGCCGTCCAGCAGGTTCTCGATATGGCCTCCGGAAATGGTGAACACCGTTACATTTGCACCTGGCGACACCGGAATTGCACCCCGAAAAACTTCATGAAACATCCGGGCTAAAAACCTTTGACATCCCCGCCGTTATTATTGATAATTTAACCCAAATATAAACGCGCAGAAGAAACAGACGGATATCGACAAATAGCATGGCGGATATTCTAACAAGTATTAAAAAGAGTGCGGCAAAGAATATTTTATTTCTTCCCCATGCTGTGCGCCAGATGACCAATTCCGAACGAATGATAAGCACAAAAGACATCCGCAATGTTATCAATAAAGGCGAGGTAATTGAAGATTATCCCCAAGACCCGCGGGGCCATAGCTGCCTTCTCTGCTATTCGGGTGATCGTCCGATTCATGTTGTTTGTTCACCCAAAGAAGATTATTTGGCGGTTATCACCGCTTATATCCCTCGCGACAGTGAATGGAAAAACAATTACAAAGTGAGGAAAAAGTCATGAAATGCACACTCTGCCAGGGAAAAATGAAAAAAGGAACGGCGCCCTTTCATATTGACCGAAAAAGGTATCACCTGACATTAGACATGGTTCCGGCCTGGGTTTGCCGGCAATGCGGTGAAGTATATTTTGAGGAGCCTGAAGTGAATTCTATCCAGGGAATCATTCAGACGCTGGAAACCGGCACTGAAAAGCTCTTTGCCGCTTAAGCCTATTGGCGTTTGCTCGTTTATGCCTTTCCTGTATCGCTCCCTCCTCTTCTCCCACCGACAGACAGGCTGCCGGCCACCCGCGCCTTTATTAACGCTGGACCTGCGATTAAAGGCAGCCGCCCAAACCCTGAGCATCAAAACCCTGGAGGTCTGACATGCAGGTTTATACTTACTTTTCAACCCGGATAAACACCGGCAGTAAGCAGCCCCGGCGTCCGGCCCCGCCGAATAGGGGTAAAGACCACATCCGGTTTGCTGAAGACCGGGCCTTCATGGGCGGTTATACGGACGGCAGCCATGGGCTTTCTCCTTGACAAGATTTCAGTGCTTTGCCATAACCATAGGCATAACGAACGGTTTCCGTTCCCCTTCATCCGGTTGACATATTCAGGCAAAAGGAAGTCCCTTCAATATCCCCACATGGAGTTGTCCCATGGAAAAGATTCACGGCGCCATTTTACACCAACCCCCTGCCCACTGCTTTGACGACTCGGTGGCATCCATCAAGGCAGACCTGACTGAAAAGCTCTTTTCCATGCAGGCCAAATTTCCCGAAGTGGCGACCATCAACGACTATTACCTGGCCCTCTCCTACGTGGTGCGGGACCGGGTGCTGCACCGGTGGATTCACAGCGCCCACACCTATTTTCAACAGGCCTGCCGCACCGTGGTCTACCTGTCCGCCGAGTACCTGATAGGCCCCCAGCTGGGGAACAACATTCTCAACCTGGGGATTCGAAAAGAAGTGGAGCAGGCCGTGGCTGAACTGGGGCTCTCCCTGGAAGACCTGCTGGAACAGGAGGAGGAGCCGGGCCTTGGCAACGGCGGCCTGGGAAGGCTGGCTGCCTGTTACCTGGACTCCCTGGCCACGCTCCAGATTCCGGCCTTTGGCTACGGCATCCGCTACGAGTTCGGCATTTTCGACCAGAAAATCCGGGACGGCTGGCAGGTGGAGGTCACGGACCGGTGGCTGAGACTGGGCAACCCATGGGAGGTGCCCCACCCGGAACGACGATACGAAGTCAGGTTCGGCGGCCACACCGAGGCCGGTTACGACGCCCAGGGCCGGTACCGGGTGCGGTGGGTGCCGGAACGCTCGGTGATGGGAACGCCCTTTGACACGCCGGTGCTGGGCTACGGGGTTGGAAACGCCATCATTCTGCGGCTGTGGCGGGCCGAGGCCCGGGAGTCTTTCGACTTTCAGGCCTTCAACATGGGAAACTACTACA
>JAXHVI010000004.1:1722-10453 GCA_034189195.1 Thermodesulfobacteriota bacterium | reverse complement strand
AAACCATACAGGCTTGAGCTTTATTTTCAGATGTGCCATCATAACCCTGGTTCGGCTCCCGGACGCAGGCGGCACATTTTGATTTTCAATAATATTCAGATTGTTAATCTATCCAATGCCATGAAAATCGCGGTGCTTCACTACCATCTTAAGCCCGGCGGGGTCACCACGGTGATTGACCGGCAGGTGGCGGCCCTGGAAAATGACCTGGATTTTCTGGTGATCTCCGGCCAGGCCCCGGACCGGCCTCTGGCGGTAAAAACCGAGGTGGTGACCGACATCGGTTATGACAGGCCCGACACACCGGCCTGCACCGACCCGGCGGCCGGGGCCGACCGGATTCTGGCCGCCATTGGCCGCCACTGGCCCAACGGGTGCGACCTGATTCATGTACACAACCCGCTGCTGGCCAAAAACCGGCACTTTCTGAAGATTCTTTCCGCCCTGGAGGCACGGGGGGCAAGGCTTCTGCTCCATGTTCACGATTTTGCCGAAGACGGAAGGCCCGGGGCCTGGTTTGCCGACGATCCCTATCCGCAAACATCCCACTTCTGCGTCATCAACTCCAGGGACAAAAACATTCTGATTCAGGCCGGGGCCGATGCCGCCGGGGTCCATCTGACCCCCAATATGGTAACCCCGCTGCCGGCAGCCCCGGCATCCGCCTTTGTTGAAAACACGGCCCTCTATCCGGTGCGGGCCATTCGCAGAAAAAACATCGGCGAGGCTTTGCTGCTTTCCCTGTTTTTCCCCGGCCGGGAGACAGTGGCCATTACCCTGGGGCCCAACAGCCCGCCGGACATCGCGCCTTATACCCAATGGAAAGCCTTTGCCCGTGACAACGGCCTTAAAGTGCGGTTCGAGGCGTCCGCCGGCCGGGACTTTGCGGCCCTGGTGGCTGGATCGGCCTTTATCATCACCACCAGCATCACCGAAGGATTCGGGTTTTCCTTTTCAGAGCCCTGGACCGTTGGCAAGACGCTGTGGGGCAGAAAACTGCCCGATATCTGCGCCGACTTTGAAGGCGCCGGCCTGGACCTGGGCCACCTGTATGAGGCGGTCAACGTGCCGGTGGACTGGATCGGCAAAGCGGTGCTGGCAGAAAAAATCAAACAGGCCGTAACCAGAAGCTGCCTTGCCTTTGGCATTGACCCGGCAACACGGCTGAATCGCTTTACGGCCATGGCCGATGCCCCCTTTGTTGATTTCGGCCGGCTGGACGAGAAGATGCAGCAGCAGGTGCTGGCCCGCCTTGTGGCGCCGAAGCAGGCAAAAGAGGCGGTTTGCGCGTTAAACCCCTGGCTGGACAGCGTGGGCACCCGGCTGGATGAATCCCACATCGAGCAGAACCGCAATGCCGTGCGGGCCGGGTTCAACAGCGCGGTGTGCGCCGGCCGGCTGGTTTCCGCCTACCGGGCCGCGGCAAGTGTGAATGTGGCCCACAACATCGACAAAACCGCTCTGCTGGACCGGTTTTTCTGCCCGAAAAACTTCTTTCTTTTAAAATGGGGACACCATGAACCGGTTTTATAAAACCTGTGCCGACCGGCTGCTGGCCCCCATGGCGCCGGTTCCCACGCCAATGGCGCCCGAAGGAGGCCCCGCGCACCCGGTTTTGGCCGTGCTGTTTGACATCTACGGCACCCTGCTTGTCAGCGCAGCAGGCGACACCGGGCAGCAGACGCAACACCCGCGGACCGGGCCACTGCTGCAAAAAAGTCTGGCCGGTTCCGGCATTCTGCTGCCACCCATTGATATTCACCAGGCCCTGGTTCGGGAAATTGAGAACGCCCATGCGCAACAAAAAGCAGGCGGCATCGACTTTCCGGAAATTGAGATCGACCGGCTGTGGCAGAAAGTTCTGAACACCGATGATCTTCAGGCGGCCCGCAGCGCGGCCTTTGCCCATGAAATAATCACCAACCCGGTCTGGCCCATGCCCGGACTGAACGACCTTTTGAAAAAAATAGAACAAAAAAAACTGGCCGCCGGCATTGTCTCCAACGCCCAGTTTTACACGCCCCTGCTGTTTGAATACTTTTTTGGGCAGGTCCCCGAAGCCTCGTGGGCCGCCCCGGACCTGGTGTTTTACTCGTATCGCCACGGCCTGGCCAAGCCTTCGCCGGTCCTCTTTGACCTGGCGGCGTGTGCCCTTGAAAAACGGGGTATTTTGCCCAACCAGACCCTGTTTGTGGGAAACGACATGAAAAAAGACATGGCTCCGGCCAGGGCCGCCGGTTTTCAGACCGTGCTGTTTGCCGGCGATGCCCGGTCCCTGCGCCTTTACCCATCCGATCCCTGCTGCGCGAACCTTTGCCCGGACATGGTGATCACCGACCTGGCCCAACTGGCCGATGTTTTGTAAAAAAGCGGCCCGGTCGTCACCCTGTAACAAGGACAGCCGGGGCCGCTTGCGTTTGAGTTCCAATACCCTTATTTAAGCTTGATCATCACGCCTATCGTGGACGGCGTGTCCAACAGAAACTGCACCAGACTTCCCGTCCGAAAGCTTGAAGGAGAAAGCGTTTCCCCTGTGGCCGAGTAAAAACGGGTATTGCCGGTAAAAAAATACTCCACGTCATTGATGTTGACCGACCCGTCTCCCACAGACAGGATCCTGCCCTGATTGCCTGTTTCCTGGGCCACGATTTCCTGAACGTCTTTAGCGGTAAGATCGTTCTGGCCGGCGCTGCCCGGCAAACCGGAAACCAGGACCAGGACGACCAGACAGGCCAGCGCGATGCCAAAAACACGCCAATTTGTTTTCATTTGCAAGCCCTCCTTTTTGAAAACGGGAAGCCCTGTCTTCAGGGCTTCCCCATGTGCACACAACCCGCCTACATGATAAACCGCCAGAACACCATGCCCTTCTTTTCCCCTTCAATGGTCTCCGGCGGGTTGCCGGGATCGTAGGGGACAAGAGAACTGTCCGGATCACCGGTATAGCCATCATCATTATCATCGTCGTCATCCAACGGCGGCGGCGGTTCCGGCGGGTCAATAATCGGCGGCTTATAGTAGATATCATCCAGCACGACGCCTTTTTCCCATTTTCCGGTACACGCATCCAGCACGTTGAAGATGGAGTATCCGCCGGCCCGGCACACCTCTATGGAGGGCACCAGGGACATGAAGATCAGCAGATTGCCGGATTCGGAGCTTCGAATCTGGGGGTCGGAAATGATCCGTTCGCCGCTGCCGGACGGAAACTCCAGGTACCATCCCACATGCTGGCCCCCGGAGTAAGGCGTCTCTCCCGCTTCCCGCTGGGCCACCCACTTGTCCGGCGAAAACCAGTTGACATCGTTTTCACTGGCGACCCGTTCGCTGGAAGACAGCGACACCTGGGTCTGTTTCACCAGTGTCAGTGAGACCTCCGGATTGGGGGAGGCAAACATGCCGCTGGCCTCGATCTCCGAGAACAGGCGAACACCGCTGCTGGGAGCCTGCAGGTACCCATAATGCATTCTGTCCAGCTGGTCGGCAGAGAGTTCATCATCCGCCGCGGCCCAGGCATTTTCCCAGTCCCATATGCCGTAAAGGGCCTGAATGGACATATCGGCAAAATCGTCCTCAGCCATAAACTGGCCCGTGCCAAAGGCCACCATGTAGCCAAGACCGGCACAGTGCTTGGTCACAGCCGGCTTGGTGGTGATGGGCTGGACCTTACCGCTCTCATCTTTTGCCTGAAACAGTGGTTTGGGGTTTCCGCTTGAATCCTTGCAGGCCACCGCCCATGTATCTTTTGTGCCGGACAGGTCAAATTTCCACAGATTGCCCTGCAGGTCTCCGGCATAGGCGATGTCCAGGTCCCCGTCCTGGTCGGTATCGATCAGGGTGGGGGTGGACAGGCCGTTGCACACCCCTGTGCCGCCCACGCCGGTGGGAATCTTGGTCACATCGCTATCCAAAAAAGAGCCGTCCGTGTCATTGATGTCGATCACATAGAGCACGGCCTCCTGGTTGGTGCTGCTGTATCCGTTTCCGAATATCAGTACATCGCCGTAGGCTCCGCACGGCACCACAGCCGGCCGGGAAAAGGTGTACCCCATGTCCGGGTCTGAGTCAGTGCCGTCATAGGTCACGGCTGGATACTCCCACAGTACGTCTGAAGCAGTAAAGCCCGACGGGTTTGATACGTCCAGGGCGAAATACCCCTTCCCCCCCCTGCCCAGTCCGCAGACCAGCAGGCCATTACGCACAAAAGCCGTGTTATCCACGTAGAACTTGTGAACATAGTTGGGATCGGCCAGCTTATAAAGGTGGGAGTAAGGATACATATACTCCGGAATATAGGCAAACTGTTCGGCGCCGGTCAGGGCGTTAATGGCATACAGCATGCCGTCGTTGCCGCCCACGTAAATTGTGTCGCCCACGTGAACCGGCGCGGAGTGGACAATATCCCCCATACGGCTTCGCCGGGTTCTGAACGGTCCGCCGTTGTTCTGCTCCTGTGACCGGTCCCCTTTAATAAAATCGACCACCAGCCGCTGCTCGGCCTCGGTTTCGCCCAACGTGTTTTTCTGGTCTGCGGAGAGGTTGTCATAGGAAAAGGCAACACCGGCGGAGCCATTATATGTAAAGATATTTCTGGCCTTGGCCTGTGTGTCGGTCAGCGCGTCCAGACCGGCGGCCGCCGACCAGACGTGGTTTGGATTGATCAACCCGGTCATCATGCTGATGGAGTATGCCCGCAAGTCACCCTTCCACCCGGCCGAATCATAGGACCCCTGAAAAAGCAGGGTGTCTTCCTTCAGCGACTGGGTGCTCACCGCCACTGACGCGCCGGACCCTCTCCGCGCCACCACATCGTCCATAATGGCCCTAATGGCCTCTACCAGCTGCAACGGGTTGGACGCGGAGATAAACTTTCCCCGACCATTTACCGCAGCATGGTAGAGATTATCGATCCGTTCCGGACCCTCATTGGTCCCCGGGTTGGGCCAGGGATCGGGGCAGGCGGCGGTGCCGCCGGACGGGCAGTTGGGGTAGTCGGCGGGGTCGATGGTCCCCACCAGGCCGAAACAGACGCCATAGGTTACCAGATGCTGGTGCGTGGCGTAGTCATATTCGTTGGTGGGTACGGCGTCTGCCAGGTCGTCGCGCAGGTCGTTTTTATAAAAATACATGGCCACGTCAGCCAGGGTATCGCTGTAACTGTCGGCAAAAGGCGGACCGTCAAAATCATTGGCGGCATCATCGGCATCCGCATTGCCGATACCGGGATTCGATCCGTTGTAGTAACCGTCGGTCATCACAATGGCAAATGCCTGCTGGCACTCGCCGCCATTCGCCACCGAGGAGTAGGGAGAAGCAACGCCGCTGTAGTCGCCCGCGAAAAAGTTGCCCACCGCCTTGAGTCCCAAGCGCAGGGGCGTGCCGCTGTAAGCGCCGACATCCTCTATATAGCCAAGAATCGTGGCCTTGTTGTCATCCACAGAAAGCATGCCCGTATTGGCAATGGTGATGCCGTTGTTGCCGTTAATGGTGTGCACCCCGATCTTTACCCCGCTGAGGCTGTCTACCACCTGCAGGATCGATGCCTTTGCCGTGTTCTGCCGGGTCCGGTAGAACTGGAACCAGTTGGCAAAATTCTGACGCTCCTCGGCCAGGGTCCGGGTAATCGCGACACCGGTGGGCGGGCTCCCTATCAGCGAGACACTGTTGACCTGACCGTAGTAATAAGATCCGGTTTCGTAATTCACCGTATAATAACGAACGCCGGAGGAATCCAGATCCACCAGATAGACATTGCCCCCGTCCTTTACAAAATAGTGGGCATTGCTGATGCCGATGGAGGAAAAATTATCATCCATGGTCACGGTGGTACTGCTGTCAGGCGACTTCTTGGGGCTGTCCGGATCGGCCGGGGTGTGGCCCGGCCAGGCCACGTAACTGAACTCCGGATTGTAGTACAAACCGTTTTCCTCGGCACACTGGGTCTGATAAAAAGACCGGGCCGTGGACGAAGTGGTATTAAACACATCCGACACACTGGCGGAGCGAACCCCTCGATTATAATACTGATAGTAAAACAGGCCATTATACGTGCCCTGATGCATCACTTCCCATGCCATACTGCCGGAATCGTCAAACAGAAACTCCACCATGGGGTTTGCCGAAATCGCCCGGGTTTCCAGGGGATAATCGGCCAGGTTGGCGCAGCCGGGCGGCGATTCTTCACAGTCGGAGTTGTCACCGGAGCAGTTTTCATCAATGGTTGTGTCGCAGGGGTCAAAGGCCCCGGGATGAATGCGGGAATTATTGTCATTACAGTCAAAGTCATCGGTGCCGTCACCGTCCGCGTCATCAGCATCTACATAACCGGCTGGCGGAGTGCAGGCGGACTGGGTGTTGGTGGTAACACCCCACCCGTCACCGTCGTAGTCATAGTAATAGGTCACCACCAACAGCCCTTCGTCAACATTGCCGTCGCAGTTGTCATCCAGATTGTTGCAGGTCTCTGTGGCGCCGGGATGGATGGTGGCGTCAAAATCATCACAATCCAGGCTGTTGTCCACATACCCTGCATACCCGGTAAGGCTGCACGGCTTTAACTCACCGGCGGGGTCGCCGTAACCGTCCCCGTCTTCATCCAGGTAGTACCAGACATTGACATCATCGACAGCGCCGTCGCAGTTGTTGTCGATGCCGTCGCACACCTCTGTGGCGCCGGGGTTTATGGCCGGATTCGTGTCATCGCAGTCACCGGAAAGTGTCACAAAACCATCGGCCGGAGCACTGGCCGTGTGGTCCGGGTCACCATACCCGTCACCATCCGTGTCCCGGTAGTAGGTGGCGCAGTCTTCATCAACATCACCGTCGCAGTCGTTATCGATGCCGTCGCAGATATCCAGGGCACCGGACCATTTGGCCGGGTCGGTGTCATCGCAGTCGTCGTCGTTGGCCACCCGCCCGGCGGGGCAGGAAGCGTTATAAATCACATCCGCCGGATCGCCGTAACCGTCGCCGTCCGCGTCCAGGTAGCAGGCGGTGCCATACACCGCGGTAATGGACAGGGTGTATCGTGTTCGGATAAAAATGCCGTTGGGATAGGCGGCCACACCCACATAATAGAGACCCGGCGACAGGGTGAGAACCTGGGTGGTGTCTGCCGCAATCCAGCCGCCGAGGAGGTCGGTGGCACCGTCGGTAACGCTCAGATATGAAGACCGGCTGTCATTGGTGAGGGTAAACGTCACCTCCGCAGCCTGGGCAAGCTCAAATTTGATCCAGTCATAGTCCCAATCGTCCCTCTCGTCGTTCTGACCCGACCCTGAAAAATCAAGCGAATAGAGCCTGGCGCGGTCCGCCGTGTCGCCAGCGTCCCGATTGCTTCCAAAATCACCGGCCCAGACGCCGGCAGCGGAAAAAGACATGGCCAGCAGGAGAGCGACCAGGCAGACGCCCGTGCGAACGGCCCGGCCCGGTCCTGTTTTGCGTTCACGTTTGATTATATTGCGGTTCATCATACACCTCCCTTTCTGGTGATGCTCCATAGCGGCCGAAACCCGGCCGCCTGAAAATCTCTAAAACCGGCGGCGATAGGCCACCTGAAGCATGCAGTCGCTTTGGTCACGAACATCGTAAAACCCCCGGCCGTAGATAATATATTCGTACAGATGGGTGTCCTCTTCCATGCCCAGTTCTCCCTCTTCGGCAAAACCGTCATACACCACCAGGTACTGGGCATTGGGCACAAGACCGCTGTTGATCGCCGAGGCCCCGGCATCGGCCTGTACGTCAAATCCCACGTCCTGAATCCAGGCAAAGGCGCTGCCGCTGCCGGGTATCAGATCCGTCAGAGGGGTATCCGAATTTTCCAGCAGCTGAATGGCCTCCCGGGCCGCGGCTTCAGCCCGGTAGAAACTGATGCTCCGAATGGTGCTGTTGCGGGATATCTTCCCCTCGATCGCCGTGTCGTGTATTGCGGTAATGCCGATGATCAGAATGGTCACCATCACCATCAGCACCAGCGCCAGCACGGATCCGTTCTGGTTTTTCAGATTATCAAATGCGGTTTTCACCACAGCCTCCTTCCTGATGATCAGGCCTTGAACGTTCTTGCGCTTGTCAGGGTGATATTTCTGGAACCGCCGCCCCAGCTCACGGTAACGGTGATCACCTTGGCGTCAACACCGGCGGTTGAAACATCCAGATCCTGATTGGCCACCGTCCATGTGATGGACTCAAAAACGCTGTTGTATTCCGGGACTACCGGCATGTCATCCGCGCCATCGCCGTCCGCGTCCTCGCCGTCCCCCGGCGCGTGGGTGCCGGCACTCAGGTAGGGATGGGAAAAATTCAGGAAAAACAGCCGCTCCATCACATCCGAGGCGCAGGCCACGCCCATGGTGGCCTTGCGAAGCCGTGTGGTGGTGCTCACCGCGCTGGTCTGCATGGAAGCGGCCGCCAGCACCCCGATGGAAAAGATGGCCACCGCCATCAGCACCTCGATAAGGGTAAAACCGTTCCGGCCGATGCTGCAAGACCGGTTCGCCCGTCTTTTTGCCAAGCTGGTTTTTGCGTTCATTATTCTTGCGCCCCTTGTGCGGTTAAAAGTTTCTGCGATTCACCGTGACAGCGGAAAGCTGTCGCCGGTACGCATCATTATAAGCCCCCCAGTTGTTGGCCGGGCCGGACAGCGGTGTGTAAATAATCCGGTCCACATACCCGGAGACCGACGGCTCTTCCGTCCTGGCCAGAATAGAGATGCCGATAGCCCGAATAT
>JAXHVI010000004.1:0-1622 GCA_034189195.1 Thermodesulfobacteriota bacterium | reverse complement strand
TTATAAGCCCCCCAGTTGTTGGCCGGGCCGGACAGCGGTGTGTAAATAATCCGGTCCACATACCCGGAGACCGACGGCTCTTCCGTCCTGGCCAGAATAGAGATGCCGATAGCCCGAATATTCGGCAGATTGGCGGCCGATACAGGGGTGGGCGCCTGGGTGCCGTCGGCCAGCGTATACACAAACTCGAGAGCCTCGATATTCTCGGCAATGGCGGAGACAGGATCGCCTGTATTGAGTTCTTCCCTTCCCAGGTCGGAATCGCCGTCACCCAGTGAATCATAAAGCCGGTAGCGAATGGTGATGGTCTCTCCCTCCTCATCCACATCACCGGCTCCACCATCGTCATTGTCCCGCCCGTCTTTTTCGCCGGGCTCATCCACCGTTCCGTCGCTGTCGTTATCAATCCTGTCCAGATCGGTTACCGGCTCCACCATGGAGATAACCAGTTCGTCATCGTCAGCGGTGATAATGCCGAAAGCGGCGGGCACAGCCACACCCGGCCTGGGCTTGTAGCCCGCCATCATGATCTCCCGTTCCATGACCTGAAGGGCCACCCGCAGATTCTGCTGCATGGCCACCACCTGGCCCTGGGAACTGTTGGTGGTGGTCTGGCCGAAGTAGGTGGCGACCACCAGCGCCATGATCAAAGAGGCTGCCGCCATGGCCACCAGCAATTCCGCCAGCGTAAAACCATATGCCGATCTTAACAGGTGTTTCTGGCTGTGCATTGTGCTGTCCTCACGATTCTGTTCTTATACTGCCGGACTCGTTAACGATAATCCTGCTGTCCCGTACCCCGTTGGTCACGGTCACACTCCCGCTCCTGAAGGCACCGGTGGGCCACCGGCAGAGACCCATGGGTGAAAAGCCGGCTGTATCGCCGTTTGGAGCGGAAAAAGCCGCCGCCGACATCTCTACCCCCGGCGGCATATTGCCCCGCAGAATAACGGGGTCATCCCCGGGGTCCAGCACACCGCTGGCGGCCCCGGCCGGCGAATCCCGCCAGGCCACGTATGTTCCGTTGCCGGTATCAAACTGAATAAAGGCAAACTGATTGTATTTGACTGCCGACATTCTTGTGGCCTGAATATCCACAAAGACCTGCCGGGCCGCCCTGGAAAGCTGCTGGTTGTTCCGCCAGGACACCACGTTGGGTATGGCAATGGCCATGATCACGGCGGTAATGGCCACCACCACCATCAGCTCCATCAGTGTAAACCCTTTTTTCATTTCCCTGTTCATAAAATACGCTCCTGGTTGTCGTGTCAACTTTGTTATACAAGAACCATACCGCATCCCGTACCCTGGCCCCTCAAACCTGATTGATGAATATAATATTCTAAAATAACTAAATAAAATTGTGACAGAAAGTTCATTCATGGGGTTTGATGATACCGCTGGACAGAGCGTTTTTCACATTTTTATAAAAATTTTTAATAACCCTTAAAGTTATTTGACACTCAACCCGGTGCGTTCAAATTTAAAGAACGTCTGCCTGTCCCCAAAATCCGCGATTATTCTATGTTTGGTGAAGAAAAGTATTGAAAAACCTCGTTGATTCAGGTAGATATAGTGTTGAGAGACACAAAAAAACCTTAACCAACGAGGTGAAGAAATGA
>JAXHVI010000039.1:0-5280 GCA_034189195.1 Thermodesulfobacteriota bacterium | reverse complement strand
CCCCTTGCCGATGGAGATCTCTTTTATGCTGCCGGCATAAGACTCTTTTGCAATTTCAAAACCCACAGCTGCCTCCTTACGTATGAAAATTTAGTCATTACCCGGCTGCCACTCCTTGAAAGAAGCCTGTTTCCAGTTCGGTCACACGCTTTTCTCAGGCGCAGCCTTCCATAACCTGAATATATTCAACATGCCCGTTCGGGCAAAATAATTTGTATTTTCAAATATTTAAACATCAAAACCGGGTAAAACATCAAAACCAAAGTGGAAGTCTATACTGATAGAACAGCCATGTCAACAGAATTGAGTCAAAAAAAAGACTATTGGTTTAAAGCAGTTACAACCCACTGAAACGGAAAGGGGCTGAAAAACGGGGCGGTTACCGCCCCTGCCGCCGGCATCGTTTCCACCGGCAGAGACGGTAACTTCTGGCGTTGTTTTATGGAGGACTCAAACAATAAATTCACCACCAGACGCAAAAAAAACGGGAGGGCGGCGGCAGGTGATTACTTTCCCGCTTCCAGCATGGCCAGGGCTTCGGCCACGCTGATGCCGTCATGCACGATGGCGCAGGCCGCTTTTACAAACAGCGAAGGCGTGCGGTGCTGAAAGGCGTTACGCCCGATGGAAAGGCCTTTGGCGCCCACCTGCATGGCCCCTTCGATCATCTCAAACATCTCCTTGTCCCCAGCCTTGCTGCCGCCGGCGATCAGCACCGGTGCCGGGCAGCCTTCCACCACCTTTGCAAAAGATTCGGGGTCGCCGGTGTAGTTGGTCTTGACAAAATCGGCGCCCAGTTCCGCGCCGATGCGGGCCGCCAGCTTGACATGCTCAACATCCTTTTCATCGTCGATCTTGGGGCCCCGGGGATACATCATGGCGATCAGGGGCATGCCCCAGTAGATGCACTCCACCACCACTTTTCCGAAGTCCCTGAGCATCTCGGCCTCGTTCTCGTCGCCGATGTTGATATGAATGGAAACGCCGTCGGCCCCCACGCGCAGGGCGTTTTCCACGGTGTTGACCAGTACCTTCCTGTTGGGCTTGGGAGACAGAATGCTGGCGGCGGACAAGTGCAGGATCAGGCCCACGTCCCGGCCGTAGTTGCGGTGGCCGAACTTGGGCAGGCCCAAATGGCCGATCACCGCGTTGGCCCCGCCTTCGGCCACCATGTCCACGGCCGCCGACAGGTTGATCAGCCCGTCTATCGGCCCCACGGTCACCCCGTGGTCCATGGGAACGATCACGGTCTTGCCGGTGTTCCGGTTCATGATCCGCTCCATCCTTACCGCCTTGCCGCTGGTAAACATCGCCTGTTCTCCTTGCCTGTAAAGTTTTCTCAAGCGAACCGGCATGCGGTCCGCCGCGATTTTTCTGTCTCACGTTTTTATTTACCACAGGGCAGAAGGTAAGACAATCATACGTTACAAATCGGGGTCGGGGTCGGGCACGATTACGAGTACGAGTAAGAGCAAGAGTAAGAAAATAAGGTGTGGGCAGGGGGTTCCGGGCTGATATGCGGACTTCTGCGGTCAGAACCGGGCTTCAGTTTTTTCCAGTTTTGCCAGGTCCAGCAGGTCCTGGGGCCTGCCGCTGGCAACTTTTGCTTTTATCAGATCGTCTTTGGAAATAAACGGCAGGGTCAAGTCAGCCAGAGCCACTTTTTCGCGGCGCGGCCAGGCATCTTCAAATGTCATGCCGGGTATGGACATCATGATATCCACCCGGAACGGCGGGTTTCCCATCTTGTAAAAATAGCCTTCTTCGGCAAAATCCCGGTGGGTCAAATCCTTCAACGGCGCACCGAACTCCCTTAAGGCCGCAAAGACCGCTTTGGCGTTTTCTTCATCGGTGGAAATCCACAGGTCAAGGTCTTTTGTAAACCGGGGCTCGGTGTATTTCATCACGGCATAGCCGCCGACCACAAGGTAGCGGACCTTATATTTTTCCAAAAGACTCAACAGTTCTTTGAAGTCCGGGCTTGTCAGCATGTCCGTACCTGATCGTCAAATAGTCGGTTATCATGTCCAGGGCCGCCTCAAAGATGGCGGCATCACCCATGGACTGCCAGAACGTTATATCGAACCGGTCGTCGGTGTCGCCGATTCTTCCGTAGGATTCCTGAATTTCTTTCATCTCTTTCCTTACAAACAGGCCGGGCGGCCCGTGGGCCGGATATGCGGATCAGTCGAAAAACAGCGAGCCCAAAAGTCCCAGACACACCAGTTTGACAATGGCTTTTCTGTCGCCCTTCAGAGCGGCTTCCGCTTCCGCCGCCAACTGGGCGACAAGGCCGCAGCAGATAAGGGCAAACAGCAAGGGAAGAACCAAAACGATAAAAAAAAGACATATGCCGAGAAGGATTTCCATGGGCAAAGAATATCCAACGGCAGCGGAAAAATCAAGAGAAATGAGCGGTTAGGTCGCCTCGCCCAAATCCAAGTCGCTATCGGGGTCGGGGTCGAGCACGATTACGAGCACGGGCACGAGTAAGAGTAAGAAAATAAGGTATGAGGTTATCGATACCGATACCGATTTGAAGAAGGATACCCTCCTTCACGATTCGAAGGGTCGGCCTTTGCGGCCGGCCGGGGGGTGTTGAGCAGGGCATCGACCTGTTTGTAGTGTGCCCGTAAGGGCATCTTGTGCAGCCGGCGGTAGAACGCCTTACGGCGTCACTACAAACAGGCCGAAGGAATATGGTCGGGGACGACTTTCTAAAACGCTAAAGGTCAAGGCGCGCAAGTCTCGAGGAATGGAGCGTACTGATAGTACGTGACATGACGAGAGACGCGGCGCAACGCAGAGATTGAGTGTTTTATAAAACCATCAGGCCGCGGCGGCGGCTTCGTAGCCCATATCAAAAGCCTTGCAGTTGATCTCCACAAACGCCTTCTTGACGGTGGCGGCAATGGCCTGCTTCACGGTTTCGGCGAACAGGGGCAGGATGCCGGACTGGATCAGGGCGCCCAGCAGCACCATGTTCACTGCCAGGGAACTGCCGGCCCCGGCGGCAAGGGCGTTGGCATCCAGGGCCACCAGCCGTGATGTTTTGGCGGCCAGCAGGGACTTGATGGTGTCCACCTCCGGGTAAACCCCCTTGCCGATGGCCACGGTAAAGGGCGGCATGGGCGCGGTGTTGATGATGGCCACGGTATTCGCGTTGCACCGGCCCAGGGCCCGCAACGCCTCGGAGGGTTCAAACCCCACCAGCACGTCGGCGCACCCGTCGGAAATGATCGTGCTTTCGGCATCGCCGAACACCAGGGCCGACTCCACCACCCCGCCCCGCTGGGCCATGCCGTGCACCTCGCTCATGCGCACCGGCACGCCGGACAGCAGGCACGCTTCGGTCAACACCTTGGAGGCCAGCAGGTTGCCCTGGCCCCCCACCGCCACCAGTATCAATCGTTTGGAATCTTGCATATTCATCCGCCTTGCGTGTTATATATTCCGGTCTTCTTGAAACCCGTTTCTTGCCTGCAACCGGAAAGGATTCGAGGATTCAAGGGGTCAAGTGTTTCGCCTTGACTGCGTTTACCGGCCCCGCAAATCTCATTTGCATTGCCGCGTCCTTTTGTCGGTACGTTTCACGGGGGAAAGCCACGGCTTCTCAGGTTGTTCCCTTGAACCCTTGACCACTCGGCCCCTTGACCCCTTACCTTTGATCCTGTTTTACCGGCACAATGGCCCTCTCCGGGCACACCTGAACGCATACCGCGCACCCGGCGCACAGATTGGGATTGATTTGCACCCGGCCGTCAGCCACGTAAAAGGCCGGGCAGGCCAGGGTGTTGATGCAGTCCCGGTGGTTTTTGCACCGGTCGCTCACGTAAAAGACACGGGCGCTTCCCCGCTTGAGGCTTCTGGCCTTGAGCACGCACTCTTCCCGTGCAATGACCACGGAAACGCCCTTGAATTCAATGGCCTCCCGAATCGCCTCAATACTTTTTTTCAGGTTGTAGGGCCGGATCACCGACACGTGCTGAACCCCGGCACCCTTGACCAGGGCCTCGATGGAGACCCGCTGAAAGCCGGAAAAATTGAGCTCGTCCATGTCCACGCCGGGGTGCGGCTGGTGCCCGGTCATGGCGGTGGTGCCGTTGTCCAGGACCACCAGGGTAAAATCGTGGTTGTTGAACACCCCGTTGATCAGGGCCGGAATCCCGGAATGAAAAAAGGTGGAGTCTCCGATAAAGGCCACCACCTTCTGGCTCGATGCCCGGGAAAACCCGCAGGCCGTGCCCACGGAAGAGCCCATGCAGATCAGAAAGTCGCCCATGGAGAGCGGCGGCAGAAAGCCCAGGGTGTAGCACCCGATGTCCGTGGGAAAGATCGTGTCATACCCTTCCGCGGCTTTTTTTACCGCGTAAAAGGCGGCCCGGTGGGAACAGCCCGCGCACAGGTTGGGGGGCCGCTGGGGAATCTCGGGCACGCCGGACATATCCGCCGGCGCCGGCGGTGTGTAAGGAACATCAAAATAGCGGGCAATGCAGCGGGCCACCATCTGGGGATCAAACTCGGAGAGCCGGGAAAACAGGTCTTCCCGCTTGCCCGCGATGTCAATGCACCGCTTTTCTTCGGCGGCCATGGCCTTGACCGCCTCTTCCATGAAGGGCTCGCCCTCTTCGACCACCAGCACCCTGTCGCAGTCGGCCAGAAACGCCTTGACCAGGGCGTCGGGCATGGGGTTGGAAAACCCGACGCGCAGCACGGAAAAATCGCTCTCCCGGCCCAGGGACTTTAACGCGTCGGTGACGTAAAGATAACTCACCCCGTTACAAAGAATGCCGTACCGGCCCGTGCCGGTGCGAATGTTGTAGGGCGATGTATTGGACAGGTCGGCGGCCTTTTTCAGCCGCTCCAGCAGCCGGACATGAAGCTTTCTGGAAACCGCAGGCACGGTCACATAATTAAACGGGTCCTTTTCAAACCGGCCCCCGGTTTTGACCTTTTCGGGAAGGCTGCCCAGCGCCGTTTTGGCCGATGAATGGTTGACCCGGGTGGTGGTGCGCAGGATCACCGGCTCGCCCAGGGCCTCTGAGACCTCAAAGGCGTAAATCGCCATCTCTTTTGCCTCGGCCACGGAGGAGGGCTCGACCACGGGCAGGCCGGAAAGTTTTCCGTAATAGCGGTTGTCCTGCTCGTTCTGGCTGGAGAACATGTGGGGATCGTCGGCGGACAACAGCACCATGCCGGCCTTGACGCCCACATAGGCCAGGGTCATCAGGGCGTCGGCCGCCACGTTCACACCCACGTGCTTCATCACACACATGCTGC
>JAXHVI010000038.1:0-43808 GCA_034189195.1 Thermodesulfobacteriota bacterium | reverse complement strand
ATCATCCGGCACGTCTCCCCGAAAACAAAAATTATTCTGGGGGGCCACGGCACCAGCATCGGCAACATTGAAGATCTGATTTCCTGTGACCACGTATGCCGGGGGGACGGGGTAAAGTTTCTGCGGCAGCTCTTTCATGAGGATGTCAACGCGCCTGTGGTGCACCCGATGATCTATTCGTCGTTTAACAAACACATAGTGGGCGTTCCCCTGCCCCGGGATTCAGGGGTTATCATGACGGGCGTGGGGTGTTCCAATGGATGCCGGTTCTGCTGTACGACGCACTATTTCCAGAAGATTTACACGCCGTTTTTCAAAACCGGCCGGGAGATATATGACGTCTGCGCCCGAATGGAAAAGGAGCTGGGCACTACCGATTTTTTTGTCATGGATGAGAATTTTCTCAAATCAGAAGACCGTGCCCGGGAGCTTATTTGCGAACTGGAAAAAAACGGCAAAAATTATACGTTCAATATTTTTTCATCCGCTGAAACGGTTACCCGGATGGGGATCGATTTTCTTCTCCGGCTGGGGGTCAATTTTATATGGATGGGCGCGGAATCCCAGAAAGAGGTGTATGAAAAAAACAAGGGGGTTGATTTTAAAGCCCTGGTAAAAGAGCTTCGGGATCACGGCATTTCCGTGCTTGCCTCGGGCATTCTTTTCCTGGAACACCACGACAAAGAGACCATTCATGACGATATCAATTTCATCACCGGCCTGAACGCCGATCTGGTCCAGTTCATGCAGCTGGGACCGCTGCCGGGCACAGCACTGTACAAGGATTATGAAAAACAGGGCCGGTTGCGGCAGGATATCCCTTACGAGGAATGGCATGGCCAGCATCAGATATGGTTCACCCATCCCCATTTTTCCGGCGAGGAGTCGGCCACGTATCTGAAAAACGCGTTTATTCAGGATTATCAGCGCAACGGCCCTTCGCTGCTGAGAATCATTGATACCGCCATTCGCGGCGTGACGGCCACGCGCGGTTACAAAACAGGTTTTATGAAGCTGCGGCACGAGGAAAAAGTCGCCAGGGCCAGATTCATGTACCCGTTATTGAATGTTCTGTACAGGCACGCGCCCAATGAACATGCCCGGAAACTGGCCGGTGAAGTGCGCGAACAGTATGAGGCGTTTTTCGGCAGACTGTCCCTGCCGGCACGCCTGCAAAGCAAGGCCCTGCAGGTGATGATACTGTTTGAAAAGCTGCGGTCCAGGCTGGTTTTCAATAATATCCGGCAGCCATACACCATCACCGCCTCCTTTAGAATGACGGCTGAAAAAATAAAAAGGGAGAGCTGGCGAAAACGCATGCGGCACTGGGTGGAAGCCAGGCGCCAGACGATCCAGTGGGAAACCCCGCTGGTCCCGGTAAACCTGTTGGTCACCGGCATATTGAACGGCGGCATCATCAAGGCAGCCGCGTCATATATGGGGAAAATGTTAAGATAATCCTGCCAACCGTTTTTCTTTACCGTACGGCGCGGGCAAAGCGACAGCCTGCCCGCGCCGTTCCCGCTCCCAAAGCCCGTCCCCTGCCCCCCGCAAAAACAACTTTTCTGCCTTTGTCCATGACGGCGCCGCATGTTGATCATGCGGCCCGGCGCGCAGCCGGCATCATGCTTTTATTTGACATTTCTTTTATTTGACATTTTTCCGGAATAAAATTAGGGTCGAAGAAAATGGGGAAGCAAAGGTCTCGCAGGCCGTTTTCGTCACAAAACAGAATCTATGTTATGCGCTTCTAAAAGAGTGCCAATGTGAAACAAATATACATGATAACATATCCAACAGGGAAGATTTACATTGGCAAAGATACCATCGGGAGCCATCGATACTTCGGCAGTCCTGACATGGCCATTATAAATGAGGACTTTCAAAATCTTCCAGAATCAGTGCGAAAAGACTACACTGTGAGAAAGCAGATTCTATGGGAGTCAAAAACTGCTACAGATGAAGAATTATCGGCAAAAGAAGTTGAATTTATCCGTCAGTACCGGTCCAATGATCCAGCAGTTGGATACAATCGTTGGCCCAAAGTGAAATAAAGCGCATAACAAGTGAGTCCGAAACGACAGCCAAGGCAGTCTTTGCTGAACAACCCGGGAGATTGAGCATTAACCATCTGTAAGAAAGTCGGTGAAAGCCCTGGCTCCCTCTGGCTGCTGCCATTGGTCGTATCAAAACTAAGCTGGTTTTAGTTGGAGTTGACTATGCCTGAAATAAGCCGATTTTATGGTATAATAGTAGCCATGTTTTTCGGTGACCACAATCCACCGCATTTCCATGCTCGGTATGGCGACGAAAAAGTGGTCATCGAAATTGAGACCCTGCGTATACTTGAAGGCAATCTTTCGCCCCGTGCGTTGGGTCTTGTAATTGAATGGGCTTCTCAGCATAAAACCGAGTTGCTGCAAAACTGGGAATTAGCGAAAAGTAACCAGACTCCCAGAAAAATTAAGCCTTTACAATAGAGAGGTAAACATCATGCTGAAAGATGTGATCTCCGCCGTTTACAAAGGCGGATATAAAATTGAAGTGGCCTTTGAAGATGGTGTCACAGGAATTGTTGACTTTTCCAAGTACTTAAATCAAGGGGGCGTTTTTGAAAAATTTAAGGATTTGGAATTTTTCAAAAACTTCAATATAAACAAAGAACTCGGGGTGATTACATGGGGGAATGAAGAAGTGGATATCGCCCCGGAAACACTTTATGCTGAAGCAACACACTCCGCTCTCCCGGACTGGACGAGGCCGCAACATGATTCTCCGGATGAGCTACCGTTCCAGCCGACCTCGTAAAACTCGACAGCTGAAATTGTCTCTCCTCATCACTCCGGCGTAAAGGTGTTGACCTTGTCCGTTGACACCACCCTGCCCGAAACGCCGCAGAAACCCTCGGCCGTCATGGCGGCAAACAGGTCAGGATCGGGCGGGGTGTAGGCGGCAAACCGTTTTCCACTTTCTGTTTTTCCGATGACAATTCCTTTAGACGGCGTATTGTACCGATCATAAACCACGGTATAGGTTTCCACCGTGGCCCGGCCTGAAGGGGTGGGGTCGATCGCATTTTTGGGACCCCGGTCCACTTCCTGCTGGCACTGGTGGACATCAGCGGTAACCGCGCTGTTATCCGCCGGGGGGCGGGTGGAACAGACCGCTGCCGAATGCTTGGTCATATAAAAAGAGTTTCCGGTCACAAGGCCTGTTTTGCCGGGATGGCGGCGCAGCAGATCGGCCATCCGGACCATGGAATGCATGACATAGTTGTTGCCCGGCCCGCCAAAATAGGGAAGCCCGCCGGTCACGGTCAGGGATCGGGGATCGTTTTGGGCAATGCCGAGCATGTCCCGGGTGGCCTGAACGGCCACGGGAAAACAGCTGTAAAGATCAAAAAAGTCGATTTTGTCGATGGTCGTCCGGGCCTGGGACAGGGCAGACCTGCCCACGATGCCGATGGCCGGGGAGACGCCATATTCTTCCCGTTCCAGCACATGCCAGTGGTCATGGGCCTCGGCATAGCCGTGCAGGTAAACCCGTTTTGACGTGTCGATGCCCATGCGGTCGGCATGCGCCTCGGAGGTGACAATAAGGGCCGCGGCCTGATCCACAAACAACATGGCGTTCATCCGCTTGGTGTAGGGAAAGGCGATGTAACGGTTGTCACCCGACGCCGTGACAATCTCTTCTGCTGAAAAGGGAGCCTGAAACCAGGCATAAGGATTGTCCGCCGCAACTTCGGAAAAGCGGTGCATCAGGTCGGCCATGGCATTCGCGTGATCGGCAATGGTGCGGCCGTACCGCTCTCGAAGGGCGTTTTCAAACATGGGGTAGACATAGGCGGGAATGGAAAGCCCGTGAATGTGCTCGGTTTCACAGGCCCCGTCCGCCGGGCCCACCGGAAAAAGCGGCGGCAGGCAGTCACGGTCCGACGACAGGCCCCAGCCGAAAAAGATTTTGTCCCGCACCGCCTGCTGCCGGGTGTGCTGGGCCTCGGCCCCGGTGAGAACAGCCAGTTCGGCCCTGCCCTGGGCGATCTGTTCCATGGCATGGTGCAGCATGGAGTGGGGCACGGTGCCGCCGAACCCGGAGACCCTGCATCGGGCATCGGCCAGGCCGATCCGGTCGGCCACGCACCCGGCCACGTTGACAATGCCGTCGTCGGAGAAAAGCGACGTGGTCACCAGCAGGTCGGCCTTTGCCAGGGCCTGGGCCGCAAGGCCTGCGTCTTCGGCCGCGACCCGCACGGATTGCGCCATCAATTCCACCGGGGATCCGGTTTCAACGGGAGCCGCCTGCCGGCGGGTCACCTGGCCGGCCCCGACAATCACGGGGACATGCAAAAAAGCCATATTTTCGTATCCTTGTTTCAGAATTTGTTTAAAATTCACCGCAAGGGAGAAAAGGATGACGCCCACGTTTTCTTTGCGTCCAGCCCGTATATTCTCCAGGCTCGATTTGCCGAAAATCCCCCGCCGGCCACGACGCGCATGCCTCAACAGAGCGGATACTGCGCCTTGATCATGCGCCTTTGACCATCCATTCTGAAAGGGCATTGATAAACCGCTTGGGCGCGAACCGGTTCATGAATAAAAAAAGGAACCGGAGGTGGGGCTCGGGCACATAGACCAGCTTTCCCTGGGTAAAGGCGCGAACCCCTTTTTCGGCAATAACAGCCGGGCTGGCCTTGCCGGCAAAGCTGTAAAACCGCAGTTTCTTGGGAAAACCGCCGCCCTGCAGGAGCGGGGTGTCGGTGTAGCCGGGGTTTAATGTGAAAATCCTCACTCCGGTGCCTTTAAGCTCTTCATTCACCGCCTCGCTCAAGGCCTGAATAAAAGCCTTGGTGGCGCCGTAAACCGCGTGGCGGGGCGTGGGCACAAACGCCGACACCGAACAGACATTAAACACATGCCCCTGTCCTCGCTGGATCATGTCTGGAATAAACAGCCGCATAAGCGCCATATAGGCCCGGGCGTTGACGGTGATAATCTGATCCTGCTCGGCCAGGGAAAGTTCGTGGAACAGGCCGAATGCCATGGCAGCGGCGTTGTTCACCAGCACGTCGATATGTGGCACGCAGGCTTTGACCTGGTTATAAGCGTCTTCCGGCCCCCCGGGACGGGACAGGTCGCAGGTAACGGTCCAGGTCTCGACGGAATAGGTTTTCCGCAACGACTCGGCCCACTCTTTTAAGACCGCCCTCTTTCCCTCGCGGGACATGAGGACCAGGTTGGCCCCCTCCTTTGCAAAACAGAGGGAAAGCTCTTTTCCGATACCGGAAGATCCGCCGGTGATAAAAACCGTTTTACCCTTTAAGTTGATTGTTCCCATTTTTTCACCCTCACGCCGTGCCGGTTTATCCCCGGTCAAGTTGTTTACTGATTATTTTCGGACGCCGGCAATTTAGCCCGCACATTTCACGGTTTGACGCAGTAGCGTTTAAAGCTTCCAATCGACTCTCGGCGTGTCGCGCTTCACCGGGCCGTCGATCTTGCCCCTGGCATAGCCCACGGCAATACTGGTCACCGCCACATAGGGTTTGGTAATCCCCAGCTTCTTGCGAAACCCAGCCATCAGGGGCATGGACAGGGGCTCCATGGGAAGCGACACGTAGCAGGTGCCCAGGCCCAGGGAGTGGGCCGCCAGCACAATGTTCTGGGCGCAGATGCCGGCATCCAGGTCCGGGTTGCTGATCCCCCGCTTGTCCTTGAGAATCAGGATCACCGCCGGCGCGTTGAAATATATGGCGTTGTTATTCCGGTCAGCCTTTTCCATGGCCGTGATGGGCCGGGGATCGAGCTTGTTGATCGACAACCAGCTGATGAGACTGAACACGATGTTCTTGATCGCGGACCGCTTGCCGTTTTTGGCCAGGTAGAGGTTCTTGATCAGGCGCAGGGAGCCCATGGCCCGGCGCTCGAACTCCTTGATGATCTTCTGGTTGGTGATCACGATAAACCGGTAGGGCTGGCAGTTGCCCGCCGACGGCGCGAACCGGCCCGCCTCCAGGATGCGGACCAGCAGTTCCCGGGGCACCGGCTTGTCCTTGAAGAGCCGGTTGGAGCGGCGGGTGTAGATGGCTTTTTCCACCTCGGTGAGTTCCGGTTCAATGGCATCAAAGGCCTGCTCGTCAGCGCCCAGGGGATGGGGGGCCGCCATTTTCCCCTCCAGCATCACCTTGTACCGGCCGGAAGGAATCACAAAGCTGCCGGTCATGGTGATAGCCCCGGACGGGCAGACGGCAATGCAGTTACCGCAGTTGATGCAGGCCTGGGAAAACCCGCCGTAGCCGATGGGCTCGGGCACCTGGCCTTTTTCCCACCGGTATCCGTAGGTGGGGCAGGTTTCAAAACACCGGCCGCACTTGCTGCATTTTTCCGCATCAACGGTCCGGACGGGAAAACTCATTTCCGGCAGATAGGCCTGTTTTAATGATTCAAACATGATGCTCTCCTTTATTTGCCCTGATGGGCACTGATTGTCCTTTTCCTGTCAAAACGGTGCGCCGTGTCAGACCCGAATCACGTTGGGGGCATTGGGATCAAACTGCTCCTCCAGCACCCGGGACAACATCTTTTCTGAAATGGTTTTGGGAATCTCGTCGACGATCTGAAAATAGGTGGGCACGGAGTTGCGCTCCAGCTCGGCCAGGCAGGTCTGTTTGACCCCTTCCACGTCCACGGTTCTTCCCGCAAACGGGGCCATGGCCGCCACGATGTCGCTCTCACCCGGGGCACCCGACGCGGCGGGCACGCCGTACACGCAGACCTCGGACACCGACTCGTGCTCGCCGATGATCTTTTCGATCAGGTCGGGCTGGACAAAATCGCCCTGGCGGCGCAGGCCCCCGCCCTTGCGGAAATCAAAATAGAAAAACCCGTTTTCATCCTGGTGGCAGATGTCGCCGCTGCGCAGCCACCCGCCCCGGGTCTTCTCCTTTGATGCATCCGCCTTGCCGTAATAGTTCACCTCGGTGGGGCCGTTGGCCATTCGGCTGATCAGTTCGCCCCGCACGCCCGGCGGCACCTCGTTGTCGTTTTCATCCACAATCTTCATCTCCACCAGTCCCTGGGGCGGCTTGCCGAAAGAACCGACGGGACCGAACCCCGGCGGATTGTGGGCCAGCCCCCCTTCCACCGCCGCATACCATTCGTGAATTTTGACGCCGAACCGTTTTTCAAAGTCTTCCCAGATGGCCCGGGGCGTGCCCGCGCTGATCACCTTGCGTACCGGGTTGTCCGCGTCGTCGGGCTTGGGCGGTTCGTTGTAGATGCCGGCCATCATACCGCCCAGCAGGGAAAAAGTGGTGCAGCCGTACTTGCGGCAGATGTCCCATATATTGCTCTTGGTAAACCGTTCGCTGATCACGGCGGGCAGCTTCTTGGCCAGAGACGGCATCAGGGTCACGGACTGGGCGTTGCCGTGGGTCAGGGAGAGCCCGGTGTAGGGAATGTCGTCGGGCTGATACTGCCACAGCAGGTCGGCCATGAAGGAATAGATAAGAAAGCGGTCGGCCTTGAGCACCACGCCCTTTGGGTCGCCGGTGGTGCCGGATGTGTGAATGATCTGGGCCGGCGCACCGGCGTCAAAAGGCAGTGCCTGGTCAGGCATGTCAGTATTGCCGGTTTCCAGAAACGCGTTTAAAACCGGGTAGGCGCTGTTTTCCGGAACCTTGTGATGGGCCTTGTACAGCACCCCTACCACCGGCACATCTGAAATATCGGCCTTGATCTCCTCCAGGCTTTCCATGAACTGGTCGGCCACGATAATGCCTTTGGATTTGGTGTTTTTGATCTGAAAGGCCAGTTTCCGGCCCCTGGACCGGGGATCAATGGGCACGGCCACGGCGCCGATGGAGACCGCGGCGAACAGGGCGTAGACAAACTCCGGATGATTTTTCATAAGCATGGTAAAGGTGTCGCCCTTGCCGATGCCCGCCTTGAGCAGGGCATGGGCCGTGCGGTTGGTCTGTTCAAACAGATTTCGATAGGAGACCGGCTCTTCGGTGCCGTCCTCATTGACAAACCGCAAAGCCACCTTTTCCGGATCCTCGATCTTCAGGTTGATGGCCTTGAAGATGGACAGATTTTCGATCTTTCCCGATTTGTTTAAACCAAACATGTTTTTCTCCTTGTTTCATTAAACAGGCAGCCCACGGAACCCAAAAAGGCCCTGCCGCCTGGACTTGAGCACATCAGAACGAAATTGACGCCTGAACGCCTTTCCATGGTCACGGCCTGACGGACGCAGCGGATCAGAAGTCAGCCTGAAGAATGGTGATGACCATGGCCGCCTCTTCGATACCGATGTTGCCGCCGCCGTTTTCAGCCAACGCGATACGGGCACCTTCCACCTGCCGGCCGTCGGCCTCGCCCCGCAGCTGCCATACCAGCTCGGCGATCTGTCCGGCGCCGGTGGCGCCCACGGGATGGCCCTTGGACTCCAGTCCCCCGGAGGGGTTGATGGGCAGCTTGCCGCCCAGCGTTGAGTGACCCTGCTCGGCAAATATCCCGCCCTCACCCCGGGGGCAGAATCCCAGGGCCTCGGTATTGACCACCTCGCCAAAGGCCGTGGCGTCGTGAAACTCGGCAACGTCGATATCTTCAGGACCGACGCCGGCGGCCTCATAGGCCACCTTTGCCACCCGTTCGCCGATGTCGGGATCATCAAAGCCCCTGTCCATGCCGCCGCCCACCACCGTGGACAGGATCTTGACCGGCTTGGAGGCCCCCAGCTTCTTGACCATCTTTTTGGAGCACAGAATGGCCGCGGCCGCGCCGTCGCCCACAGGCGCGCACATGGGAAGGGTCAGGGGATAGGCAATGGGTTGGGCCGCCAGCACCTCTTCCACGGTAAAGGGCTTGCGGTACTGGGCATAGGGGTTGTTCACGCTGTGGTTGTGGTTCTTGGCGCTGACAACGGCCAGTTGCCGCTGGGTGAGGCCGTACTTGTCCATATGCAGCCGGGCCCCCATGGCGTATATTTCCATGAAGGCGCTGCCGCCCTTGGAATCTTTTTCTTTCTTGACCTCTCCCCTGGCCTCAGCCTCTTTTCGCTTGCGCTCGGCATCAGCCTTCATGGCCTGGACCAGCATTTCGATAACCTCCACGTCGGCAGAGGCGGAAAAGAGCTTGAGCCGTTTTTCCCGGTCATCCATGTACATTTTTTCCATGCCGAGCACCAGGGCCACGTCATGAAGGCCCAGGGCAATGTCCATCCACGCCACCTGAAGGGCGGTGGCCGATGAACAGCAGGCGTTTTCCACGTTGGTGACCGGAATGCCGCCGATACCCATGGCCCGCAGCACCACCTGACCGCGGATCGACTCCTGGCCGGTGACCAGCCCCTGGTAGGCATTGCCCACCACCGCCACCTGGAGCTTATCCTTGGTAATACCGGCGTGTTCCAGCGCCCGGTTGGTGGCGTCGGCGGCCAGGGTTTTCATGTTCTTGTCCATGTGCTTGCCAAAGGGGGTCATGCCCACGCCGATCACATATACATCGCGCATTGTTCAACTCCTTTTGTAAATGTCAGGTGCTTGATAATTTATGCCAGAAAACAATAACTTTTATGCAAAAAGCAAATTGTGTGCAAAAAGCATTCCGCTGCCAAATAAAAAATAAATGCCCGTTTTTTAAAGTATAAATATATTTGATCACCCGGAAGTGTCCTTATTGGGTCACTAAAATGTCCATATACGAACATTCAGGTTGATTTTTTAAAACAGCCGGGCGACAATCCGGTCATGAAAACTTTTCGATTTCGATACCGATTGGAAAAAGGAAGATGAATCCTGCGTCACCGCCTGCCTATACAGAAGAGGCGGCCCGCCTGGAGGTTGACCTGGCCCGGACGGCCCTTGAAACAGCCGACCGGGAGACGGCCCGGATCCATTTTCACAACGTGGTGGCCCGGCTTGCCGCTGGGAAGCGTCCGGAAACCAGCCATGTGCTGGTGGCGGCCACCCTGGAACTTTCCAACCTGAACTTTATTCTGGGCAAAGGATTTGGCCAAACCATTCCCTTTCTCCGGGCGGCCCTGAAAGCGGCCGAACACCTGGGCGACCTTCGATCAAAGGCCATGATCAAGCTGCACCTGGGCCGGCACTACTATTTTTCCAACCAGCGGTCGGCGGCCATTCCTTTTTTTCAGCAGGGCAAAACCGAAGTGGAAGCCCTGGGCGACGAGGACATTCAGGCCGGCGCCGCCGAATTTATCGGCCTTTACCACCACCTTCAGGGCATGTTCACCAAAGCCATCACCTACTTTGAAGCAGCGGTGGAACGGTTTGAAACCACCCAGGGACCCCTGGTGCCCAACCCCTCGGCCCCCATGTGGCTGGGCTACTGCGCCGCCTACCTGGGCCAGTTTCACCGGGCCACCGGCACCCTGGACTACTACCGCCGAATGCTCCTGGAACGGGGGGACCGGGCACTGGCGGCCACCACCCGTGCCGTGCTGGGAATTGTCCTGCTGGAACTCAAGAAGAACAAGGAGGCGGCCATCCACCTGTCCGGCGCCATTTCCGAAGGGGAAAAGACCGGAAACGACCTGGCCCTCTACTTTGCCAGGGGCGGCATGGCCTACTACCACTTTGCCGAGGGCCGGCTGGAGGAGGCCAGTCGCTACATCACCCACGCCATCGTCGAAGGAACCGCCGCCGGCCTGGTCCGGCAGTATGCCACGCCGATCTTTCTGGAGATGGGGTTTGAACTCTACAAGGCGGGCAAACCCATCTTTTCCGAAACCGAGATGCAGCGGGAAGTGATGCGCATCATGCGGGAACCCAACATTCATTTAAAAGGGGTGTTGCTGCGGCTGATGGCCGAGCATCGCCTTTTTCTCGGGGCCGACCCCGAAACCGTTGAAAAAGACCTGAACGCCAGCACGGAATATCTGGAGCAATCCGGCACACCGGTACAGCTGGCCAAGACCCGCTTTATCCTGATGCGCATTCACCTGCAGCGGAACGATCCTGCCGAAGCCCGGCGCCAGGCCAGAAAAGCCTGGAAAGAGCTGGCCGGCCACGGAGAGACCTTTTTCCCGGACGACCTTCGCCGCCTGCTTGCCGAAGAGCCGGCCATGGAGCCGGCGCCGGAGGTCAAAGAGGAATTTCTGCTCCGGTTTACCGACATCATTTCCGAGCTCATGCCCGGCCCGGCGCCGGACCGGCTCTTCACCCGGCTGGTGCGGGCCACCAATCGCTACTTCGGCGCGGAACGGGGCGCCCTGTTCTGGTTTTCCGACACGCCCAAAAAACCGCCCGCGCTGCGCGCCGCCTGCAACCTGACCGAAACCGAGGTCTTTTCCAACGCCTTCCGCTCCAACCTGGCCCTGGTGTTTGACACCTGGCGGGAAGGCCGGCCCGTCCTGGTACGCCGGGGCGACAGGTCCGATGCTCCCTACCGGGAAAAGGCCATTCTCTGCCTTCCCTTTCAGATCGAGGGAAAGCCCAGGGGCGTGCTGTACCATGACAACGCCTACATAACCGACTGCTTCAACTTCCTCGACCCGGCCCAGTTAAACCGGCTGGTCCACACACTGAGCAGCTATATCGAACACGCATGGGATCTTTCCCGGGGATTTGAAAAACTCCGGCCGCCGCCGGCCGTGCCCTCCACCGTTACCGGGACCGTGGAGATCGTGGGGGAAAGCAGCCGGATCAAGGCCGTACTGACCCAGGTGGACCAGGTGGCGCCAACGGACAGCACCGTGCTGATCCTGGGTGAAACCGGCGTGGGCAAGGAGCTGGTGGCCCGGCGAATACACCAGCAGAGCCGCCGGTGCGATATGCCCCTGATCGTGGTGGACCCCACCGCCATACCCGAGGGCCTGGTGGAAAGCGAGCTGTTCGGCCATGAAAAAGGGGCTTTCACCGGCGCGGACCGCCAGAAAAAGGGGCTGCTGGAACTGGCCCACCAGGGCACACTGTTTATCGACGAGGTGGGCGAGATTCCCAAGTCGATCCAGGTCAAGCTGCTGCGGGCCCTTCAGGAAAAGACCATTCAGCGCCTGGGCGGCACCAAGCCCCTTTTCTCCGACTTCCGGCTGATCGCCGCCACCAACCGGGACCTGGCCGGGCAAGTGGCGGCCGGCCGGTTCCGGGAGGACCTCTATTACCGGCTCAACGTCATTCCCATCACGGTACCGCCCCTGCGGGAACGCAAACAGGACATCGTTCTTCTGGCCGCCTGTTTCCTGCGACGCCACAGCCTGCGCCACAACCGGCCCGCAATGATGCTGACCCCGGAAGTCCAGGAACGGCTTTGTGCCTATTCATGGCCGGGCAATGTGCGAGAGCTGGAAAACGTGATTGAACGCGGGGTGCTGCTCTCCACCGGAGACCACCTGGAGCTGGACCTGCCCGCGGGCCATACGCGGCCCGGGGCCGACCCGTTTATCGACATGCCCACCCTCGACGAACTGCAGCGGCGCTATATTCACCACGTGCTTGAAAAAACCGGGGGCAAAATCGCCGGGCCGGACGGGGCCGCCAAAATCCTTGGCATGAAACGCACCAGCCTGTATAACAGAATGAAACGGCTGAATGTGCGGGGAAACCGGCAACGATTCGATCCCGAGGGATTGAAGGGCTGACCGGCACAATTTACACTGGGCGTTTTCCAATGCTTAACTCTTAGAGCTTATCCGTAAATAACTCCCCGCCTTTCGAAAGGCGATTATAGCGGCAACCATATGCGATAAGGCCATATAAGTTTCGGTCAGATTTTCGTAACGGACCAGTATTTTCCGAAAGCGATTCAGTGTTGTCCGGTTAGGTTTTTGCTTGTAACCGGGTTGCCTGTTGTTCCTTGAAAAAATATTCATCCGGGGTACCGCCGGATTCACGCAGTTCGTTCTGAATTTGTATTCGCAACTCACGGACGCGTTTAATGCCGACGCGTTCATTGTGAGTGGTATGGCAATAAATGTCCGGAAGCAGATAGGTGATCAGTCCGACGTATATCCGCACCATCAGTCCATACCGGCTTCCGGCGATCAGGTGGTACACCTTCAGATGACGCTTCCACCATGCGAAAAACGATTCGATTTCCCGTCGGAGCTTATACACTTCAGCAACCTGCTCGGCGGTCAAGTCCCGGCGGTCGGTGGCGACCCGATATTCAACGCCGCCGACACCACTTCGATGGGAGGTCGCCCCTCGGAGACCAGTTTTCCGTCGGCCAGGGTCATGACGCGGCCGGCATAGGCGACGCACTCCGTGCTGTGGGTCACCATCACGATGGTGGCGCCGTTTTCATTGAGGCGGCACAGCAGTTTCATCATCTCGCCCGTGTTGCGGGAATCCAGGTTGCCGGTGGGCTCGTCCGCCAGCAGGATCGGCGGATCATTGACAATGGCCCTGGCCACGGCCACCCGCTCGTTTTCGCCGCCGGATATCTCGGAAGGCAGGCGTTTCCACTTGTTCTCAAGCCCCACCACGGAAAGGGCGGAACGGGCACGGGCCTGTTTGTCCCGCCGGTTCATATCCGCGCAAGTCAACGGCAGCATCACGTTTTCCAGGACCGTCAGATAGGGAATCAGGTGAAACCGCTGGAACACGAAGCCCAGAAACTCCCGCCGAAAATCGGCCTGTTTTTCCTGGGAAAGCCCGTACACATCGATGCCGTCCACCAGATACCGTCCCGCGCTGGGGGTGTTCATGGCGCCCAGCACGGACAGCAGGGTTGATTTTCCGGCGCCGGATTCTCCCATCACACCGACAAATTCTCCGGAATCGATTGTAAAATTCATGTTTGAGACAGCCGCGACCTGTGAATCCCCGCTGCCGTAGATTTTTGAAAGATGCTCAACAATTATATGACGCATACCATCCTCCGTATGTTGAAAAAAGGTTACAGGGAACGCAGTGCCCGGCTGGGATCCATTCTGGCGGCCATAAAGGCGGGATAGGCGCTTGCCGCCAGGCCCACGGCCATGGCCATCAGCAACGCCCCTGCCGCCAGGGTCGGGTTCAGCAGAACCGTGGCCGCCTCTTTTTTCGCCAACAGCAGAAAGCCCAGCCGGGTTGCGCCGTATCCAAGCAGGTAGCCGAGGAGACCGCCGATTGCCGACAAAACAGCGGCTTCGATAAACGTGATTTCCATCACATCCTTTTTTCGAAACCCGATGGCCCGGAAAATGCCGATCTCCTCCGTGCGCTCGCGCACGCTTCCCATCATGGTCACCAGCACCACCAGCCCGCCGATAAAAACGACAATGCCGGAAATCAGGTAGGAAAACCGTTGAAAATGGCTAAGGGTTTCCATTCGGCCGCGAACGACCTGCTGAATGGCCATGGTTTTGGCGTCCGGCAGTTTTTCGGAGATCTGGGCCACCATCTCTTCAACCGGGCAGGCATTGCACAGGGCCGCCACCTCCACCATGGAGACCACGCCCGGTTTATCCAGAAGCACCTGGGCCGTGCCCATGGTTGTAAATATCAACTGGTCGTCCTGGGAGCCGGTGGGCGCCAGAACCCCGGCAACGCTCATGACCCGGCCTTTTATGGAGACCGGTTCATGAATGCCGAGGCCGAGAATCCGGGCGGTTTCAGCGCCCAGCAGCACCTCGTCGGGACCGGGCAGGGCACCGGAAACCTTCCACCAGGGTTTTAATATCCGGGTGGCGTCAAAATCAATTCCGGCCAGAAGCGCATGCCGGTTTTCAATCTCCACGCCGCCCAGCACCACCGGCCCCATGGCGGCGATGCTGGCCGCGTCCTTGATCGTGGCAATACCGGCCAGGTCGGACTCCCGTATCTCCCGGGTTTTAAAAGCAACCCCGCCAAGGGTCATGCCGCCATAGGTCAGGGCCAGGTTGTCGGTTTTCGGCACAATCAGAATGTTGGCGCCGTATTTTTCAAGCTGGTGGTTGATGGTGTGGGTCATGGCCGTAACAAAACTGATCAGCCCCACCACCGTGGCCACGGCGATCACCAGGCCCGCCAGGATGAAAAACGACTTGCCCTTGCGCCGCCACAGGTTCTTTACCGCGATATCTTTGAGTGTCATGGTTTACCTCCCGCTTCCAAAATTAAAATATTTCTGGCCGGCAAGGATGTCTCCGACATTGATGATCACCTGGCCGTCCTGCACGGTCCGCGCAAGGGGAGCCGGGTTGCACCCGCCCTGGATTTCGTTGATCTTTACCGAGGCAAACCGGCGGCCGCAATTTTTGCACACCATGTTGTCGCCTTCCTGGTAATATCCCCTGCCCTCGGGCCAGCACACGTCGCATGCGTCAAACGCGGCCCGGATCACACCGTCGGCGCTTTGCAGAATAAAATACCGGATGGTTCGGCCGCCTTCCGTGCAATCAAAATGACGGGCCTTGCCGTCGGCAAACTGGGCGGCCGGGTAGGCGACGGCACGGGCGGCCGCTTCAGCGGGGGCCGGGGCAATGGACAGCGTCTTCTGCCCGCCGCCTTTCACCCGGTAAAAACCGGCGGCCAGAAGAACGATCAGGACCACGCAGGCAACAGCAAACAGGAGGGGCTTTTTTTCGTTGCCGGCCAGAACCCGTGCTTTTTTCTCCGACTGGTTGTTGTTTTCCGCTCTATCTTTGATTTTTGCTTTTTTTGAAGTTCCCATCTTATTTATCTCCTTTTTTGTCCCGGCTGGAAAAAGCGTCTGTCAAACCGGGAGAAGTCGAGTCTTTTACCGGCTTGCAAATACAGGAATCCCTGTTTTGAGCCAGGCCTGTTCAGGCGGTGAAGAAAAATCCTCTGCCGCCGGTACCGGCGTTATGATGACGTGCTGTCGAAGGGGAAAAACGGGAACAATCAAAAAAGAAGCGCTGCGTGCTGTAAATAGAGGGGGGGTGCTTTATAAAAATGCGGCAAGGCCGCTATGAGGGGCGCGGGGGTGGTGGCATGGGTCAGGGCATCGGAAAGGGTGTCCGGGGCCTTGCATACGACAAACCGGGTTTCCGGTTGTTCCGCTGACGGCAGAAAAGACGGGACGGCCAGAAACGGGGCCGCTGAAACAATCCGGCAGGCATCTTCCGGGCCGCCGGCACAGCAGCAGCCCATGGGATCCGGGGCCGTGTGCGATTCTGCCGGACGGGCCGTTGTACAGCAGCAGCCTGCCTGGTCACACTGGATAAAAGGCACGGCCGCGGCGGAAATCGTGACGCCGGTCAGAAGGCACAAAAGCAGTGAGAAAGTTTTAAGTTGCATGGCATATACCACAATGTAGTAGTTAATTCACTATAGGCATGGGCCGGACCAATGTCAAGCGATTTTTACGCAGCGCCGTGCCGGCCGGCGCCGTTAAGCGGATGGGGGTGAAAGGGAGAGCAGGGTTTTGCCGCACCGGGGTGCGGCGCTCCCGGGGCTTCCCCCTTCGTCATCGCCGGGCGTGACCCGGCGAATCTGCACCGCCGGCTGAAGACATCTGGTGCTTTAATGCGAAAAAAAAATTTTTTCATTACGTTTCCCTGTTTGTAGTGACGCCGTCAGGCGTTTGAAACCGGCCCTGCCGAATGCCCTTACGGGCACACTACAAACCACGATGCTTACCCCCTTTCAAACATGTCCAGAGTGTGTATATATATTAAAAACGTGTCCATAAACTGCTGTTTTGGGGACCCGTTGCCGGATTGCCACCACGATATGCACGGCTGCGGTGCATATTCTCAAAACATGCACTGATTTTTTAAGAATCAGTGCATGTTAAAATAATTCTTAAATAAATCAAATGGTTTCCACCAGTTCACGGGAGTAAATTTTCGACCGCTGTTCCTGAATGATCCGCCGAACCCCATCCATCTGGGTCACACGGCCAGAATGGTATTGGTGGTCAACAGACCGTGGGTCTTAACCAGGTCAAAGCCCCTGTAAAGGGCACGACGATAATTTAAAACCTCTTTGACCGCCGGTGCCACCGCCTGGTTATCGGACGCCATGGCTTGGAACAGTTGATCGTGGGTGGTGACGATATTTTCGATTTCCGAGCTGTCTTTGGCCTCCTGAAGAACAATAGAGTTGATGATAATGGATTTGTCAGACAGCAGTTCGGCATATCCCTTTAATTCCGCCAGGCATTGATTGGCGGCTACCAAATGCTTTAACACCTTCTTTGTTTCCAGATCGACTTTGGGCGGCAGCAGGGGTAGATTGTTGTAGGGCTTTCGTGGATCAAAACTCATACAGGGAAAAACGGTTTTCCGGAATCTCGAAAACATCCGGGTCCGCGCACACCGGAAGAAGGTTGGCGTGGGCGCCGGCCATTTGAGCAAGCCCTTTTTCCGCGATGTCCACGGCCACAACGTCAAACCCCTGTTCGGCGAGAAAAACCGAATTGCGGCCGGTACCGGCCCCGATATCAAGGGCCATGCCGGGTTTTGCCAGCGAATAGAACCGGCGGACGATGTCCGAGGGTTCGGCGGTCCACTCCCGGTCCGTATATTTTTTATTCCACCGGGTACGATCCTCGTGCATGCAGGTCCTCTTTCTCAACGGCGTTGTTCGGTTGTGTCTCCTGTGATCCGGCCCTTGAGCAGGACGGGAAAATAGAGAGTCGTGTCGGAAAAGATGCGATCAAAGTCGGTGGTGTTGACCACGTAGGAAAACACCATGTCGGCCCCGGTCAGCATGGGATGGGACTTTCCCGCATAGATCAGCAGGTCCGGGCCGCCCTGCTCGGGCGGAGAAAAAAAGCAGGCAGCGGAAGACCAGGGGCCGGTGAGCGCCGGCGCAGTGGAAAAGGCCATGCAGGGGTTTAGAAACTCACCGGTCTGCACCCGCAGGTAGCGCTGCATGCGGGGATGGTATTCAACGGTAAACTCCATCTGGCCTTCTTTAAAAACAGGCGTTGGCCGCGCCTTTCCTTTCCGCATATCCATCCCACCCGCCGTGCTCTCGGCCCACCACTGGGGACTGGTAAGGGTTCCGGACCGGGCCGCGGCTTCGGGCCAGCGCACCATGTAAACATCCCGGTTGCCGCCGTCCGCGGCAAAGACCTGTAAAAATCCGTTTTCCAGCATCGGAGTGCCGGCACCCACAACAAAGCCCTGCTGCTGAGGGCTGATCAGCCAGGTCAGGTTCCAGCGGTCCGGTGCATCCTGAGGGTTGTCGATCCATGCGGCCTTCCAGCCGGAAGCCTCAAAGCCCAGCGCGTTGTCAGCGGCCCGGACCACCATCAGAAACACCAGCAGCCGCTTGCCCAGCAAAATACCCGAGGCAGGCCAGTACCAGGTATCGCCACCCTTACCGAAAAAAGCGACGGGCCGGCCCGCCTTTGTTTTCCAGGCAAACTGCATTGAGGCAGCGGTGGGGTCATAGCCGGTCTGAACAGCAATGGTGTTTCTCACAAAGGCCGAGGACGACCGTGCGCCGGTACCGGCCGGGTCGACAAAGCTGTCGCCGAACATCCACAGCACCCGCCCGTCTCCCAGGTCCACGGATGTGGCGCCGTCACCACCCAGCCACCGGGGGTCTGAATGAAAAATCGCCCCGGCTTCGGGCCAGGGTTCGGCCTGGATGCGCCATGCCGGCGCCTCGGCGCAAAAGCCCGCCGAAAAGGGCCCCGACAGAAAAACAAACAGAAAAAAGACAAAGAAAAAATTGCGCGGTTTTGTCACTTTGCGGCTCTCTATAATCCGTTTCGTCCGGAATGTTCCCGAAGCCATTTGACGGCCCGGCCATTGCCCAGGGAGGCGGCCTTTTCAATATCCCGGCGGCCCGTCTCCCTGTTCCCGGTCTTCAGGTAGGCCATGCCCCGGCCGAACAGGGCGCCCCGCATTTTCGGCTCCACCTTCAGTGTCTGGGTAAAATCGTCAATGGCCTCATGATACCGGTCCTGCTCCATGTAGGCCATGGCCCGCTCAAAATAAGCCAGGTAGGTCGGGTTGCCGGCAGTCACGGTGTTTAATGCTTCAATGGCCTCTGCTGTTTTGCCGGTCTGGCGCAACTGCACCGCCTTTTCATACAGGCCCCAGGCATCCAGGATGCCCTGGTGAGCGCCGGCGTCCTGGTTTAAGCCGAGCAGGTCGGAGCAGAAAAACAATGATGACCCGCAAAAGCACCATGATGTGACCTCCTGTGACAGGGACGCATTTTAAAACCATGCGGCATGGACCCGCAGGAAATGATCCTCAAACTATATACCAGCAAAAAGCGCGGTGCAAAGAAGGAAATTCGACCGGCGCTTCCATCTTCCTTTTCATCGGCAAATATAATAAGGTAAAACAGCCTTGATCAATAAAAACCGGTTTACCCTTTTCAGGACTCAAATGTTGTCCCTGCTTAAAAAACTGATCCTCATCGGCGGCGTTCTTCTGGTACTCGCAATGGCAACGGCCGCCGGATACTGCTGGTACCTGTCCGGCCATATCGAAGAGCGATTTTCCGGCAGAAAATGGGATATCCCCTCCACCATCTACTCGGACACCGCACCCCTGTTTCCCGGCAAACAGGTCGACCTTTTTGCGTTTGAAAAAAAATTAAAGAACCTGGAGTACCGGAAAACAACGGGCCGGCCTGAAAAAAAGGGGGAATACCGCCTGACGGACACGGGCGTTGAAATTCATTTCAAGGACCTGCATCTGCCGGGCCATATCCGGGAAGGCTTTCCGGCCCGCGTGGAGATTAAAAACCGCCGCATTCGCGATATTCGCCGGATCGACACAGGCGAGGCCCTCCCCCTGGTGGAACTGGAACCGGAAGTGATTATGCAGTTTTTCGGAAAAGAGCGGGAGCTGCGGCGGGTGGTTTCCATTTCCCAGGTGCCTGAGCACCTGGTCCACGCGGTGCTGGCCGCCGAAGATCACCGGTTTTATACCCATTTCGGCGTGGACCCCGCGGGCATTCTCCGGGCCGTGGTCGCCAACATTCAGCATGGCGGCATTCGCCAGGGCGGTTCCACCCTGACCCAGCAGCTGGCCAAAAACTATTTTCTCACGCCGGAGCGGACCTTCAGGCGAAAGCTTCATGAGCTGTTCATCGCCGTGACCCTGGAGATAAAATACAGCAAGGATGAAATTCTCGAAATCTACCTGAACGAAATCTACCTGGGCCAGAAGGGGTCGGCCTCCATCAACGGGGTGGGCCGGGCCGCTGACTTTTATTTCGGCAAACCGGTGGAGGACCTGACCCTGTCCGAATCAGCCGTCATCGCCGGCATCATCAAGGGTCCCAACCTTTTTTCGCCCTACACCCACCCGGACAGATGCAGGGACCGGCGAAACCAGGTGTTGACAGCCATGTTTGAATCCGGCTGGATCACCAAAGATCAGCTGGCCGAAGCAACGGCCCGGCCCATTGAAACCGTTGGGTTTGAAAAGTACCGGCGCCGGGCTCCCTATTTTCTGGACTATGTATCCGCCCAGCTGGAAGCTTTTTATCCCCAGACCACGCTTTCCAGCATGGGGTTTTCCATCTACACCACCCTGGATCCCGAGGTTCAGGCCGCGGCGGAAACGGCCCTTACCAGCGGCCTTGCCCGGCTGGAAGCAGACCTGCCGGCGCTCAGAAGGAATGATCCTGAAAAAAAGCTTCAGGGCGCTGTTGTGGTGATGCAGCCGAGAACCGGCAACATTCTTGCCATGGTGGGGGGCCGGGACTACGCAACCAGCCAGTTCAACCGGATCACCCAGTCCCGCCGCCAGCCCGGAAGCTGTTTCAAGCCCATTGTCACGGCGGCCCTGCTGGACCTGTTCAAACCCTCGGACCTGCTGGCCAACCGGAAGACCACTTACCTGATAAACGGCCGGGACTGGACCCCGGAAAACTTCGGCGAGATTCCGGGAGAAGCCGTTTCGGTGCGGGACATGCTGCGGCTCTCCTGCAACCGGGCCGCCGTGGACATGGTGGTGCGCGGCGGGCCGGACACGGTGGTCAAGCAGATCAGCCGGTTCAACTTTTCAACGCCGATGCAGCCCTACCCTTCTATCGCACTGGGGGCCTTTGAGGTGATCCCATTAGAACTGGCCCGGGCCTATTGCGCCTTTGCCGCCGACGGGGTTCTGCCGTTCCCCCTGTCGGTTCGGGACGTGATCGATGAAAACGACAACCTGCTGGTTCGCCGCCACATGGATATTCAGGCGGTGCTCTCTCCGGCAAAAGCCTTTCTTGTCACCTCCATGCTGGAATCCGTGGTGACCGGCGGAACCGCAAAGTCCCTGAAAGAAAGGGGCGTCGATTTTCCCCTGGCCGGCAAAACCGGCACCACCAACGATTACAAAGACGCCTGGTTTGTCGGCTACACCCCTGATTTCCTGACCCTGGTCTGGGTGGGATTCGACAACGGGGATTCGGTCTTTTCCACCGGGTCCGGGGCGGCCCTGCCCATCTTTGCCGACCTGGTCAACGCCATGCCCGGGTATGTTTCCAACACCCCGTTTACTATTCCGCCGGGTGTGGTAAAACGAAGGGTGTGCGGGGACAGTGGCGAACTGGCGGTGTCCGGCCGGTGCCCGGCGCCCTACGATGAATATTTTCTGGAAGAAAACCAGCCGGTCGTCAAATGCCGGCTCCACGCGGGATCCGGCGTGTTTAAAAGGATATTTGATGGATTCAGGGGGCTGTTTGAATAACAGGCGGCGTACTTTTTGCCGCGCGGTTGCCCTGGTTGCGGCAATGCTCTTTTTTTCGGCCTGCGCCCGGGTTGCCGTTATGCCGGAGCCGGAGCCGGACACCGGCCTGCCCGCCCCGGCCCTTACCTCTCCCGGCGATCCTTCGGGCGCGGCGCCCGACGCGCGGATGGCGGCGGCCCACAGCCTGACCGTGGAGGGATACCGGCTGTTTGAACAAAAGGACTACGACGGGGCCATTCGGACACTGGAGCGGGCCGTGGGCATCAACCCGGCTGACGGGCCGGCCTATTTTTATCTTGCCGAAGCCTGGCTGCAGAAAGAAAACCTCGCCCTGGCGGCCCGGTTCAACGAACTGGCAACCCTCTATCTTCGAAACAACCCGGCCTGGTCACAACAGGCCGATCATCAGAAAAAACGGATTAAACGGAAAAGCATCGAAACCGGTGCCGGAAGCGCCTCCTGACAACATTTTACGGACCTGCAAAACGGGTTCACCCATTCAAGGACAGTCCCTTTTTCTTCCGGCACCCAAAACAAGGAATATTTCCATGGAGAACCGTGTCAGCCGTTTAAAAGAGGCCGTTCAGGAGGCCGTGCCCGGCATCTGCCCGGAGCCGGGCACGGCTCTGGACCGCATACTTTAAAAACAGGGCCAACCGCCAAAAACCCGTGGCCGTTCAAATTGCCGAAGCGGTAAGCCATGTGCTGAAAAACAAAAGCATTTACATCTACCCGGATGAAATTCTGGCGGGCAACTACACCTCCCGCCGCGTGGGCGGCATTATCTATCCGGAGTCCCACGGCATCAGTCTGCTGATGGAAATTTTCAAATTTCACAAGCGCCGCCTCAACCCCCTGGAAACCCTCCCGGCCCACCGCTGGAAACTGTTCGCCACGCTTTTCTTCTGGCTGAACAGAAACATCATCCGCAAGGCGTTTCCCACGATCAGGCAACAGCTGACCTTTGCCGTTGGCCATTTGACAGCCAGAGATTACCAGATTTATGAAACCGGCGGCATCTCCCACCTGACGTCCAACCATGAAAAGATTCTGGCCATCGGCCTGGAGGGCCTGACCAGCTACCAGGTGGTCACCACCGGCGGCATGGACAAAAACGGGACAAACAACGATTTTTTTAAAAGGTCGCGGTGCCTTGGGTAACTCCGTTGGTTAACGTCTTCGCCCACCAGGCACGTTAGCGATCTGGTGCGGAGAATGGTTGGCCGCCTCTTTTTAGACTCTGGCCAATTGACGGACTTCCCTGTTTATCCGTGCGGCCAGTGCATCGTTAGCTACGTCCGGATCAAAGTCCATTTGGAGGCCAAGCCAGAAACTGGCGGAATTGCCGAAATACTTAGACAACCGCAAAGCCGTATCGGCTGTAATAGCCCGTTTGCCGTGGATGATCTCGTTGATCCTGCGACGGGAGGAATCTTCTTCATGTCTCACCCCTTGTGATAATCTACGATTTCAACGTCATGCGCACTGCCATCGCGCCAGACGAAGCAGATTCGCCATTGTTCATTGATTCAGAAATGCCGGACAGCAATATTAATACCAACCGTTGTTTGCGGCCATAAATTTTTTTAAAGGCCAGGGCCGGGTAAGCGACCGCCTTTTAAGCACACCGCGCCAGCCCCCGCAACCAGAAAAAAAAGCCGAAAATGCCGAAAAGCATCGCAAGGCCGGCAATGACTTTTGCGCCCCTGGACAGGCCGCCGGTATGGGGCGCGGCATTGTTCGGCGTCCCGGCAATGCGGCCCTGCGCCACGGTTGTTGACAGGTTCAGCTGGTGGCCCATGCCGTCGCTGACCGTGACCCGCCAGTTGCCCTGCTGATCCGGCAGAAACAGAAACCGGCCGTTTCTGTCGGTGCGGCCGGTCTGAAAGGCCAGGTCCTCATCCTGATAAAACACCTCCACCGCCGCGTAGGCCATGGACTCACCGTCGTCGTACCGGGCATTGACCCGGATGCCGGTGTCTTCGGTTATTTCCCCGTCAACGCCGTGCGCCCAGGCGCGCCCCTCGATGATGACACCGGCAACTGCCAGCAATACCAATAACTGCCATATCCTCATTTTGGACTCCATAAATGTATAATCCTTTTCAGCCACAGACGCACACGGACGACGGTTTGCCGTTAAAAGCCTGTCTGTCTGTGTTCGTCCGTGGCGATTCAACAAGAATGCCGGCGGCCCCGATGCCCGATAAAATAACGGTACGCCGGCACGCCGATGCCGATGGTGGCCAGCCCGAACAAAGAGGCCAGGGGCCGGCTCTTGATGGAAAACACGATTATCCAGGCGTTTCCCAGAATAAAAAGCAGCGGGGTGAGCGGGTAGCCGAATGTCTGATATCCGCTCTTCTGCGGCGGATGGGTCCGCCGGATTTTCATCAACCCCACCACCGTCAGCATGGCAAACAAGGCCAGGGTGAACCCGATATACACCAGCAATGCGTTGAAAGAGGTGGTGATCACCATGAGCATGGCAATGCCCGCCTGGAGAAAAATGGCGGCGGCCGGGGTTTTGTGCTTTGAATTAACTCTGCCGAAGCAGTCGAAAAAGGCGTCATCCACGGCCATGGCATAATACACCCGGGGCCCGGACATGATCATGGCGCTGAGCACCGACAATATGCCCAGGGCCACCGCGCCGATAAACAGCCGGCTGATGCTGTCGCCGAAAAGGGCGGTGGCGGAAACGGCGCCCACCTCAAGCACACCGCTCATGGCAGAGACCGGCAATGCATAGATATACACCCCGTTTAACAGCAGGTAGAGACCGATCACCAGCGCTGTCCCGATAAATAGCGAAAGGGGTATATTTCTCTGCGGTGCCTTGATCTCACCCCCCAGGTATGCGGCCGCGTTCCAGCCGCTGAAGGCAAAAGAGATAAAAATCAGGGATACGGCGAACCGTTCGGCAAGGCTGTTTTCCATCGGGACGGTTTGAAAAAAATGATCCATCGATCCCTTTCCGAACCAGAAACCGGCGCCGATAAACACCACAATAAACACCACCTTGAACAGGGTCAGGGCATTCTGCACCCGGCTGCCGGTGGTCAGGCTGTGATAGTGCACCAGCGAAAACGCCAGGATAACGGCCACGGCGGTGACGGTCACCGGCGAGATCACCAGCACATTAACACCCCCCATGGCAATCCGCCACCCCCCGTCGACGGCAGCCCCGAACGTCCGGAAACCATAGGTGGCAAAGGCGATGGCCGCCGCGGCAATGGGTGCGGAAAATCCCACCACAAGGGATATCCAGCCGGAAAGAAAGGCCATGGGCCGGCCGAAGCTCTCGCGCAGAAACACATACTCCCCGCCGGCCCGAGGGAAACGGGACCCCAGTTCGCCATAACACAGCGCCCCGCAAAGGGCGAAAAGCCCGCCGCACAGCCAGCACAGCAGCATGATGCCGGGGCTGCCCAGTTCGGCCATGATAAACCCGGAGGTGGTGAAAATGCCGGTGCCCACCATGTTGGCAATCACCAGGATGGTGGCGGAAAACAATCCGATCTCCCGCTTCAGCTTGTTATTGCCGTTCAACTTGTTTTTCATTCAATCGCCTTTTGTTATAGACACGGATTTCACGAAGCACACGGTTTCAATCCGTGACACCCGTGTCAAGCAAATATTAATCCCGGTTTTTCAGAAAATCCCCCACATACACCAGGTGCTGAAACGGAAAATCCATGCCCTCCGTCTTTTTCAGAATGGTGGTCAATGTACCGGACACGATATGCTCCCTGTTTTTATACCCCGCGTAGAACACGATGGCGATGGGCGTGTCATCCGGATAGTATTCCCGAATTTTCTCCACCAGGTCCGGAAAGGCCGTGTGCATGGTAAACACCACCAGTGTTGGGTTGGCCTGCGACAGCCCCAGCTTGTCCAGGTCCATGTAGTGGGTCATGATGGCGGAACTGGTGTTTTCCCCGCCCATGATGTCCGTGCCCAGGGCCGCGTTGGCCGCGTTCAGACAGCTTACACCCGGAATCAGCCTGGGGTTCAGGTCACCCAGCTCGGCCAGGTACCAGCGGTAGGGGCCGCCGTAGATGAGCAGATCGCCGTAGCCCAGCACCGCAACGGTTTTGCCGTCTGCGATAGCGGCCCTGATTTTCCTTACCAGTGCGTCGCGCACCTTTTTGTCATTCCGGCATTTGGCCCGTTCCGCCTCGTCCATAAGCATGGAACAATCGTCTCCGTAAGTCCGCCATTCATGAAAGGCGCCTTTCCAGAAGGTCTTTCCTTCCAGGTAACCGGCAAAATCCGCGCGGGTTTGATCCCGGCAGATAATAATATCCGCCTTTTCAATGGTATTGATGGCCCGGACCGTGATCAGGTCCGGATCGCCCACACCGATGCTGACTAGATAAAATTCACCCTTATCCCCGGCCTGCGCCGGGCATACGGCAAACGCCAGCAGCAGCGCGACCGACAGAATCGCCCGGATCAATGGGGATTTATTCATTGAATACATTGATGAACTCCTTTTTTGTTTTCAGACACGGATTTCACGGATGGCACGGATAATGCCGTGCTTAAAATCCGTGTCTCATAATAAAATTTAAAACTGTAGGGTCAGCGTTTTACAATATGAATACTCATCACACTCGCCCTTGTCCGGATAAGGCATTTTGTAACGGGCCATGAGCATCCACGGGCCTTCATGGGGCAATTGCAGGGTGGCCATACCCTTGCCATCGGTGGCTGCCTTGACCGTATCTTCCTTGTCCAGTCCTGCCCGGGTGGCGGTGACCGCCACGCCCGACAGGGGCTTGCCCTCAAACAGGACCTTCACGGGCAGCTTTCCACCATTGTCCATTTCCGCCGGGTTTTGCAGGGGCACAATCTCAAGGGATTCGTTTGTGGCATCAATCCCGTCCTTCCCGGACGAACCGCAGCACACCAGGGTATCGGCCATAATCCGGTAGGCAAAACAGGACACCACGTTGTCCAGGGTTTTGCGGCTGCCGAGTTTGCGGCCCGTGGTGGTGTTGGAAACAAAACCCGGCTTCATGGCCGTGCCAATCCGGTATATCCCTTCCTGTTCCGGTGTAAAGGTGTAATACCCCGTATACACCTGTTTTGGCGTTATGCGCCGTCCGTCCGGCGTAATAATTTCCAGGGACTTCAGCCGGCCCGCCTTGATCTCCTCACCATCTGGAAAGTGATGCCCGAACCCGATTTCAAGGGAGACGGTTTCTCCTTTTTCGGGCGTGTGATCGCTCACGTTAAACCACAGCATGTGCGCCTGGGCCGCCGTTCCCACCAGCAGGACCATCAGCCCGGTGATCACAATCGTTTTCAGGTATTGCATGTTTGTTCTCCTTTTTATTTCGGACACGGATTGCACGGATGACACGAATTTAATCCGTGAAATCCGTGTCTTGCCTTATTATTTCAAAAAATCCCCCACATACACCATATACTCAAACAGTTCATCCTCACCATCTGCCTTGTCCAGGATCGTATCCAGCGTGCCGTAAATCACCCGCTCCGTATCCCGGTATCCGGCATGCTGAACAATGGCCACGGGTGTATCTCCGGGGTAATGGACCTTCAGTTTTTTCACCACTGCATCCATGTCCATGAACATGGTGAAAAACGCCATGGTGGCCTGATGCTTTGCCAGTTTCTCCACGCTGTCCGGTCCGTCGTAGGCTTCATTGCCGAAGGTGGCGGTGAGAATCACCGAATGGGCCTTGATCCCGGAGGTGATGCCCTTTTCCAGGGCTGCATTGGCGGAATTGAAGCAGCTCACGCCGGTAACGATATCCGGGTCCAGGTCTTTAAAGGCATCCATGTACCACATGTTCGGTCCATAGATGGTGGGATCGCCCCCGCACAGCACAGATACGGTTTTGCCCTGCTTTACCGCACCCCGGATGAGGGTGTCGATTTTTCTGTATTCGGCCATCTTTTCATCATAGTCAAACCGCTTACTGCTTTTGAATTCCGATTTGGTTTTGCCGTATACCGCAAAAATGCCGAACCCCGGATCATGGATCTCCTTGCCCTGGAGCAGAATCGGAAACTTGTCACGGGTCCGCTCGTGGCAAAAGATAACATCCGAGTCCTTGATGGTATTCACCGCGTTCAGGGTGATATTGCCGGGATCGCCGTTGCCGGTGCTCACCAGAAACAGCTGACCCTTTGCCGCCGTAGCCGGCTGAATCGCCAGCCCCAGAATCGTCGCCAACACAAGCGCCGGCATAAAAATCCGAAAATACTTCATGTCTTCCTCCTTTATTTTTGGAACGGATTATCTGGCCTTCCCCCATCGGGTAATCCCGTATCTTATTGCCAACGCCATATCTATTAGATATCAAAACTGAAATTCACGCCATAGGTCCGGTCCGTGGCCGGGTACCCGCGGGAGGTCTCGTAAGTCTCGTCAAACAGATTGTTGGTGTACACGGACACCATCCCATTCCGGCATGCGCCCCATTTTTCAAACAGGGTCTGCTGAACGGCCAGGTCAAACAGATGATAACTGTCCATGGAAACTTCCCGGATTTCCCAGAGTCCGGCCGCCTCATCAATCACATCCACGATGGTTTCTTTCTGATCATCCTGGTACTGGTAGTCCAGCAGAATTTTGGTGTTCTTCAGCGGATTGTAACCGATGCCGGCGTTGGCCCGGTACTTGGCACGATCACTCAGGGCATCGTCCGCCACCTCTTCCGGCCCCCCGTTGTGAGGCCCCTCATAAGACCATTCGTTATAGGCAGCGCTGACATAAAAATTCAGGTTATCCATAAGATGGCCGTTGAGGTTCAGCTCCACCCCGTCCTTGTGCACCTTCTCCAGGGCCACCATGCGCCGGCCCCACCCGTCCGGCCCCCAGGGAGACCGGCTGTAATAGTCGCTGCTGCTGTCCGCCGATACAACGTAATCCTTGATTTCATAATGGGATATGTCCAGGTTCAGCTGAATATCCTTTACCAGCCGACGAGCCAGGACCAGATCATAGCCCATGCCGTGAATGGGGTCCACCTCCATGCCGCTGCCCCAGCTGCACACCTCGCAAAAGGACCGGGGCGTCCAGATCCGGCTCACGCCTATGGACACCGATGTGTCCCGAAGAGATTCGGCCAGGTCGTCCAGTTCATAAGTGAGAAATGACTTGGGCGCGATCTCATCATAATCCTTTTTCACATAATCATAGGGCTGATAAGGGTTGACATACATGCCCGTTCGGAACCGGCTCAGGTTGTTCCACCAGATGTTGATGTTCTCGTACCGCAGCCCGGTCTTCAGGGTGAGCCGGGGCGTCATGGCCCATTTGTCCTGAACAAAACCGGCATAGGTCTCCACGATTTTCACGGTGTGCCGGCTGCTGAGCTGAGCTGTGTCAAACCCGACAGTCAGCAGGTGGTCGTCAGATAACTGAATGTCGTTCTGCACCTTGCCGCCCCAGCTTGTGTAACAGGTCACGGCCTGGGGTTCATCCACATCCTTGAACGAGAATGTCTGATTTTCGTAGGTATAATAGGCGCCCGCAGACCAGTTGCCGATGGCCGATGGCTGTTTCATGCCGAACCGGAAGGAATAGGGTTCCTTGTAGCGCTCGGGCTGGCGGATGGGGTCCAGCCAGCGGCCCGAGACGGTACCGCTTTCCACAACCGGATAACCCGGGTCATAATCGGCCCGGGCCGGATCATTGGCCACGGGCTTGCCCACCTCCTTATCCGTGTAAGTGCCGAACAGGCTCACATACCCGTCAGAGGGCATCATATAGGCGAGCCGGACGGCCACGGTATCGATATTGGCATCGGTATTCCGCAGGTAGCCGTCTGTATGATAATGCTCATAGGAGACGCTGGCATCAAATCTTCCCACGCCGCCTTCAGTATAGACGCTTTCCTTATGGGTGTTATAGGACTCGTAGCTGGCTGACATCCGGGCGCTGGCCTCGGCCTTCTCATGACGCTCGGGTTTTTTGGTTTTCACGTTCAGCACGCCGCCCAGGCTTCGGCCGGAATACAGGGCCGAATGGGGACCCGGCAGGATCTCAATGGTCTCGATCTGGGACATGGGGATCAGGGAATAATCCACAAAATGCCCTCCCCAGTGGCCCCCGGTCTTCTGTACGGCCAGGCCGTCGATGGCCACCACGAACTGCCGGGAATCAAATCCCCGCATCTCGATGTGATCCTCCTCCGGCACCAGGTCGCTCTCCCCGCGGAAATCGATGATGGCCTGGTCTTTCAGCACATCCACCACGGTCTTGGGCACCCCCGGTGCCGCATAATCGTCCAGGTCAATCGTCGTGGCCTCCGGCGTATACCGGATTGCCCGGTCCTCTCCTTCTGCTGTCACCTGCACCTCACCGGCATGGTAAACCGATTCATCATCGTCACTCTGCTCCGAAAGGGCGGCGACCGGCAGCATCAGCAGCACCAGGCCCAGCCACATGACAATAACCGCTGCTTTCTTCATTGTTCAAATCTCCTTCTCCCGTTTTCTATTTGCCCCGGGAACGGGAGACATTATTTGAACCATTTAAAAAATAGTGGTACAAATACAAATGTCCCTTTGTTCCAAGGGGATGTTTACCGGAAGGCGGCGCATTACCTTCTGGCCGAAGCGTGCGCCGCCTTCCCACTTTTTCTGTCTATGTCAGTTGAAACATCACTGTCACCTCCACCCGAAGAGGACCGTCAAACAGGCTGGCCGGTGGGCGCGGAAACGGCGCCGCATTCCTCACTGCTTCCAATGCCGCCCTGTTTAACAGTTGATATCGGGCCTCTTTTACAATTTCCAGAGAAGAGATCATCCCGTCACGGGTAATCAGAAACCGCACATTCACCCGGCCTTCGTGGTGCTGCTGTCTGGCCTGATCCGGATACTGCTTGCGGCTTTCGATTTTCAGCCGGACCATCTCGAAGTAATCATCCGCCGTCACAAAGGCCTGGTCCCCGATGCCGGTATCCGTGCCGCCCGACCATCCGAAGGCCGGCACATCGGGCACGGCGATGGATTCGGCAATGGAATCCGGTGCATTCGCCACCGGGTCCGTGTTGATGGTCGGTATCTGCTGATCGGCCACATCCAGCTGTTTCACATCTTCGGCCTTTGGCGCGTCTCTGCGCTTTCGCGGCCGCGGGATCGCCCTTCCCTCGGGCTTTGACACATCGCGCAGGGTCAGCTCGATCCGGGTCAATGCCTCGGATTGATATATGCCGGCGATATGCATGAAAAGCACCAGATGAATTGCCAGCGACACGGCAACCATGCCCTGCATTACGCGATTCGGTTTTTTCTTTTCCTCAGCCATTTTTATCTTTTCATCCAGCATCATTCGTGAAGATTCGTGCTGATTCGTGGGGCAAATACCGCCCACGAATTCTCACCAATCGACACGAATTAACAAAACAACATGAGCTTGACTATAAATCTTTCTCCGTGGCCAGACAAAGCCTGCCGGCCCCCGCCGCCTTGGCCAGGTCCATCACCTTCACCGCCTTGTTCAGCATCACGGCCCGGTCGGCCTTGACCACCACCAGGCGGTTTTCCTGCCCCCCGATCATCTCCTTGAGTTTTTTAAACAGCATGGCCTCGGGCACGGCCTTGTTATGGATATAGGCCCGGCCGTCCCTGTCAACAAAAACCGTTATCTCCTGCTGTGTCTGCGGGGCAGACGCCTTTGCCTGGGGCAGCTTGATCTTGATGCCCTCATCCACCATAAAATTAGTGGTCAGCAGAAAATAGATCAGCAGCATGAATACAATATCGATCAGCGACGTCAGCGGCGCCTGAATCCCGTATCTCGGCCGCTTTTTGCGATGCACCAGCATGGGTCAACTCCTATTAAGCGCCTTCATAAACGTTACCGCCCCGTTCTGCAGCCTGGCCTCATACCGCTCAATCCTTGCCACCAGGTAACTGTGCGCCAGCATGGCGGGCAGGGCCACGGCCAGGCCCAGCGCCGTGGTCAGCATGGCCTCCCAGATACCGCCGGCCAGCACTGCGGCGTTCACCTTGCCGCCCATCTGCTGAATCACCATGAACGCCTTAATCATGCCGATCACCGTGCCCAGAAGCCCCAGCAGCGGCGCAATATTGCCGATGGTGGCCAGGGCCTGCACATAGGATGACAGGGTTCGCACTTCTTCCTCGATGGCATTGACTATGACCGTTTCCAGGGTCTCCCGATCGCTGTCCTTTACATCGATGGCCTGGGCCAGAACCCGGCCCATGGGCGAACCGCTTTCTTCCGCGGTTTTTCGGGCCTGGGCCGGTTGACCGGTAGTCAGCAGGCCGGCCACCTTTTTCGCCAGACCCGCACCCCGGGTCCGCATCCGGGCAAAGGTGATGATGCGTTCCAGAAAAATTGCCACGGTAAACACAGAGCACAGCAGAATGGGGATAACGAGCACCCCGCCTTTGGCTAAAAAATCAATCATTGTGCATGTCCTTTGTTTTTTTGACACGGGTTGCACAAGTTACACAGGTTACACGGATCAATCCTGTCACCTGTGCAATCCGTGTCTTATATTCTCTCGTCCTGCCTTTTTTCACTCCTCGGTCACATCCGGCGTGCCGTCAAAGTCCAGGTCTTTTTCCCGCCGGACCAGGACCTCGGCTTCATCATAGGTTTCCCAGACATCGGGCCGGCCGTCCTGGTTGGTGTCTTCCTCAACCCTTGCCACCCGGCCGTTTTCATAATAAAACCACACGTCAACGGCACCGTCGCCGTCCTTGTCCTTTTCCGCGCGAACCGCCTTTTCTTTTTCGTTATAAAACCAGGTCAAAGAAAGCCGGCCGGTCCCCGTCTCATCTTCCTCGCTTTTGACCAGCCGCCCGGCCTGGTTGTAATGCTCCCGAAAATCGAAATGGCCGTCCCGGTTTTCATCAAGGGCCTTTTGCCGCAGCACCCCGTTTTTGTAGCAGAACCGTCCTTCGGGCCGGCCGTCCCCGTCCGCGTCGCGGGTCATGACCTGCGTCCAGTCCGGATGATCAAACAGCTGGGTGATTTCAAAGCGGCCGTCATGGTCTGCGTCCTTGACCAGCTTCTGCTTTTTCCCGTTCTGATGAAAAACCTTCAGATCAATGTTGCCGTCGTTGTTGTCGTCCTTTTCCAGCCGGGCGACCTGGTCTTTTGCGTAGTACTGCCAGGTGTCGGTAGTGCCGTCAAAATCGGTATCGCTTTCCACCCGTTCACGAATCTCGTGGTCATTGAAATAAATCCGGGTGTCAAAACGGCCGTCATTGTTGTCATCCATCTCCTGGCGGCGGATTTTGCCTTCATTGAAGAACATCTTCTTGTCAATGCGGCCGTTTCCGGTGGTGTCCTGGCGAATGGTCTTCAGCCGGCCCGCCCCATCAAATTCAGCGTAATAATCGATACGACCGTCAAAATCACTGTCCTTTTCCCGGGACACGAGCTGGCCGTTGGCCAGTTTGGAAAACACATCAAAGGTTCCGTCCAGGTTGGCATCTTTTTTCTGCGATACCGGCGCCCCTTTTTCAAACAAGGTAACCGTATCGGCCTGTCCGTCGCCATTGGCATCTTTTTCCTGCCGCACGATCTCGCCGGCCTCGTAAAACCGGGTGGTTTCCAGGCAGCCGTCAGCGGAAAGGTCATGCCGGCTCTTTTCCGGCATGCCATCGGCATTGTAAAGGATGATATCTTCCGGCTGTCCGTCCTCGTTCTCGTCGGTCACCTGCTTCACGGGCTTGTCGTTCTCATAGGTCTGCCGGACGTTCACCATTCCGTTTTCATCCGTGTCCCGCGTGGATTCAACAATTCTGCCGCCGGAAAAATGATAGATCAGGTCAAAGACCCCGCTGCCCGTGGTGTCTTTTTTCAGCAGCCGCGGCGCTCCCTGCTCATCAAAAACAGACTCCTGGTAAACCGTCCCTTCCGGGTCCAGCCGTTCCTGTCGCTGCCGCTGGCCGGCATCAAAATAATCCACGCAATCCATGTGACGATCGCCGTCCGTGTCCCGCACCACCCGGGCCAGGGCCTCGTTTTCATAGTACTGAACCCGCTCCATGAACCCATCGTTATTCACGTCCCGTTCATGGCGCGATATCTTCCCCCTGTCATCAAACAGGGTGACACTGTCCACAATCCCGTCCCCATCCGTATCCTTTGTCACTTTTTCAGCCGCCTCCGCCGGGCCGATGAAAAAAATCAGCATCATCAGAACGATGGCAACAATTCTTCTGTCCCTCACCATATTCTTCTCTTCGGCTGGTGCTGGTAACCTGAAACGTTCAAGCGCAAGGCGCCGCAAATTACGAGGAATGAGGCGTACCAGGTGTACGCCGCAGTGACGAGTAATTTGCGCAACGCCGCTATCGGACGTTTCAGGTTACCAGCACAAAAAAAGCCACGAAGACACACAGGGCTCCTGCCCCGTCACCTTCGTGGCTTAAAATTTGTATTTGCTGTCTGTTAAGGCTCAGCCCCGGCGGCATTTTACAGAATCGCGCCGCCGGTGATCCGTCACCTTATTTTATTGTCCGCTTATGTGAATCATCGATAATACTTCTGTATATCGTTCCAGCGAAATTATCCGCCAATCACCTTCTTGATGATTGAAAGGCCATCTTATAACGAACATTAAAATCCGTGTCAATCTTTTTCAGTAAAAAACAGGAGCCACTTCTAACCGTACATTAAACCATTGCTAAACTCTCTCTAATGAACAGTGACTATCGTAAACGACGACAAGAGGGTGTCGCTTCAAATCACAAAAGAAAGGAGGGGATGCACCACCGGAAAAACAAATCAGCTGGCAGCACTGTCTGCCCCGTATTCCAGACAAAACACGCATATCACAGATTGCTGGCGTAAGACGTACGATCACACAACCACCATTATATGGCAGGAGGAGAAAATGAAAAAAACAGGATCCACAATCGCGGTTATTATCATGATTGCTGCGGCTGCCCTTTGCAGCGGCAACGCCTTTGCCTTTGACCATGGCCATGACTTTTCCCCTTTTCAGGCAAAATATGTTTTTTATTTTATCGGGGACGGAATGGCAAGCCCCCAGATCCACGCAACCGAAGCCTACCTGGCATCGCTTCAGGAAGACGACACGGTTCCCGGCGGTATCAAGGCGCAACAACTTTACATGAGTACTTTCCCGGTGCAGGGCATGCAGATGAGTTATGCCAACAACCGCTTTATCACAGGCTCCGCGGCCGCGGGCACGGCCCTTGCCTGTGGTCATAAGACCAATATCGGGGTTATCGCCATGGATGCCGATGCCACCCTGCCTTACAAGAGCCTGGCGGAAGCAGCCAAGGAAAAGGGTATGAAAGTGGGCATTATATCAAGCGTGTCCATTGATCATGCCACCCCGGCCGTGTTCTACGCCCATCAACCCAGCAGAAACAACTACGAGCAGATCGACTTTGAGCTGCTGAACAAGGATTTTGATTACTTTGCCGGCGGCGGTTTTCGTGTCAACAAATGGAACAGCCCGGCATATGCCAGTATGTCCAATGAAGAGCGGTATCAGGTGGTGGAAGACACGGCCGTTGCCAATGGGTTTGTCTATGCCGATACCCGCGAGGAGTTTGATGCGCTGAACAGAAGAACCCGCCGGGCCATTGCCGTCAATCCCTACCTGGACGGCTCCAATGCCATCCCCTATGCCCTCAACAGAATGAATGCCGACGGGCCGGGTGAACGGTATGAAGGGTCCATCTCGCTGGCGGAATTCACGGCCAAGGGTATTGAGATCATGCAAAACCGCAGGGGTTTTTTCATGATGGTGGAAGGCGGAAAAATCGACTGGGCCTGTCACGCAAACGATGCCCGCGCCGCCATTGAGGACACCATTGCATTTGACGATGCCATCAAGGTGGCGGTGGATTTTGCGAAGAAACACCCCTTTGAAACCCTCATCGTTGTGACCGGCGACCATGAGTGCGGCGGCATGACCCTGGGATTTGCCGGCACCGCCTATGAATCCTATTATGAAAAAATGGCCGGGCAGACCGTCGCCTACGACGATTTTGACAGCATTGTGCTGCCGTCCTACGTTGCCGACCATTCGCCCATACCCGGCGACATCGACACCGACATGTGGAACCTTATCCTTACGAACTTCGGTCTTGACGGCAACGGCCTGACCAGCGAGACGGCCGATGATCTCACGGCCTATGAGATCAGCCTGCTCGAAGATGCGTTTGACAAGGCACTCCATGGTATCAGTGTTAATCCGTCCGAGGAGGACGACCTGCTGTATGGCTATTATAACCCGCTTTCCGTAACCATCACCCATATTCAAAACCGGAAGGCCGGCCTGGACTGGACGTCCTATTCCCATACGGCAGTACCGGTCCCGGTGCTGGCAAAAGGGACGTTTGCAAACCTTTTTGACGGGTATTATGAAAACACCGATGTGGCGCACAAAATTGCCTTTGCCATGGGGGTTTCACTGGACGAGTAGCGCCCCCATGAACAGGCATCCGTAATTCAACCGTTACGGGGGCGGCAGCGCCATTGAGCCTGACGCCCCTTTTTCTTAACAAAGAAGACCTATCAACTGTGATCACAATACTCAAAAGCAACGCCACCGTTCTTGTGTTTACCTTTCTTTCCATTGTGCTCTGGTTTCTGCCCACCGGATTCGAGGGAAGCCACTCAACAGATTCCCATCTTGCCAAAGCAGAGGTGCTTGAGGTGGATAACAGAGACCTTCGGCAGAACCTTATTGTCCGGACCGGCACCCAGGACCTGACGGTAGAAATTATGGACGGGCCCCATAGGGGAACACGCACACGGGTGGTCAATCCGCTTTCCGGAAAGCTGGAGTTTGACGAAATTTACAAACCCGGTGATATTATCCTGGTGGAGTATAAAATCGGGGCAAAGGGCCTTCGCCAGGCCTACACACGGGGATTTTACCGGCTTGGCCACGAGTTGCTGCTGGTGGTGCTGTTCTGCCTGTTTCTTGTGGCTGTTGCCGGCAGTACCGGACTTAAAGCGCTGCTTTCCCTTATGTTTGCCGCATTGATGCTCTGGAAAATCCTGATACCGCTTTTTCTCAAAGATGTCAGCCCGATTCCGGTGGCACTGTTTGTGGTGGCGGCGCTCACGGCATCGGTCAGTTTTCTCGTGGGCGGGATGACCCGAAAAGGGATGACCGCGTTTCTGGGCTCCTTTGCAGGCCTGGTATTTGCCTGTATTCTTGCCAAAGTGATGTCACCCGGGTTTTTCCTCAATGGCGCGGTCCGACCCTTTGCCGAAAACCTGCTCTATGGGGGCTATCCGCACTTAAACCTGATGGATATCTTTCTCGCCGGCATTTTTATCGCCTGTTCCGGCGCGGTCATGGACCTTGCCATGGATATTGCCGCCTCCATTGCCGAGGTAAAAGACAAAAAGCCGGATATCGGCATTGCCGCCCTTTTTGCATCGGGCATGTCGGTGGGGCGCTCGGTTGTGGGCACCATGACCACGACCCTTCTTCTGGCCTACTCCGGAGGATATACGGCCATGCTCATGAACTTCATGGGACAGGGTCTCGGAATGGAACAGATACTGAACCTGAAATTTGTGGCGGCGGAGATATTGAACATCTTTGTGGGCAGCTTCGGACTGGTGGCCGTCGCCCCGTTTACGGCTATCATTGGCGCGTTCCTGTATACCCGACAGCCGGGCATAAAAGCTGTACCCCGCCATTCAATGAAGTAACGGGTAACGTCATCAAAACTGTTTCGCAACGCCTCACCGTATATTATCGAATAGCCGCAACCTGTCACGCCCCAAAAAAGTCGGTTATCTATCGCCGATTACATCGTTGCTCGGGAGGCTCGTTGTCGCTTTACCGTCAACCGGGGCCATGCCAAGGAAATTCTGGGAGCCTTCTGCGTCAAGCTCAGCGGGACCGTGCCCGCCTACCCGGAGATTCTGGCAAAAACCCTGGGGGGCCCGACCAGCTACCAGGTGGTCACCACCGGCGGCATGGACAAAAACGGGGACGACGCCACCAACGAACTCAGCTATATCCTGCTGGAGCTGATGGACGGGCTGCACATGCGCCAGCCCGACTCCCACGTGCGCATTCACAAAAAGCGGACCGGGTGGGTGCCGCACGGGGGTGCGGCGCTCCCGGGATGGCGCTTTACTCTTTGGTTGTGCGTTCAAGATTGCTTCGTCGCCAGGCGTAATGACGAAAACGGATGCGGCAGGACCGGGAAAATGTCTTGCGGGCAAAACCCCCGTTTGTAGTGTGCCCGTAAGGGCATCATATATGCCCGGTCGGCGAACGCCTGACGGCGTCACTACAAACACAATATAAATTACTGCTGTTGCAACCGGACGGATTCGATACCGATACCAATCCCGATAAGCGGTATGGTGCAAGCAAGATTTTCCCTCTCCTATTCCACCGGTGCCTTGCGCTCCGACAAATCCTGAAGGGTGCGGCCCAAGACGCCTGTAACCACGGGTTTTATGGCCGCCGGCGCGGGCCAGTCGTTTTTTCGGGCTGCCGCGAAAAAGCGGGCAAACTCTTTTCTGTTTGCGGCTTCCCATTGGGATGTGATGCCCTGGCGGCCGGCCGGGGCCGGGGCCTGAAGCGGCGGTTCCCTGCGGCTGTGGGCCCAGTTGCTGACATGGGAAAAATAGATCAGGGCGCGGTCCAAAAGGATAAACAGCATCTGGTCTGTTTTGACCGGGCCCACCTCCACTTTCAGGCGGCCCAGGGGCAGGCCCGCTGCCGGATAAAACCCCGCAAAGGCGCCGGGTATGCCCAGATAGAGGGTGCCGGGAAGTGATTGCTTCTCCGGTACAGCGGCCCGTTTTTCATCCAGCCAGCGACGGATCAGGGCCTTGCGGTCAAAAGGCGGGGAATGGGTGTCGGCATAGGCGAGATAGACGGCCCGATCAGCGGCCCCGGCGCCGGAGATGTCCGGATTTTCATCCCGGCGCAGAAAAAAGTCCAGGTCAATCAGGTCGCTGACTTGCCAGGAAACCGGCACAGAGGAGTCTCCATCTTGCTGTTATTCGTGCTCGTGCTCGTACTGGTGATCCGGTGCCGTGAATTTTCGATCAAGCATACGATTTAATATCCGGGTTAATCCCATTCAACTATCAGATCAAACGAGTCCCGCTTGTCGATCATTTTGGACCGCACATTGCCGGCCCCGTTCATTATGGCGATTTCATGGGCCGCGCCCAGAATGGACTGCATCATCACCGGCGCCACCTCCCGGCCCCGAATCTTGGTGTCCACGTAAAACCGGACCATGACCCGGTTTTCCCCCTTTTCCAGAATGTTTTTTTCCGCGTCGGCATAATCGCCCCGGAAAAAGGAATGCCGCCGGGTGAGAAACCGCTCGATGCTGGCGGCCGGATCCCCGGGCACCATGATGTTCCTGTAAACTTCGGCCATTTTGTGGGCCAGGAGCCGGCCAAAGGCAAAACAGGCTTCCATTTTCGACTCCCCGATCACCTTGAACACCGCGTGGGAGAGCCGGTAGAAAAACGCATCCGGATACCACTGGGAGGCCAGAATCTCGCCGTCGATCAGTTTCATGTCTTCGGGCAGAAGATAGTCACTCCAGTTTTTGTCTTTTGCCACACGGACCTGCTTGACCAGGTCCAGAATGATGGTGCCTTTTACCTCCACTGTATTGCTCATGGGTTGTCCTCCCGGATAAATTCCCCTATTCATGGCCCCCGGACCGTCCGGGCGTCTTTCCTTTCTTTGTGTCCAGGTTATATGAATCTCAAAAGCCTGGTTTTTTTCCGTTATGTTGGTCCGTACGCTATCAACGCCGGTGCGCTCCACCAGCTCGTGCAGGCCACCGGCCACCGAACAGGCGACCACCGTAGCCACCTCCCGTCCCCTGGCCGCGGGATCGGCAACGGTGTACTGAAATTTGAGCCATCCGTTGCCGAAGGTGGCCCGGCCGATCTCGGCTTCGCTGAATTCGCCGCCGAAAAACAGTTTACGACGGGCGATAAACCGGTTCACGCCGGTCTCCGGGTCCCCGATGACCAGGATGTTTTTGTAAAGCTTGATCACGTTGCCCCCGGTAAACCGGCCGTAGGCAAAGCAGACATCCAGGTCCGAGTGCCCTGACACCTTGTAGACCGCATAGGAGAGCCGGTAGAAGAGATCGCCGGGCTACCAGGCCGAGGTCACGACGTAGCCGTTGATCACCTCCCGGTTCTCGGGCTGAAGATGGGGCTGCCAGTTTTTTTCTTTTTCGCTGCGAATGATGCGAACCAGATCCAGAAGAATGGTTCCCTTGACCTGCATGTCTGCACTCTCCCCCGATTGCCGGTATGTTGCACCGCAAAGGATCGGTCCGTGGCGGACCGTGGCGCAGTGCCCGATCTATTTATACCGGCAAACGGGCTGCCGGGTCAAGATGGAAGTGAAGGAAGCCCGGCGGTCCGGGTGCTGACGCCCGGCCCGCGGCAACCGTTACATTCTTCGTGACCTTCGTGTGCTTTGTGATCTTCGTGTTAAAAAGCGGCCGGCCGGTTCAGTCGGTCTGGTGTTTCAACACGAAGACAACGAAGATTTGGAAGACCACGAAGATGCTTTTTCTTCGTGACCTTCGTGATCTTCGTGTTAAAAAGCGGCCGGCCGGTTCAGTCGGAAGCCATCGTTTTCGATACCGATACCGAGACCGATCCCGATATCGATTTTGATGACAGGGTCAGGTGATGTTGGCGTGGTACTCCTGAAGCGAATGGATCTGCTCCTCGCCCCGGTTCCGTGCGGCAATGCCCCGGGCCGCGGCCAGGGAAGCGGCCACGGTGGTCATGTACGGCACCTTGTACTTGACCGCGGCCTTGCGGATATAGGAGTCATCCTCCTTACTGGCCTTGCCGCCCGGCGTGTTGACCAGCAGCTGAATATCACCGTTCTTGATCAGGTCCACGATGTCGGGCCGGCCATGGCCCAGCTTGGTGACGGTCTGGACGGGAATGCCCTGGCGGGAGAGAAACTCGCCGGTGCCCTGGGTGGCCAGCACGGTAAAGCCCAGATCGCTGAACAGGCGGGCCGCTTCCAGTATGGCCTGCTTGTCCTTGTCGGCCACGGTAATCAGCACGGCCCCGCCGGTGGGCAGCGGGGTCTGGGTGGCCTCCTGGGCTTTGAAAAAGGCGTAGCCAAAGGAATCCGCAATGCCCAGCACCTCGCCGGTGGAGCGCATCTCCGGCCCCAGCACCGGGTCCACCTCGGGAAACATGTTAAACGGGAAAACCGACTCCTTGACGCCGAAATGGCGGACCTTGCGCGGCTTTAAGTCCAGGTCGGCCAGGGTTTTGCCCATCATGATCTGTGCCGCGTACCGGGCCATGGGAATGTTGCACACCTTGGAGACCAGGGGCACGGTGCGGGAGGCCCGGGGGTTGGCTTCCAGAATATGGACGCAGTCATCGGCAATGGCGTACTGAATGTTCATCAGGCCCACCACCTTCAGGGTCATGGCGATCTTTCGCGTGTAGTCCACAATGGTGTTGATGTGTTTTTCCGGAATGGAAACCGGCGGCAGCACGCAGGCCGAGTCCCCGGAATGGACCCCGGCCAGCTCGATATGCTCCATCACGGCGGGCACAAAGGCGTCGGTGCCGTCGGCTATGGCGTCGGCTTCGGCCTCAATGGCGTTTTCCAGGAACTTGTCGATGAGAATGGGCCGGTCCGGCGACACGTCCACCGCCGCCGTTACATACCGGCGCAGCATCTCCTCATCGGCCACCACCTCCATGGCCCGGCCCCCCAGCACATAGGAGGGCCGCACCATCAGCGGATAGCCGATGCGGGCCGCGATCTCCAGGGCCTGGTCCAGGGTGCTGGCCATGCCCGATTCGGGCTGGGGAATGCCCAGGTCCTGCATCACCTGGCGGAATTGGTCCCGGTCCTCGGCCAGGTCAATGGTGTCCGGCGAGGTGCCAAGGATCTTCACCCCGGCCGCCTCCAGCGCCCTGGCGAGGTTGAGCGGGGTCTGGCCCCCGAACTGAACGATCACGCCCCCGGGCTTTTCCTTTTCGTAGATGCTCAGCACATCCTCCACAGTCAGGGGCTCAAAATAGAGCTTGTTGGAGGTGTCGTAATCCGTGGAAACCGTTTCCGGGTTGCAGTTGACCATGATCGACTCCAGGCCCTCGTCCCGAATGGCAAAGGCGGCATGCACGCAGCAGTAGTCGAACTCAATGCCCTGGCCGATACGATTGGGGCCGCCGCCCAGCACCATGACCTTCCTGTTTTCCGACACCGCCACCTGGTCCGGGGCGTTGTAGGTGGAGTAGTAGTAGGCCGCGTTCTCCACCCCGCTTACCGGCACCGGCTCCCAGGCCTCGGCCAGGCCCAGGGAGAGCCGCTTTTTTCGAATATCGGTTTCTGGCACGGCCAGAATTTTTGCCAGGTAGGCGTCGGCAAACCCGTCTTTTTTGGCCGTCACAAACAGGTCGTCCGGCGGCAGGCTTCCCCTGTGTCGGATCAGGGTCTCTTCCAGGTCCACCAGCTCCTTCATCTGTTCGATAAACCAGGCCTTGATATGGGTCAGCCTGTGCAGGGCCTCGATGGTGGCACCTTTTCGCAGGGCCTCGTACATGATAAACTGCCGCTCGCTGGAGGGCCTGCGCAGCTTTGCCATCAGGTCATCTAAAGAGAGCGTGTTGAAGTTTTTGGCAAAACCCAGGCCGTGGCGGCTGTTTTCAAGGGACCGTATCGCCTTCTGCAGGGCTTCCTTGTAGTTTTTCCCGATGCTCATCACCTCGCCCACAGCCTTCATCTGGGTGCCCAGAACGTCTTCGGCGCCGACAAACTTTTCAAAGGCCCACTTGGCAAACTTCACCACCACGTAATCCCCGGAGGGAGTATACTTGTCCAGGGTGCCGTCCCGCCAGTAGGGGATCTCATCCAGGGTCAGCCCCCCGGCCAGCAGGGCCGATACCATGGCGATGGGAAAGCCCGTGGCCTTGGAGGCCAGGGCCGACGACCGGGAGGTGCGGGGGTTGATCTCGATGACCACCACCCGGCCGGTTTCCGGGTCATGGGCGAACTGCACGTTGGTGCCGCCGATCACCTCAATGGCGTCCACAATAGCATAGGAGTACTTCTGAAGCCGTTCCTGAAGATCGGGAGAGATGGTCATCATGGGCGCCGTGCAGAAGGAGTCGCCGGTGTGGACCCCCATGGCATCCACGTTCTCGATGAAACAGACCGTTATCTTCTGATTTTTGGCGTCCCGCACCACCTCCAGCTCCAGCTCTTCCCAGCCCAGCACCGACTCTTCCACCAGTATCTGGTTGACCATGCTGGCGGCCAGCCCCCGGGCCGCGATGACCCGAAGCTCCTCCACGTTGTAGACAAAACCGCCGCCGGTGCCGCCCATGGTGTAGGCCGGCCGGATCACCACCGGGTAACCGATCTCCTCGGCCACTTTTTCGGCGTCTTCCACGGTGGTGACCGTCCTGCTTCTTGCCATCTCAATGCCCAGCCGCTCCATGGTGTTCTTGAACTCGGTGCGGTCCTCGCCCCGCTTGATGGCATCCACGTTGACGCCGATGATCGTGACGCCGTACTTTTCCAGTACGCCGGCCTGGTGCAGCGCGGAGGAGAGGTTGAGCCCGGACTGCCCCCCCAGGTTGGGCAGCAGGGCATCGGGCCGCTCCTTTTCAATGATCCGGGTCAGGGTGGCCACGTTCAGGGGCTCGATATAGGTGATGTCCGCCATGCCCGGGTCGGTCATGATGGTGGCCGGGTTGGAGTTGACCAGCACAACCTTATAGCCCAGGCTGCGCAGGGCCTTGCAGGCCTGGGTGCCGGAATAGTCAAACTCGCAGGCCTGCCCGATGATGATGGGACCGGACCCGATAATCATTACCTTGTGTATGTCGTCCCGCTTTGGCATGTTTTTCTCTCCTGAAAACAAATTTTTGATTTTATTGAAAATCCATCTGTTCCCCGCATTAAATACGCCTGTTCGGGAACACCGTGAAAATAGAAAAAGTTTCACACCATAAAATATTATCGGGCTTTTTTCAACTTTGGCTTACATTTTTTATGTAAAAAGTCGGTGCAACTTAATTTTGAAACGGTTTGATCCTTGTGGAAACATCGAAAAGTTAAATTCACAACCAAAAACACAGAGACCACTTTTCTGTGGGTCAGTGGATGAAGGCATGGAATACCAATGGTCCGGCCGCCCAAAATCCGCGATTATTCTATGTTTGGTGAAGAAAAGTATTGAAAAACCTCGTTGATTCAGGTAGATATAGTGTTGAGAGACACAAAAAAACCTTAACCAACGAGGTGAAGAAA
>JAXHVI010000037.1:0-5557 GCA_034189195.1 Thermodesulfobacteriota bacterium | reverse complement strand
GGGAGCTTCTGGAAATGCTGGAGGGGTTTGTCTCCCCCTTCGGCGTGCAGCTGCTGCCCGAGGTCCACGAGCACTACACCTACCAGTTGAAGCTGGCTGAAAAAGGCTACTGGGTCTATGACTTTGCCCTGCCCATGCTGGTGCTGCACACCCTTTATCATCACACCAACAAGCGTCTGCTGCACTGGCTTCGAATCTGTCCCCGCCGGCAGTTCACCACCCTGGACACCCACGACGGCCTGGGCGTGGTGGACGTGGCCGATCTCATGAGCCAGGAGGAGATCGAGCGCACCGTGGACGGCCTGTATGAAAAGGGCTCCAACGTCAAGCGCATCTATTCCACCGCCGATTACCAGAACCTGGACATCTACCAGGTCAACTGCACCTACTATTCGGCGCTTGAGCGCAACGACGATTCCTACCTGGCGGCCCGGACCCTTCAGTTTTACGCGCCGGGCATTCCCCATGTTTACTATGTGGGGCTGCTGGCCGGAGAAAACGATGCGGGCCTGGTGGAGGCCACCCGAAACGGCCGGGACATCAACCGACACAATTACACCCTGGACGAAATTACCGTGGCGGTGGAGCGGGAGGTGGTGCAGCGGCTGATCCGGCTGATGCGGTTTCGCAGCAGCTACCCCGCCTTTGACGGCGGGCTGGTCATTGAGGAGACACCGGAAAACCGGGTGGCCCTCACGTGGAACATGCCTCCCTACACCACCACGGCCCGGGTGGACCTGGACAGCTACCGCACCGAGATCACCTTCTGGGACGCCGATACCCGGTCGGAAAAGTCCTTCGTGGTGTGATCCCGGCCAGGATGTCCACGGCTCCTCATTTAACCCTGCCGGCTGCCGGCACCGGAAGATGTATTGACCGGTGTGCCCCAAGTATATTAAGAATACCGGATAAACGATTTTTCATAAGGAACCGGAATCATGAACCGTGGTGTTACGATTTTTATTGTCCGGGCAGTGGTGGGCCTGGTGTTTGCCGTGCTGCTGACCCGGTTTTTTCATCCCGAGATGACCGGGGCCGCCACCGCGGGTCTGGCCGTTATCCTGGTGGGCCTGGCCTACCTGTTTGACTATCTTCGCAACCGGAAGTCCGGCAAATAAGGAGCACGCGTGCGACAGCTGATTCTGGGAACCGCCGGTCATATCGATCACGGCAAATCCAGCTTTGTCAAGGCCCTCACCGGCACCGACCCGGACCGGCTCAAGGAGGAGAAGGCCCGGGGCATCACCATTGAGCTGGGGTTTGCCTCCCTTACCCTTCCCGGGGGCCAGCAGGTGGGCATCGTGGATGTGCCCGGCCATGAAAAGTTCATCAAGAACATGGTGGCCGGGGCCTCGGGAATCGACATGGTGGCCATGGTGATCGCCGCCGACGAGGGGGTGATGCCCCAGACCCGGGAACACATGGACATCTGCACCCTGCTGGGCATTGACCACGGCCTTGTGGTGCTGACCAAGATCGACATGGTGGACGAAGAGATGCTGGAACTGGCCATGGCCGACGTGGAAGACTTTACGCGAAACACATTTCTGGAGGGAGCCCCGGTGCTGCCCGTATCCGCCGTTACAGGGGAGGGTATTGCCGATTTTTCCGCGATCCTGGAACGCCTGGCCGAGAATGTGCCGGACCGCAACCCAACCGACCTGCTGCGCATTCCCATTGACCGGGTTTTTTCCATGAAAGGATTCGGCACGGTGGTTACCGGCACCCTGGTGGCCGGCGCCGTGAACGTGGGTGAAACCGTGGAGCTTTACCCCTTTGACGTTCAGACCCGGGTGCGGGGCCTTCAGGTCCACAACAGCAGCGTGGAGCGGGCCGATGCCGGGCTGCGCACCGCCATCAACCTTCAGGGGCTGGAAAAAACCGAGATCACCCGCGGCGGCGTGGTGGGCCGGCCCGGCCAGCTTTTGCCCACCTATATGCTGGACGTCTATTTTCATGCGTTAAAGAGCAACGCAAGGCCCATCAAGCACCGTGCCCCGGTGCGGGTCCACTGCGGCACGGCCGAGGTGATGGGCCAGATAATCCTGCTGGACCGGGAGACCCTTGACCCCGGCCAGGACACCGTGGTCCAGCTTCGGTTAAACGAGCCGGTGGTGTGCGTCAAGGACGACCGGGTGGTGGTGCGCAGCTATTCGCCGGTACGCACCATCGGCGGCGGCCCGGTATTAAACCCGGTGCCGGCCAAGCACCGGCGAAACGACGCCTCCCTGGTGGAGGCCATCGCAAACCTGGCATCGGCCCCGCCCGAGGCGGTCATCGCCTTTCACTGCGAGCAGGCCGGGTTTCGGGGCGTTTCACTGCCCGCGCTCCGGATCATGACCAACCTTCCGGAAAAGGCCCTGACAAAGGCCATGGACGGTTTGCTGTCGGGCCAGACCCTTCTGCTGGTGGACCGGGAAAAACAGGTCTATGTTCACAAAACGTTTTTTGACAAAACCGCTTCGGAGATGCGGGCCATTCTCGACGCGTTTCACCGGGACAATCCCTTGAAAAAAGGCATGCCCCGGCAGGACATCAAATCCAGGATCGCGCGCCGGGCCGGTGACAAGCTGTTTGAGCGGGTGCTGGACCGAATGGTCAAAAAAAAGGAGGTGGTCCAGGATGGCGATACCGTGCACCTGGCCGGCCATGCCGTGGCCCTGGCCTCGGACCAGGGAAAAATCAGGGAAGACCTGGTCAACCTGCTGGCCCAAAGCGGTCTGACTCCGCCCACCCTCAAGGAGCTGCCCGGCGCCATCGGCACCCAGGATACCGGTGCGGTCCGGGAAGTGCTTTACCTGCTGGTGCAGCAGAAAGACCTGGTAAGGGTCAAGGACGATCTTTATTTCAACAGCGCTGTTCTCGACCGCCTTGAATCCGAACTGGTTGATTTTTTAAATAAAAATGAAACAATCGACGCGTCCCGGTTCAAGGAGATGACCGGGGCCTCCCGCAAATACACCATTCCGCTGCTGGAGTATTTTGACGCCAAAAAGGTGACCATTCGCGTGGGGGACACCCGCAAGCTGAGGCAGTGACACATCCAGGACCCGTCTTATTTGTCGGCGTTTTAAGATAGTCCTTAACATTTTATCGGTATTTGTATATTGTGAGGGGGAAAACAAAACCGGGTTACAGGCAATCAAAAGGTCCGCCCGGCAAAGCCGGGTTGTCAAGGAGAGATCGGTTCATGAACGAAGAGAAATTCAGCGTCTATGCGGTGCCGCGGGTGGTTGCGGCCGTGGTGATCGTGACGCTTATGGTGTGGGGAACATCTTTTGTCTTAAACTTTCTAAGCCCTGAAAGCGACGGCCATGCAGCCGTTGACAGTCATGGCCCGGCTTCCGTTCTCACGGCGGACGCCGCAGAGCATGGCGAAACCGGCGCTGCCGTGACGGAGCATGCGATTGCCGATGCCGCTGCATCTCCTGCTGCCGTCGATACGCACGTCCCGGTGGCTGCTGAAAAAGTTGATAAAAAACGCAAAACCGTGGTCACCACCACGCCGGCCCCTTATGCCCCGGCGTCTGAACACGGGGGCACGGCCGGCGCGGGTGGTTCAAAACCCAGGACCAGGGGGCTGGCCTTTGTCACTGCCGCGGTCAAGCCCATGGAGTATGAACTCAAGGAACGGTTTATGGGATGGCGGCCCAATGACATTGTTCAGCCCACCGACAACATCAACAATTTTCAGCTGGGTGTTCTGGAGGTGACCCGCCGAACCGCGGTGATGCTGGCCGAGCGGCTCTCCCGCACCGGCACCACCGATATTCTGGATGAAAATCTGGAACGGGCCATGAACTGGTTCATGGTCAAGGCCGACAGCTTCATGTTCCCCTCCGCCGAACAGAAGTACCAGGAGGGCATCGACGAGATGCGGGCCTATGGCCGCAAGCTGGCCAGGGGCGAAGCCAGGTTTTTCACACGCTCGGACAACATCATCCCCCTGTTTAAGACCTATGCCGATGTGCTGGGCGGATGCGACGAGAACCTGGTCAAATCCCATGAAAAAGACGGCAGCCGGGTCAGCACCTTTGCCGCGGATGATTACTTCTATTATGCCAAGGGCGTGGCCAGCACCATGCTGGTGATCCTGGAGGCAGTGGCCGAAGACTTTCATGAGACCCTTGAGACCAGGGGCAGCGCGGACACCCTCCACCACGCCATCGAGGCCTGTCATCATGCGGCAAACCTGGATCCCCTGATCATTCTGGAAAGCGACCTGGACGGTATTTTCGCCAATCACCGGGCCAACATGGCGGCCCATATCAGCCATGCCCGGTTCTACCTGGATGTACTGGTCAACGCGCTGTCCACTTAACTGGTGGTTTTGTATGTTGTCCGGCCCGGAAGTATAATGGCACAAGCAGTCAACATGAAAATTCATAACAATGGAGGCGGCAGCATGGTAAAACGTTTACTGATGGTGAGTCTGGTGGTGCTTTGCATGGCATCGGTCGCAGGCGCGGTAACGGTGGGAAAGGCGACCCTCCCGGATTCGATCACCGTGGCGGGTGAAAACCTGGTGTTAAACGGGGCCGGCATTCGGGAAAAGAAGGTGGTGCTGGTAACCGTGGATATTTACGCGGCAGGCCTTTACCTGAAAAGCAAGACCACTGATGCCCAGGCCATTATCGATGCCGATGAGACCATGGCCTTGAAGATTCAGATCATCTCCAGCCTGATCACCTCCGAGCGGTTTGTCGAGGCCGTGGTGGTAGGCTTCGAGGAGGCCACCGGCGGCAACACCGCGCCCATTCAGAAAGAGATCGACATGTTCCTGTCGGTATTTGCCGAGGAGATCAAGCCCGATGACGTGTTTGATATTCAGTATGTGAAGGGCGTTGGCACCAAGGTTTACAAGAACGGCAAGGCCGAGCCCGAGGTGGTGGTCGCCGGCCTGCCCATCAAAAAAGCCCTGTTCGGCATCTGGCTGGCCCCGAGAACCGAAAAGGCCATGCAGAACCTGGGCAGAGACCTGCTGGGGATTTCCCCAAAGTAAGTCCTGCTGTCATTGCGAAGCGCCAGGCGCACCTTCGTCATTGCGGAGTGTAACGACGAAGCAATCTCATGGCATGTGTAATGCAGTGGGGATTGCTCCGCCTCCGGCGCTCGATAGGGACGATGTAAAATAAAGCAGCACTGGAATTAAGACAAAAAGGCCCTGTATGAGAATTTCATGCAGGGCCTTTTGTTTTGTCAACAGCAGATCCATCCTAAAAGCAAGGCGGATCTGAAATGGGTGGCACGGGCAAAGCCGGGCCGGCTTGCCCGTGGAAAACAGGGCGGCAGCTGGAAATATGCGAATCAGCTGACTTCCACTATCTCCAGATCAAAATAGAGGTCTTTGCCGGCCAGAGGGTGGTTGGCGTCCAGTGTGACTGTGTCGTCCGTGGCCGCGACAATTTCCACCACAAGAACCTGTCCGTCCGGCTGCTGGGCCTGCAATCGCTGGCCGACCTCGGTGCTGAGATTTTCCGGAATCTGGTCCCGGCCCACTTCCATAACCAGCTCATCGTGGTAGGCGTAGGCCTGGTCGGCCGGGACTTTCTCGGCG
>JAXHVI010000036.1:0-6150 GCA_034189195.1 Thermodesulfobacteriota bacterium | reverse complement strand
GATCAGGGATCGCCGGGCATCCCGTTCGTTTTCCCGCAGGGCCGCCAGGCCCCGTAACGCCGATGTGGTCATGCCTGTATCCTTTGTGCCATTGCGAGCCGAAGGCGAAGCAATCTTGAACATGTGCGGAGGGGATTGCTTCGTCGCTTCCACCGTCGCCAAAGGCTATGGCGGACAGGTCGCTCCTCGCAATGACGGGTGTGTGTCGCTTGGCCCCTCGCAATGACGGGGCCGCGTTCGCAATGACCCAAAAATTTTCAGTCTATTTTCCTCCGGCCTCGTGGATCCGCATCATGTCTTCATCGGAGAAACACCGCTCGGCCTCATCCGGGTTGGTGGCGTCGTTTTCCATCATGCGCCGGTCGTAGGCCGGGTCCAGCACCTCGTTGTAGTATTCATGCTGAATCAGCAGGTTCATGATCTCGTTGGTGCCGGTCCAGATCATGGCCAGCCGGGAGTCCCGCAGGGCCCGCTCAATGGGGTAGACATCGGTGTAGCCGATGCCGCCCATGATCTGCATGGCGTTGTTGACGATCTTCCAGGCCGATTCCGTGGCAAACCGCTTGGCCTCGCTTACCAGCCGCCGCAGGTTGGGGTAGTTGTTGTCCACCGCTTTTGCCGCGATGTAGCAGAGGCCCCGGGCCGCGTCCAGCTGCATGATGGAGTCGGCCACCAGGAAGTTGACCGCCTGGTATTTACGGATCTCCTTGCCGAATGCCCGGCGCCGGTTGGAGTAGCGCACGGCCAGGTCCAGGCCCGCCCAGGCGCAGAGGCTGCCGCCGGCCGAGGTCATGCGCTCGGGGATCATCATCTGGTGAAAGCACAGGGCCCCGCTGTGAAGCTCGCCGATCAGGTTTTCCTTTGGCACCTTTACGTCCCGGAACACCAGCCGGCCGGTGCCGCCGCCCCGGCATCCCATCAGGCCGTAGAGATACTCCACCTCGACACCGGGCCCCTTGTCCACGATCAGCAGGGAGAGGCGCCCATATTTGTGGGCATTGGGATCAAAGTCGGTGCGGCAGTAGACAATAAAAAAGTCGGCCCCTTCGGCCCCCACCACAAATCGCTTCTGACCGTTTAAGATAAAATGGTCCCCCTCCAGGTCGGCCCGGGTCATGGCGCCGAAAAAGTCGGAGCCGCCCCTGGGCTCGGTCAGGGCCTCGGCCGCAATCAACTTGCCCTGGAGATAGGGAACCAGGTATTTCTGCTTCTGCTCCTCGGTACCGAACACGTGAAGGGCCTCGCCCACAATGGAGGGCATGGAGTAGGCGCACCCCAGGGCAATGCCCAGGCACCCGATCTCTTCGAGCACTGCGATCTCGGCGGTCCAGCCCAGGCCCCGGCCCCCGTACTCTTTTGGAAACCTTACCCCGATGAGGTTTTTTTCGGCCAGCTTTTCCACAAACTCCCGGGGGTAGGTGATTTCGTTTTTGTCCATGGCGCGCAGAAAATCACTGGAGATCTCTTCGCGCACAAAGGTTCTGGCCTCTTTTTTGAGCTCCCGTTCTTCCGGGGTCAGCAGAAAGTCGTACATGGCGTCTCCTTCGGGCAGGGTGCCCGGCAATTAAAAAAGGTTGTAACAACCGGATATGAGCTTTGCTCTACATTATGAACATCGCTCATGCCTGTCAAGAAAAATATGCGCCTGTTTTCAAATGGCGGTAAAAAAGATATAACTGGCAGAAAAAAACGGGAAGGATAGGTTTTATGAACCCTTCGGGCCAGAACGTCAGCAAGGAGTTTCACGCTCCTGTGTTTCTGTTCACCGGCAACGGCAAGGGCAAGACAACCGCGGCCCTGGGCATGGCCCTGCAAGCAGCCGGTTGCGGTGAAAAATGCATGGTGATCCAGTTCATGAAGGCAAGGCCCTACAGCGAGCTTGATGCGGTCCGCCGCCTGGCCGGCCTGGTGGTGATTGAACAGCACGGCAGCCCGGACTTTTGCGTGCCGGACGAAAAGAACCTGGCGCACCACCGGGCCTTTGCCGCAAGCGGCCTGGCCCGTGCTCATCAGGCCCTTGCCGACCCGGCGTTTTCTCTTGTGATACTGGACGAGATCGTTACCGCCCTCTATTTTACACTGGTGACCCTGGACGAGATAAAAGCGTTGATCGCAGCCAAACAGGACCGGCAGGCCCTGGTGCTCACCGGCCGGTACGCGCCCCCGGAGCTGGTGGACCTGTGCGACGGCGCCACGGAAATGGCCGAGGTGCGCCATTACTATGCAGCCGGGGTGGAGGCCCGGAAGGGCATTGAGATGTAGCCCGACTGTTTTATGAAATAGTCGGGCAGGTGGTTATTCCAATCTTTTTTTAGCTGGCCGAATTTGATAGAGAGCCTGATCTTCTCTTATAAGATTTGCAGTTTCACTGGCTATCTTTTCAAACCGTAGCTCAGCTGTTGAGAAGAGGTTGGCGCTTTCCGCCTTGAGGAAGCGAGCTGCCATTCGACAATATTCCGGATCGATCTCAACGCCGGTGCTGTTTCGGCCTGTCCTAAAGGCCGCAATCATTGTAGTCCCGGAACCACAAAAAGGGTCCAATACCGTATCGCCAGTGAATGAAAACATTCGCACAAGGCGAGTGGCAAGTTCCATGGGAAAAGGAGCAGGATGCTGCTTAGTAGAGGCACCGGTGATATTCCAAATCTGCTGAAACCAGCGGTCGAAGTCTTCTTTGCCGATTCGGCTTTTTTCTCGTTGTTCAATCGTTGGTTTTCTGTAGCCGCCGGGTTTGCGCTGCATCAAAATAAACTCAATATCGTTCTTGACGATGGCATTCGGTTCGTATGGCTTCCCAAGGAATTTTGAGCCGTTTTCAATTTCATATGAAGCGTTGGCGATTTTGTGCCAGATGATCGGGTTAAGGTTGTCGAAGCCGATTCGCCGACATATAACGCTAATGTCGGAATGAAGAGGAAAAACCAAGTGTCGCCCAAAATTCCTTCTTGCAACGCAGACATCACCAACAACACATACAAGACGGCCACCCGGGACAAGGACACGGTAGACGTGTCTCCAAACTTTCTCCAACTCAAAGAGGAACGCTTCATAATCTTGAATATGGCCTAGTTGGTCGGGATTCTCGTTGTAGCGTTTCAGATTCCAATAAGGTGGTGAAGTTACAACAAGATGGACTGAATCGTCATCAAGGAATGAAAGATCACGTGCATCACCGTTTATCAATCTGTGAACAGTCGTTTTTTCCATAGTGGTTATACAAATGCCGCTAAATGGGCAACAAGTATCCTTGCAAAGCGTTCAAGAGAAAGATCGTCCGCTGGTGTTGAAAAACGGCCCAAGATTCCCGTGTCAGATGTCGAGGAAATGAAGGCCGCTGCCGTGTAGTGTCGTTCAAGCACGAGTTTTCGGCAGAAGATCTCGTACCTGCGTAAATACGAAGCGCCCACAAATTCCGGAAATACCTTGAAGTGTGGTTCCTGCACCTTGACCGGTCGATTTGAGGCCTCGCAGTCCTCCAACATGAAAAAATAACCCAAGAAGGGCTGGGGGCTATTCAGATAGGCCCGCTCTCTGAAAGCAGTCCATAGATCCAGAGCGCTTCCCATCGCCTCTTCCGTACGATTGTTAAAGTTGTTCCCAAAAGAGGGGCCAACCTGTGACTTTGCTTCGATGGCCACCAAAAGCATGTCATCGCGGACGACAAGAAGGTCCCATTCCTTGGTGGGGCGGAAGAAACCTGGAAGTTCGACGGCCTTTTTCCCGAAGACGTGCCTGTTTGAAATACCGGAATCAGTAATCAGCTCCGTGAAAAGGTCTATGAAGCCATCCATTTGAGCTCCGCCTGTTACAGCACTGCGAAGACCATGGTCAGCCTTCCCCGTCTGTTTCTGTTTGTCCCTCTGCCCCTGCCGCGTCTTCCAGTAATGGGCAACACACCGGGCAGATCGTTCAGCCAAGCCTCGAATGATATCGTCATGGTTCATAGGCATCATTTATCAGATTCCCGTTCATTAATCATTTGGCCAACGTCCGCCATCACCAGTGGGAACAGACCTTTGTAAATGGCAAGTAAACATAAAAACTGGTAAAAAACTCAAACCGCACGACCCTGCCCATCTGAGTGAATGGCGTTTGTTGGGCTAATTATCTAATTTTACAACTATGCCTTTCCCGGCACTTTGCATATCATTATTATCTAATGCAATATCCTCAACTGTAAGCTTTATCTTATTGTTTCCCCAAAGGGTGCCGCGGATGATAGCACCACAAATTGACATAGAAATTTTTCTTTTATCACCTGAATTTTGCACGGGTATCGTAAAAAATTAAAAGAAACCATTCGGGCCTCCTGTTATATTAAGGTTTAATTAAAAATCAACAATAAAACAGGAGGTACCCAGATGGTAAAACAACGAGAAAAGAATAGCAGGAAAAAGCTCATCAGTAAAGGATTTAAGAAAAATCGTGTCAAGGCCAGAAAAATCAGTGCTTCAACAGGATTTGATACCTGCACTGAACAATTAAGCCCATTTGGCGGGCTGTTGGGGCTGATCAAATTTTTGGATTTGGTCAATTTTGAGGAAATTTTTGACTCGGCCTATATCGCGCCTCGTCGCGATCCCAAGCTGGGTCATTATTCGATGGTGGTCGGTATTTTGATGCTACTGTTTATAGGGTTTAACCGCATCTGTCATTTTGCATATGTTCAACTGGATGCCATGTTTTGCGGATTTTTCAGGTTGGAGAAGCTGCCTGTGGTCGGCACGTTCTGGCGGTATGTTGACAGCATGGGGATCAATCAGGGCAAATCTCTTTTGACGGTCATGAGTATTTTACGGGAGCGAGTCTGGAAGCAGCTTGATTTGTATTATGGCCGGATAGCCATCAGTATCGACACCACGGTTGAGACGCTGTTTGGCAACCAGCAGGGCGGTCGCAAGGGGCATAACACCCGGCACCGGGGCAAGAAAGGGTATCGACCGGTATTGGCTTTTATCGATCAGACCCGGGAGTATATTGCCGGTAAATTGCGCGCCGGAGAGACCATCTCCGGCCATGAGACCGCCGACTTTATATACAAAATCAAGAATCAGCTCCCCGGCTGCGTGCAGGAGGTTCTGCTTCGGGCTGATGGCGAGTTTTGCAGCTGGGAGGACGTGGCCGCCGCTAAAGATTGTGGTTTTCGGTTTATCTTTGCCAACAAAGGATGCACTCCCTGGTTTGATCCACGCACCTGGTACCGTCCTTATAAAAGAAAAGATATCGAATATAACGACTGTTTTTACCAGCCCATGGGCTGGCAGGAACCCTGCCGGTTTGTCGTCATGCGCATACCCAAAGAACAAGAGACGGGCAAGCCGATTCAGCAGGAACTTTTGGAAGAGGATCGTTACACGTACCGTATTTTTTGTACCGACAAGGCCGGCCCGGCCCATAAAATCATAGCCGAATATGACAAGCGGGCGGATGTGGAGAATCTGGTCGGGGAGGCCAAGCGCGAAGGCCTGGAAGCCATACCGACAGGCAAATTCAAAAGCAACTACGCATTTTTTCAACTGGTCATGCCGGCCTATAACATCTGGCGTTACATGAAGCTGCTGGCCGTTCAAAGTGAAGTCGTTTCAGAAACCACGGAGGCATCTACGTCAGGCATGAAGGGAATCGGCGCCAACACCCTCCGGATCGCCCGGCTCAAGATGCTTCTAATCGCCGCTAAAGTGGTAATGGATCAGAACCGGACCAAGGTGAAATATTCGATCCATGACGCCAGAACTCCGTTGATGATTCACTTTCTCAATTTTCTGGATGAGGCCCGGAACAAACCAAAAGCATGGTTGGAAGATGGCGGTTGGCGGCAAAATTTTGCTATTGCGTAAAACGAGCAAAAAAAATTTGCACGATATGAACAATAAAAAAAAGAAGTTATTGAACTTGGCCGCCGACCGGATGCTTAATGGGCGCGGCTTGAAGGTGACCGAAATGTGAACCGACAGGCGAGAATGTCTACCGTCGATTAATTTTTATTCGGCCGAAAGGCTGTTTGCGGGAAGTTACGTGCAAAATTCAGGTATTATTAACCCGGCAATTAAATAGTAAACGTTATGCAGCATAGGCAATTTTAGGATGTTTAAAGTATTTTTTTACCCGTCCGGGCAGCTTTTGAAGTTTTCTCAGATGAGAAATTGCTTT
>JAXHVI010000035.1:0-28685 GCA_034189195.1 Thermodesulfobacteriota bacterium | reverse complement strand
TCACATGGTGTAATACACCCGGCGCGTCTAATCTGGATTGTCTTGGCATGAATCAAAAAATAGCAGGGCGGTAGGAGCGCGTCAAGTTATTTAATTATTTAAGGACGTCCCCATTTATTCTAGGACGTCCCCATTTATTCATTTAATTATTTAAGGACGTCCCCATTTATTCCATTTATTCATTTATTCCCCGCGCAGGGCGACTTCAAAATTGCTCCGCTGCGCAGTGACGTGTGCAAGACAATTCCGGCGTCGTACAATGATCAAGGCAAAAACTTTTCACTTGAATCCTCGAATCCTCGACCCCTTGAACCCTTATTCACAAAAACAAAAGCGGCGGTGGGGTTGCCCCCGCCGCCGCTTTGATCTTACTGCTGTACTAAAAACCGGTTACGCTGATTTCACCTTTTCGGTCAGCTCCGGCATAAACTCCAGGATATCGGCCACAATACCGATATCGGCCACCTGGAAAATCGGGGCCTTGGGATTCTTGTTGACCGCCACGATAAAGGGATTGCCCTTGATGCCGCCCAGGTGCTGAAAGGACCCGCTGATACCCATGGCCATGTAGACCTTGGGCTTGACGGTCTGGCCTGAGGTCCCCACCTGGCGGGACTTTTCCAGCCACTTGGCATCCACGATGGGCCGCGAACAGGAGAGATCCGCGCCCATGGCTTCGGCCAGCTCGCGGGCGATCTCGATGTTCTCCTCTTCCTCGATGCCCCGGCCGACAGAGACCAGCACCTCGGACTTGGTGATGTCCACGTCGCCCGCTTCGGCTTCCACCACTTCCAGGAACTTGCGTTTGGCGGTCACGTCACCGGCATCGGCGGTTTTGTCCATCACGGCGCCGCCGGCGTTTTTGCTCTCATCCGCGGCAAAAGCGCCCGGCCGAATGGTGATCACCGCGCCGGAGACGATGTCGCAGGCCACGTGGGTGCTGACCTGACCGCCGAACTCCTGGCGGACCATCTTCAGGGTGGAGCCATCCACGCCATCAATGCCCACCACGTCAGGGGCAAAGGGAGCGTCCATTTTAATCGAAAGACCCGGTCCCAGGTCCATACCGAACGTATCATGGGCCATCAGCAGAATAGCGTCGCCCGGCAATATCTTCACCAGCATGGCCCGGATGATTTCGGCATTGGGATAGGCCACGTCGGCCTTGTCGATCTTCCATACATTCTTGTAAGAGGCGGCCACGGCGTCGCAAACCGCATCCACGCCGGATCCCACAACAATAGCAGTCACATCGGCGCCGGCGTCAATAGCCTTGGCCGCGGTCACCAACTCTAAAGCGGTGTCATCCGCCACTCCATCCTTATGTGCGATATATGCAAAAATCTGGGCCATTATTTGAGTCCTCCTTTGGCTTTAAGAAGTTCAACCAGTTTCTCCGCCATCTCTTCCACGCTGCCTTCCAGCATTTCCGCGCCCTCGCCCATTTCGGGCACAAAGTAGTCGACCTTCTTCAGGGCGGGTTCCGTCGCGGAAACACCGAGGTCCGACGCGCTGAAAGTGGGAATCTCAACGGAGGCCACTTTCCGAATACCGCGAATACCCACGTAACGGGGCTCGTTGATACCGGTCTGAATGGAAAGCACGCAGGGCATCTCGATCTCGTTCATCTCCTGGTTGCCGCCCTCGATCTCCCGGCCCACCTTGAGCTTGCCGTCAAGGACCTCGATCTTGTTGACCAGGGAGGCATAGGGCAGATCCAGCATGGCGGCCAGCATGCCGCCCACCTGGCCTGCGCCGTCATCGGCCTGGGCACCGGTAAGAATCAGGTCATACTTCTCCTTTTCCACCACGCCTTTAAGCGCCGTGGCAATCCCCTTGCCGTCGGCTCCTTTAAAGGCGTCGTCGCTGACCAGAATACCCTTTTCCGCGCCCATGGCCATCTCTCTTCTCAACACCTCTTCGGATTCATCATCACCGACCGTGACGACCGTTACAGAGCCGCCCACCTTGTCCACGATCTGAATCGCTTCCTCAACCGCATAGTTGTCCCATTCATTGACCGAGTAAACAAGATCATCGCGCTCGATGTCATTACCGGCGCTGCTGATGGTGATCTCGTTCTCTTCGGTGTCGGGCACCCGTTTGACACAAACTAAAATTTCCATGTTCATCCTCCCAACGTTATTTCGAGTTATGTTTGCCCTTACGCTTACACTGACTATAAGGTTTTTCCTCTTCCAACCCGGATATTTAACTGGATATTCGGGCTAAGCATCCAGATGCCGGGCGATAAGCTCGGAAAAGTCGATCGCCTCCATCGTGTCTTCCATCTTGGCCACCTTGATGGCATCCTCCATGTTCACCAGGCAGAAGGGACAGGCCGTGACAATCACGTTGGCCCCGGCCTCGGCCGCCATCTTCACCCGCAGCACGGCCATGCGTTCCTCCTCCTCGGGCTCGTAGAACAGCATCAGTCCGCCGCCGCTGCAGCAGAAGGAGCGGTCCCGGCTCTTGATCATCTCCACCCGCTTGAGACCTGGAATGGCATCCATGGCGTTCCGGGGATCATCATAAACTTCATTGTGCCGGCCCAGGTAGCAGGGATCATGATAGGTGTAAATCTTACTTGGATCCTCCACCCCTTTGAGCCGGATTTCACCGGAGGCAATCTTGCGGGCCACAAACTGGGAAAGATGCTCAATGGCGGGAAGTTCGTCGTTATGGTAGTCGTTTTTGATGGCGTTAAAAGCGTGGGGGTCGGCGGTGACAATGTGCTTGGCGCCGGAATTCAGAATGGCGTCGATGTTGTGGTTCTTCAGGGACTGAAACAGCATCTCCTCGCCGAACCGCCGCACCTCGTTGCCGCTGTCCTTTTCCTCCTTGCCCAGTATGCCGAAATCGGTGCCCGCCGCGCACAGGATACGGGCCGTGGCCCTTGCCAGGGCCTGCATCCTGTCGTCATAAGATGAAATACTGTCCACAAAGTACAGGGTGTCGGCGGTCTCCTTGCCGTCCAGAATCTTCACCTGGCACTGGGCCGCAAACTCCTCTTCCTGTGCCCACTCGGCCCGCTTCTTTTCCATCTTGCCCCAGGCATTGCCGCGCTTTTCCAGGGCGGAAAGGGGCTTCTGCAGGGACTGGGGCACCATGCCCTCATCCACCATGGCCCGTCTCAGGTCCACGATCTTGTCTATGTATTCTATGCCCAGAGGACACTCCTGTTCGCAGGCGCCGCAGGTGGTGCAGGACCAGATTTCAGCCTCTTCGTAGATATCGCCGATCAGGGGTTTGCTCTCGGCAAAGGCGCCCCGCAGCGGATAGTTGGCAAACAGCTTATCCCGGCCCTTGATGGTAATAAACCGGGGAGACAGGGGCCGGCCCACAGTATTGGCCGGGCACTGGTCTGAGCATCGGCCGCAGTCCGCGCAGGAGTAAAAATCCAGCATGTGCTTCCAGGTGAAATCCTCGATCTTCTTGACGCCGAAGGACTCCAGGTCGTCGAGCTGTTCGTCGGTGATATCGTGGCGCACCGGCTTGATGTTGCCCTTTTTCATGCGCATGAAAAAGACGTTGAACACCGAGGTGATGACATGGAAATGCTTGCCCATGGGCAGAAAGCAGAGAAAGAAGAAAAAGGTGATGTCATGCACGTAGTAGGCAGCGATATGGATGGTCTGCAGTGTGCCCTGGGAAGCCCCGGAAAGCAGGAGGTGCTCGAACCAGACCAGGGACAGGGGGGCCAGAAACTTTTCATGACCGGACGCGGCCAGCTCACTGGCTTCAAACAGGCTTTCGGAAATCATCAGGGTGGAAATCAGGCCCAGAACAAAAACCGCCTCAGCGGTGTGGTCGTGACCGTATTTTTCAGGCACCGCGTAACGGGCCGGCTTGACAATACCGCGCCGGTAGGCGGCGATGATACAGGCCACCAGCACCATGGTGGCGGCATAGTCTTTGAACACGTTGTAAATGTCGCCGATGATGGTGTTAAACCCGGGAATCTTGAAGCTGGACGACACCCCCAGGATCACCAGTTCCGTGGACCGGATGGAGAGTACCAGAAAGCCCGCAAAAATCATGATGTGAAGCACGCCGGCCACCATGTAGCGGGGCTGACGCCACTGGAGCAGCCACAGCTTGATTACCGCGATAATCCGCTGGGGAATCTGGTCGAACCGGTTGTCCGGCGCCGCCTTGACCAGCGGGGCCATGCGCCTTGCCATGATATAGGCAAAGCACCCCACGCCCACTACCGGGATCAGAAACGAAAAGATCACTGTGGGAATAAAGCCGAAAAGCGAAAAATCCGCAGGTGCAATGATTGGTTCCATACTGTTTTATCCTTTCCTTAAACGGTTTTACATATCTCAACCGACCGGTTTTATCTGGATAAGTCTTCTATTGATCAAACGAATTTCATACATGATGCCATGGGCAAGGTCAAGTGAAAAACTCGAACTTTTCCCGATGCTCATAGGCCACGGGTCGGCCGGGCCTTTCAAGATGCGCCTCCCCGAATCCGCGATTATTATGGGTTTGGTGAAGAAAAGTATTGAAAAACCTCGTTTGTTCAAGTAGATATGTGCTATCAAGACAACAATCGCGTCTAACGAAGTGAAGAAATGACAAAACAAACGGTGCTGCCATTCAAGCTCAGTGTTGTCCGGTCAGGTTTCTGCATGAACAAGACGGTGAAAAAAATTCAAAAAAGTAAATTTTTTGCTTGACTTTCAGGAAAAAATTTTCGCGGCGACTTGTAATATTAATAATTATTGCAATGAGTTATAAATCACTCCGCAATCCTTTACGCCACGCAAACACCGCCGACCACCGTCATTTAAAAAACTGTATAAACCGGCCGTCAAACTTGTTCCAACGGCGCCGGTGCTTCAATCCAAAGGCGACAGGCCATTGAAAATGGAATTCGAAGACCAGTTGAAGGCGTTGATCTTCTACCATCTCGAAGAACATACGTCGGGCAGGCATCTTAGCCGGGTTCCCAAGGAAGATGGTTTTGCCCGTGAACATATCGCGCCCAAGGACGGCATCGAAAAACGCAGCTTCTTCGAAGCAGTCAACATCAACAACCGGGGACCGGAACAAGTCCAGTTCGTTTACAACGGCCTTTGCGGTGAAGCATCCAGGGTCCTGCCCGATCGCTATTGTCATCCCGGAAATCTCATCGCCATCGACGGATCTCTCATCGACGCCGTGTTGTCCATGACCCGGGCCGACTACCGGAAACATTCCAAAAAAGCCAAGGCCTATTTGGGGTTTGACATTAACAAGGGCATTCCCGCCAAATTCTGTTTGACCGGCGGCAAAGGCGGTGAAAGGCCCTTTTTCAGTCAAATCCTTGATCCGGGGCAAACCGGCATCGGAGATCGGGGGTATCAGGATCATGCCCGGTTTGATTCTCTATTCAAACACCAACACCCGTGCGTCTTGTCGCTTATCGTGTCGGCGGCGTTGAATATCGGGGCGCCACCGACCCCCTTGTTGACGGTGGCCGTACTATCTATATAATGCTGGAAAGGGATGCAATGAAACAGATCACAACCGACATTCTTGTCATCGGCGGCGGCGCCACCGGAACGGCCGTGGCCAGGGACTGCGCTCTGCGCGGTATTCCCTGCGTACTGGTGGAGCGGACCGACCTGGCCGCCGGTACCACCGGGCGGAACCACGGCCTTTTGCACTCCGGTGCCCGCTACGCGGTCAAGGACTTTGAATCCGCCGTGGAGTGCATCACGGAAAACCGGATTTTAAAAAAAATCGCCCGCCACTGCATCGAAGAGACCGGCGGCCTTTTCGTTTCCCTTCCGGAGGACGACCCGGCCTACCATGACGCCCTGGTGCAGGCCTGTCGCAGGGCGGACATTCCCTGCCGGGAGATCGACGTCAGCACCGCCCTGGCCATGGAACCCAACCTGAACCCCGCCGTCACCCGGGCTGTCACCGTGCCGGACGCCACCATTGATCCTTTTCGCCTGGCGTCGGCCAATGCCTTAGACGCATCGGAGCGCGGGGCACAAATCCTGACCCACACCCGGGTCACCGGCTTTATCGTCCACCAGGATGCAATTGCCGGTGCCCGGTGCCTGGACCGGTGCACCAGAGAAACCTTTGAAGTCCGTGCAAAGGTGGCGATCAACGCCTCCGGCGTGTGGTGCCAGGAACTCTGCAGAATGGCTGATATCGAGCTGGTCATGTTCCCCTCCAAGGGTGCCATGGTGATCCTGGATTACCGCATCAACAACGTGGTACTCAACCGGTGCAGAAAACCGGCCGACGGCGACATTCTGGTGCCGGGGGACACCGTCTCCCTGATCGGCACCACATCTCAACGGATTTCCTACGAGGCGATCTCCGATCTGCGGGTCACCGACGACGAAGTCCGGACCCTGCTCAAAGAAGGAGAACGTCTTGTGCCCAACCTGTCCCGCACCCGGGTGCTGCGGGCCTTCTGCGGGGTCCGGCCCCTGGTGGCCGCATCACCCGGCGAGACCCATGGCCGCAACATCACCCGGGGCATCGTGCTCATCGACCATCAGCAGCGGGACCATGTGAAAAATTTTATCACCATTGCCGGGGGCAAGCTCATGACCTCCCGGCTGATGGCGGAAAAAGCGGTAAACCTGGCCTGCCGGAAGCTGGGGGAAAACCGTCCCTGCCGCACCGCTGCGACCCCCCTGCCCGGATCGGAAGAACCGGTTCCCCGGGGCGTCCGCGCCCTGCCCTTTTCCGAGTCCGTGGCCCAGTCGACCTACTACCGCCACGGCAAACGGGCCGATGACATTCTTGAAGAGAGCGACGGCGGCACGGGCCTGATCTGCGAATGCGAAATGGTCACCTCCCGGGAGGTGGCCTATGCCTTGAAACACCTGCATGTAAAGGACATCGTGGACCTGCGGCGCCGGACCCGCATCGGCATGGGACCCTGCCAGGGGCTGTTCTGTGCCTACCGCAGCGCCGGGGCCTTTATCGAACACCGGCACACCGACGGCACCGACGCCACGAAAATGCTCATCGACTTTTTAGAGGAGCGGTGGAAGGGCATTCGGCCGGTGCTGTGGGGCGATACCCTGCGGGAGGCCGAATTTTCCTACTGGATCTGCCAGGGCATCTTCGGCCTGGCCAAAACCATTGCTTCCAGCCCTGGCCGGGGAGAAGGGGTCTGTCTTGCGGACGAATTTGAATAGCGGCACCGACTACGACTGTCTGATCATCGGCGGAGGACTGTCAGGTCTTGCCTGCGGCATCACGTGCCTTGCAGAGGGACTCTCCTGCGCCATTCTTTCCTCAGGCATGAGTGCCCTTCACTTTTCATCCGGCTCAGTGGACCTGCTGGGATATTTTCCCGAAGCCGCCGTTGTGGCCGACCCCCTTGATGCCCTGCCCCGGTTTATCGACGTGCACCCGGAACATCCCTACGCGCGGTGCGGCATCGACACCATAAAAGAGGCCCTGGCCTTTTTCAGGCAGGAAATGGCCGGGGCCGGCCTTCCCCTTCATGAAAACTGTTCCCGCAACCACTTTCACGTCACGGCCCTGGGTACCTTGAAGCCCACCTTCTTTTCCCAGCGAAGCGTTTTCAACCAGGAAATAAGGTCGGTCATCGACCGTACCCCGGCCATTACCATCATGAACATTCACGGCTTTCGGGACTTTCACCCCGGCCTGGCCGCCGCCAACCTCAAACGGCACAAGCTCTTTTCCGCCTGCGACATTCAATGCGCCGAGATTCGGCTGCCGGAAAAAGAAAAAAGCCCTTCACCGGTCCATGGCATGCGCTCCATCGACATCGCCCGGATATTTGACACCATGGACCCGGATGAAATGGCCCGTCTCATCACAACGGCCTGCCCGGACGCCGATATCGTTGGGCTTCCGGCGGTGCTGGGAATTGAACGCCACAACGCGGTGCTTGACCGGCTGTGCGAAAAAACCGGAAAAATCATTTACGAAGTGCCCACCCTTCCCCCCTCCATGCCGGGCATGCGGCTGGACAATGCCCTCAAGTCCCGGTTCGCGGCCATGGGTGGCGTCTTTATCCAGCGGGAAACCGCGGAAAAGGGGACCATCGCCGACGGCCGTGTAACCGCCATCCGCACAAAAAACCAGAACGACACCCTTACAGCCGAATTTTATGTGCTGTCCACCGGTAGTTTCTTTTCAGGAGGCCTTGTCAGCCGGTTTGACCATATCGAGGAGCGGGTCTTCAACCTGGCCCTGGCCCGGTCCCCTGAAGCCCGCTGCCTGGGATCGGAAAACTTTTTTGCCCCTGGGGGGCATGCGTTTCTTTCCGCCGGGGTCATCACGGATGACGCGTTCCATCCGAAGACCCCGGCGGGAAAGACCGTGGAAAATCTTTTCTGCACGGGTGCGGTGCTGTCCGGCTACGACCCGGTCACCCAGGGGTGCGGCGGCGGCGTGGCCGTTGCCACCGGCTATGTGACGGGCCTGCGCATCGCCCGGGGCATCTGTTCGGCCACCCGCCAGCGCCAGGGCTATCCGGATTTGCCATGATCGATCTTGACAACACCAGTTTTGACCGCTGTATCAAATGTACCGTGTGCACCGCCTACTGCCCTGTGGCCCGGGTGACCCCGCTTTATCCGGGGCCCAAGTATTCCGGCCCGGATGCCGAACGCATGCGCATCAAGACCCCTTTTCTGGCGGACAGCTCTCTGGCCTACTGCAACAACTGCAAGCGGTGCGAAACGGTTTGCCCTTCGGGGGTGCGCATCACCGATTTTATCTCCCTGGCAAGAAGCACCCGGCTCAAAAAACGCCACCGGGTCCGTAATTTTCTGCTGACCCATACCGACCTGGCTGGATTTTTCGCCACCCGGCTCGCCCGGCTCGCCAACTTCCTGCTGGGCCTTGGCCCGGTGAAGGCGCTGCTGGGCCTGTTTTTAAACATCTCCGCAAAAGTCCGTTTCCCTGCTTACGCCTCCGGCCGGTTTGCCGGCGAACTCAAGGCCCAGGCCCGAATTCAGAAAGCCTTTTCCGAACAGGTCCTCTATTTTTACGGCTGCTATGTCAACTACAATTTTCACGATCTGGGCCGGAACGTGGTGGCGGTGCTCAACGCCATGAACATCGGGGTAATCGCCCCGGCCCAGAAGTGCTGTGGGGTGCCGCTGATCGCGGCCGGCAACCTGACCAGGGCAAGGAAAAACGCGAATGCCAACATTCAAAGCCTGGCAGCCGCGGCAAAAGGGACAGACCGGAAAATCGTTTTTTCCTCATCCTCGTGCATTCTCACGGTGCAGCAGGACTACCCCGAGCTGCTGGACATGGACACATCGGCCATTGACGGCCGTATCGAATTTATCACCCGGTTTCTCTACAAAAAGTTTAAGGCCGGCAACCTGCCGGCATTAAAACCGCTGAACCTGACCGCCGCCTACCACTCCCCCTGCCACCTGGAGCGGACCGGCGGGGTCATGTACACCATTGAAGTGCTTCGCCGCATTCCCGGCCTGCACCTGACACTGCTTCATTCGGAGTGCTGCGGCCTGGCCGGCACCTACGGGTTTAAAAAAGAGTTTGAAACCCTTGCCGAAGACATCGGCCAACCCCTGTTCCGCCAGATTCGGGCAATCGCCCCGGACGTGGTGATTACCGACTGCGAATCCTGCAAGTGGCAGATCGAGGCCCATACCGGTCTTCAGGTCCTGCACCCGGTATCGGTGCTGGCCATGGCCCTGGCAAAACCCTGATATGAAAACGATATCCGGGAACAAACAATTGGACAGACGCCCATGATGAATAAGAATTCTGTCCGAACGGCTGGCGATAAACGGCCGGGGAGAACGGTAATCGCCCGGGACCTTCCCGCCGGTTTTACATTCGTTTCAAGCCGTGGTATAGAAAAAAGCACGCCATGCTCACTCAAAGCGGAATGTATTTAACATGTACGAAATCTTTGCCAACAGAAACAAGTTTGACTTTGAAATAGGTTATTTTATCAAAAGCCCATGCCGGGACTGCCACCAGCGAAAAGAGCTGCCCCGCTGTTGTGAAGCCTGTCCGGTCCTGGACAGGGTCCAGGCCGTCCTGGCCGAGGGGATATCCTGCTTCAATCATTATGCTGCCGTGTAACCGGGTATTGCGGGGAACCATGAGGGAGGACCATGCCGGACGCCACAGAGAGGCCCACCGCCCGTCTTCGGGTTGATGAGGATTCTGGCAGCGGTATCACGATTCATGTCTCAGGCGCCCTGACCATCGACTCCCACCAATCCCTTTCCGCTGATCTTCATAAAATTCTTGAGCGCCGTCAGGGGGCCTGTCCCATACGCCTGGACCTGGCCGACATCACCAGCGTGGATGATTTTGGTGTGCTGGCTGTCGAAAACTTCAAAAGCGTTGCCACACAAAAAGGATGCGAGGTGGTGGTCGTCCAGGTGACCGGTCAGGCGCAACGGCTCTTTCAGCTTTTTTCCGGCATAGCAGATCTGAATGCGGCGCCTCCCCATGCCTCATCCAGCCACGGGCTGCTGGATGTCATTCCAGAGGTGGGCAACACGGTGATCGGCGGCATCAAGCGGGTCGACTCCTCCATCGCCTTTGTGGGGTCGATACTGTTTGCCTTCCTGCGCGCGCTCTTTTCCCCCCGCTCTTTCCGAATGGCCGACACCATTGAACTGATCAGAAGGGACGGTGTGGACGCGATTCCCATCATCGGTCTTATCGGCATCATCATCGGCCTGATTTCGGCTTTTGTTTCATCGGTGCAGTTGACAAAACTGGGAGGCGATATCTATATCCCGGCCATGATCACCTTTGCCATGGTGGCGGAGATCGGTCCCACGATGACCGCCATCGTCGTTGCCGGCCGCACCGGGTCCGCCTATGCGGCGGAGATCGGCACCATGAAAATATCCGAGGAGGTGGACGCGCTGATCAGCATGGGGTTCGACCCCACCCTGTTCCTGGCAATACCGCGGATCACGGCCCTGGTGGTGGTGCTTCCCATTCTCACCGTCTGCTCGGTGATCTTTGCCCTGATGGGCGGCCTGGTGGTGTGCGTGACCCTGCTGAACCTTCAGATGGGACCCTACCTGGAAGGCGTGTCGGACGCACTTTTCATTGACGATGTGCTGTGGGCCCTTGCCAAAAGCGGCATATTCGCCCTTCTCATCGCCGTCATCGGCTGTCTTCGGGGATTCCAGGTCCGGGGCGGGGCCGCGTCGGTGGGTGGCGCCGCCACATCGGCCGTTGTCACCGGCATCTTTTTTATCATACTGGCCGACTCGGTGGTGGCACTGATTCGGCTTTACTGGGGATAATATGGCTGCGGAAAAAATCATCGAAACCAGAAGCATTCGTGCCCGGTTCGGCGCCGCCGTGGTACTCGACGATGTGAACCTTTCCATCTACAGGCATGAAATCGTGGTGATCATCGGCGAAAGCGGTTGCGGAAAAACCACGCTGATGCGCATCCTGATCGGACTGGCAAAGCCCTCATCGGGGACCGTGTTCCTGGAAGGCGCGCCCCCGACCCGACACGCCATCACAAAAAAGGTCGGGGTCCTGTTTCAGAACAACGCCCTGTTCGGCTCCATGACCGTGGGGGAAAACATCGCCCTGCCCATTGCCGCCTATACCGATCTTGACAGGAGCGCCATCGAAAAAATTATACGCATGAAGCTGGGAATGGTGGGGCTTGCCGGGTTCGAAAACCACCTGCCATCCGAACTCAGCGGCGGCATGAAAAAAAAGGCGGCCATGGCCCGGGCACTGGCCCTGAGCCCTTCGATCCTGTTTCTGGACGAACCGTCTTCCGGGCTCGATCCGGTCAGTGCGGCGGAGATCGACGAACTGATTTTGCATATCAACCGGAGTTCTGGTACAACCATGGTGGTGGTGACCCATGACCTTGCCAGCGTCTTTACCCTGACCAGGCGGGTCATCATGCTGGGCAAGGCAAAAAAGGGCATTATCGCCGAAGGAACGCCGGAATTCCTGAAAAATGAATGCAACGACCCTTTTGTAAAACAGTTTTTTAACCGGCAGCCCAGGCCCGGAACAACCGGCTGGCAGACCGTCTGACGGCACACGCCGGGCGGGAAGCACAACAAGCGTAAGGAATATGCTGCATGGCCTCAATGCGGACCAACTTTATCGTGGGCCTGTTTCTGATTATCGGCATCGCCGCTACCGCTGCCACCGTTATCTACGTGGGGGCCACCAGCTATTTCCAGAAGGGCAGCCTCTACGTAACCTATTTTGACGAATCGGTCCAGGGCCTGAACAAGGACTCACCGGTCAAGTACCGGGGGGTCTCCATCGGTCAGGTCCACGACATCCGCATATCAAAGGACGACCGGCTCATTGAGGTGATACTGCGGATTGACCCGGACTGGAAGCCGGGCACCGATACCATTGCACAGCTCAAGTCCATCGGCATCACGGGTATCATGTTTGTGGAGATCGACCTGAAAAAACCGGGGGAATCGGTCCTGCTTCCCACTCCGTCCCATGCCTCCGCCTATCCCGTTATTCCCACCCGCCCCTCCGACATCCGCGAGTTGCTGGGGGGCGTAACCGAGGTGGTGGAACAGCTCAAGGGGCTCGAATTGGCAACCATATCCGAAGGGTTGAAAGAGACCCTGGCGGCGATCAACAAAACCCTGGCCGACGCCCGGGTCAAGACCATCTCCGATCGTCTGGACACCGCTATTTTGAACGCCAACCGGGTAATCTCCTCCTTTGAGTCAGCGGCTCCCGGCCTGAACACATTTACATCCCGGGCCAGCCAGGCCGCCACCCGGGTGGACGACCTGATCACGGCCAACGAAAAGGAGCTCGGCGACATCATTGTCAACATGAAAGCGGCCATGACCCAAATCCGGGAGATCACAACCACCGGGGCAGCCATGCTGGGACGGGCCGATACCCGCCTCGACACTTTTGAGAACCGTCTGCTGGTCACCATCTCCCATCTTGAGGAGATCAGCAGCAACCTGCGACAGATGACCGCCAAAGGCGCCAGCCAGCCTTCCCAGCTCTTTTTCGCGGCCCCCCTGCCGGAGAAGAACATTGAGCCTTATGATACGCCATAGACAACCTTTTTGCCGCCATGGAGTGCTATCCACATGAACGTCCGTCACATCCCATTTGCGCGATGCCTTGTTTTCGGGGCACTGGCCCTGGTGGCCGCCGGCTGCATCAACCTGTCGAGCCTGACCCAGCCTCCTATACAGACCGCCTATTACATTCTGGAATATGATCCGCCGGCGCCGGCCGGAACCGGCCCGTCGGCGCCGGCGATCCGCGTGGACCGGTTCTCCGCCGATCCCCTCTACGCCACCACCGCCATGATCTACAAAAAACAACCTTTCCAGACCGACGCCTACGTGTATCACCGGTGGCACACGGCGCCGGCCGACATGGTCAGCCACCTGCTGGCAAGAGACCTGAGGCAGTCCGGAAAATTTGCCGCTGTTTTCGGCCCGGCCGCTCCTGCTTTCATGGCTTATCATATCGAAGGTCACATCGAAACATTTCTGGAAAACGATACCACCGACCCCTGGCAGGCCGAACTTGTGCTGGCTATGACCGTGACCGCCCCGTTCGGTAACGGCGGCACGAACAGCGCCGCTGCACTTCAAAAAAGCTACCATGCGTCAGGGCCCTGCGTGCGGAACCATCCCCGGGCCTTTGCCGAGGCCATGAGCCGGGCCATGCAGCAGATCTCCGAAGAAATTATTGCCGATGTGTGCCGGATTGTTGAAACCGGGGAAAAATGAAATACATCAGACGAAACACCTCTGACGATTATATATATCCCTTTTCGCCGAGAAACAGCAGAATGGCCTGGGCCGCCTCGTCCGGGGTCATGTCCGTGGTGTCGATCTTCAGGTCCGGGCAGACCGGCGCCTGGTAAGGGTCATCCACGCCGGTAAACCCCTTGATCTTGCCGGCCCTGGCCCTGGCGTACATGCCCTTGCGATCGCGTTTTTCACACTCTTCAATAGGGGTGGCCACGTGGACCTCGAAAAATCCGCCATAAGCCTCAACGACCCGCCGCACATCGACCCGGGTGGCGGCATAGGGCGCAATGGGCGCGCAGATGGCGATGCCCCGGTTCTTGGTGATCTCACTGGCCACAAACCCGATCCGCTTCACATTAATATCACGGTGTTCCTTTGAAAAGGTCAGCTCACTGGAAAGGTTGTGCCGCACGATGTCGCCGTCCAGAAGGGTCACCGGCCGGGTACCGATCTCCAAAAACCGGGAATAAAGAACCTTGGCGATGGTGGACTTGCCGGCTCCGGAAAGGCCGGTAAGAAACACGGTAAACCCCTGCCGGGCCGGTGGCGGGCAGGCCCGCTCCAGTTCCTCAAGCACCTCCGGAAAAGTGGCCCAGTCGGGAATGGTTTTGCCGGCCCGCATGCGCCGCCGGATCAGCGACCCCGGCATGGAAACATACTGTGTGCCATCGGCCACCTGGTCCGCGGGAACAAACTCATCCTCAAAAGGAAGGTAGACGATCTCGTTAAATACGATCACCTCCATGTCCAGTTCTCCGGCATGGGTTTCAAGCAGCCGGCAGGCCTGGTCCTTTTCATAAAACGCCGCGCCATTATCCGGATGGGGGGGGCTGGCATGGTCCGGGCCGACAATAAATCCGGAGCAGCCGAAGTTCCTGGCCACAATCAGATGCAGCAGGGCCTCCCTGGGCCCGGCCATGCGCATGGCCATGGGCACCAGGTTGAGCAGAAACGAGTCAGGGGGATAACGTTCAGCCACCCGTTTGTAACACCGGACCCGTGTATAATGGTCCACATCGTCGGGGTCGGTCATGCCCACGCTGGGCAGGCAGAGCAGGTTGGCCCTTGCATTACGCATGGCCCGGATGGTCATCTCGAACTGAAGCCGGTGAACGGGCTGGCGCGTGTGAAACCCGATCACCCGTTGCCACGACAGTTTGCGATAAAGCTCCCGGACCTCTGCCGGGCTTTTGCGAAGCTGCCGGGAATCCAGGTAGATGGGCAGTTGCACCACCTCCATGGTACCGCCCACATAATATTCACCGCAGCATCGCAGCAGGTGGTGAACGCCGGGATGGGCGCAGTCGGTGGTGCCGTATACCGCCCGGGCCTCGTGCTCCCGGTCCGGCTGCCACACGTCGGTAATGTGCATCACCGCCAGCAGCAGTCCCTCCTGGTCCCGCAGGGCCACGGCCTGTCCCGGCGCCAGGGTTCTGGCACGTTCGCTTGAAACATCCAGACACACCGGCAGGGGGAACAGATCTCCCGATGCCAGCCGCATTTGCGCCACAACGGCCTCATAATCGGCCCGGGTCATGAACCTGGAAAGCGGGGAAAAAACACCGGTGGCCAGCATATCGAAATCACAGAGCTGGCGGCCGCTCAATACGATCTCTTCCAGGTTCAGGGCCTGTTCCTTCAACTTGGCGATCCTTGACTCATCGGCCACCAGGTTGATCAACCGTCCGCCATGAGGGGGGGCAATACCGTTTTCCATTTTTTCTCCGGATAAATCGTTTATTGGTCCCGGTTAAGCGTAAACATCCGGCTTGTGGCCGGTGATTGTTTACTCAAACTCACCGTATACCGGCAGGTAATCTGAAGAAATATCCTTCAGGCACGGCGCCGCCGCATCCTTTGGCGACAGCAGCGGCGATTTTATACCCCAGTCGATGGCAAGCGCCGGGTCATCCCAGCGCAGATTCCGGTCTGCCTCGGAATGGTAATAATCGCCACATTTATAGGTCACCAGCGCCGTGTCGCTTAATACCAGAAAACCATGGGCAAAACCCTTTGGAATAAACAACTGCCGCCGGTTGGCGGATGAAAGCGTCACCCCCACCCACCGGCCAAAGGTGGGAGAGCCGCGCCGCACGTCCACCGCCACATCGTGCACCTCACCGGCCAGGACATGGACCAGCTTTTCCTGGGAAAAGGGATACTGGTAGTGCAGTCCCCGCAATGTGCCTGCCGATGAGAAAGAGAGGTTATCCTGAACAAAATCCACATCCACTCCGTATTCCGCATACCGCTGCCGCTGATAGATCTCCATGAAAAACCCGCGCGCATCCTCAAAAACATCCGGTTCAATGATATGTATCCCGGCAATATCCGTGTCAACGACCCGCATGGTTATACCTCTCTTTTGAATCGAAGCACATCCAGCAGGTAGGCGCCGTAGTCGCTCTTGCCATAAGCGGCGGCCAGCTTCTCCAGGTGCGCCGCGTCGATGAAGCCCTTTCGGTAGGCCACCTCCTCCACGCAGGCGATCTTGAGGCCCTGGCGCTTTTCAATGGTCTCAATAAAATTGGACGCTTCCAGCAGGCTCTCCGGTGTGCCGGTGTCCAGCCAGGCCACGCCCCGGCCCAGCTTCTCAAGAAACAGGTCCCCGCTCTCAAGATAGGTCTTGTTTACATCGGTGATTTCCAGTTCACCCCGGTCCGATGGTTTCAGGCCGGCGGCGATATCCACCACACGGTTGTCATAAAAATAAAGACCGGTCACGGCCCAGTTGGACTTTGGATGCAACGGTTTTTCCTCAATATCCACCACGCGGCCATCCGCGTCAAAAGCCGCCACCCCGTAACGCTGGGGATCTTTTACCCAATAGCCGAAAATAGTGGCCCCTGTTGTCAGTTGCACGGCCTGGGAGACCTTGTCTGTCAAACCGTAACCGTAAAAAATATTGTCCCCCAGAATAAGGCACACCGGATCTTGACCGATAAAATTTCTGCCGATCACAAAGGCCTGGGCAAGTCCTTCTGGCCGGGGCTGTTCGGCATAGGAAAAAGAGACCCCCCATTGGGAGCCATTCCCAAGCAGCCGCCGGAACCCGGGCAGATCAATGGGAGTCGAAATAATCAGAATGTCCCGTATACCGGCCAGCAGCAGGACCGACAGCGGATAGTAGATCATGGGTTTGTCATAGACCGGCAACAGCTGTTTGCTCACCACATGGGTGACCGGGTGAAGCCGTGTCCCCGAACCTCCCGCCAGAATAATGCCCTTCATTATCCAACTCCCGTTTGTCTGTTTTATTGATTCTGTTTGCCGCCTGTCAGCCACTGCCGGTTGTCCAGATACCATGTCACGGTCTGATCCAGGGCCCGGGCAAAATCGTGCCGGGGGCTCCAGTCCAGGGCGCGTTTGATTTTTGATGCGTCAATGGCGTACCGCCGGTCATGGCCCGGCCGGTCGGTGACAAACTGAATCAAGCGGCGGCTGCTTTGCGCCTTTGACCGGTTCAGCCGGGCGTCCACCAGGTCGCAGAGCATGTGTACCAGTTCGATGTTCTCATACTCCCGTCCCCCGCCGATGTTGTAACTCTCCCCCGGCCGGCCGGCTTCAAACACCCGCATCAGGGCCTCGCAGTGGTCCAGCACGTAAAGCCAGTCCCGGACATTTTTGCCATCCCCGTAGACCGGAAGCGGTTCTTCTTTAAGAATATTGGCAATCATCAGGGGGATCAGTTTTTCAGGATACTGGTAAGGACCGAAATTATTGGAACAGTTGGTCACCATGGCCGGCAGCCCATAGGTCCGCACATAGGACTTGACCAGATGGTCCGAACCCGCCTTTGACGCGGAATAAGGGCTGGAGGGATCGTAAGGACTGGTTTCAGAGAAGCGCCCTTCACTGCCCAGGCTGCCATACACCTCGTCCGTGGAAACATGAACCATGCGAAAGTCAGCATCCAGAGCACCCCTGCGCCAGTACTTGAGACATGTATCCAGCAGGCGGAAGGTTCCCACCACATTGGATTCAACAAAATCCCCGGGATCGGTGATGGAGCGGTCCACGTGGGTCTGGGCCGCGAAATGAAACACACCGGCAAACTGTTCTTCGGCAAAAAGCCGGTCCAGCAGGGCACCGTCCTGAACCTTACCGCGCACAAACCGGTATCGCGACCTGGCAGGGTCCGGCAGCCGGTCAAGATTGGCGGCGTTGCCGCCACACAAAAGAGCATCCAGGTTAACAACCCGAAACTGGGAACTTGCCTCCAGGACATGATAAATAAAATTGGTACCGATAAACCCGGCACCGCCGGTTATCAGTATAGTCTTTTCCTGTGAATCGTTTTTTGCCATTGCCGGTCTTCTTCCCTTTCTGCATATAGAAACCGATGCGGCTCGTCAACGCCTGTGTCTTGGCCGGGATCAGGCGACGGTACAATTTTTAAAAAACGGTGTATACTCGGGCACGATTTTTTTCAGGCGGGCCTTTATTGCGGCCCCGTTGAGGACGGCGGCCTGGGTCTCGCCCCCCCGTAACACCATTAGTTTTTCGTGTTCCGTGGGCACCACGCATTCACCATCCACGAGGCCTTTTTCACCACCCGCCCCATCTTGTCGCCTGCAGCGTGCTCAAAATAAATGCGGATCAGAATGCGAAACCCGGAGACAAACAGAATGGTAAGCAGGGCGTCGATGAGGAAAACCGAGCGGGGGAATCCATGGAAACGGTTGATAAACAGCAGACCCGCCACAATCAACAGGTTTGTGCTCAAAGCGGCCTTAACGATATTAAAAAGGTCGGAAAAACTGGTATAACGCCACATGCCCCGGTAAAGGTCGAACCAGTAAAAAGAGGCCAGCTTCAGCAGGATTACCAGGGGAAGGACCTGCTGAAACGGGACCCTGTAAAAACGGGGGATACGAAAATCGAAACGCAGCAGGTAGGCAAGGTAGAGAGCGCAACAAAAAAGCAGCGCGTCCACCACCACGATCACCACGTTCTTGGAAAAATAAAGCTTTTTCATAGCTTGCCTGTCTTTGTGCGACACTGAATAAAAACCGACCCATCATGCAAAAGGCTCGAAACGGCATTGTAAAACACCGCTTCGAGCCTTGCAATCGTTAAAAACTTAAAGGGAGAAAAACTGCGGCTACTTGGCAACCTTCCCCACGGTTATCCGGCTCCGGTTCTTCTCAAATATCCTGGCGCTGCCCCCCTTGACATTCTGCAGCTGCTCCACGCTTTTGAAACATCCGTTGGCTTCGCGATACTCGGCAATGCGCCGGGCGATCTCCTTGCCCACACCGGTAAGCGTTGTCAATTCATCAACAGAGGCGGTGTTGATATTGACCAGTTGCTCTGCCGCCTTGGCCACTGCATCTTTTCCGCCCTGCATGCCCGTGTTCGCTTTTTCGGCCAGGGCCGCCCCGGACAAGGCCAGCATTGCAATTGCGATTACACTCATCACCAGAACCGCCAGTTTCTGCCTTCTCATCATAAACCCCCTTTTTAAGCTTGATTGTTGAAATGAAAACTCTCCATTGCTTTATAATCGGGTAGCCGGGGGTTTTTCTCCCCCGGCCCCCACAACACCCGGCATGCGGGTCCGCACCGGGCGTTTCACCTAAGCTGGAGTTCCAACGCTAAAAAGCACATAACTTTTCTTTTACAGTTGAGCAGCAATTTTAGCCCATTTTTCCTGCTAAGTAATTGTTTTTTCTTGGCAGCAAAGGGAACCTTCAGCATCTGGAGGATAACAATGTCTCCTATATCCTGGGAACCCGGTTGCGAAAAGACAAAGAAGTGCAAGAGTTCGTGCTTTCCTGCGGCGGTCGTTACCAGGAGGTACACCCTGTCGGGGGAAAGGTTAAAGATCCTTCGCCCCTGAAGGTAAAAGAAGTGCGTCACATGGGCCGGCGATATATCGTGTGTGTTAATGAACGACAGACCGAAAAGGACCGGCGGACCCGGGAGACGATCCTCCAGGCGCTGAAAGAAAAAATCCCCCAGGGACCCAAAGCGATGGTGGGGAATAAGGGTTACCGAAGATACCTCAAGATCGAAAAGAACAGCGCCTCTATTGATTTGGACAAGGTTAAACAGGAAGCTCGTTTTGGAGGAAAACGGCACACAGCCGGCGATCCGCAGCAGAACCGAAGGCGTATGCGGTAAAGTGTTCCAGGCGATCGGTATGGCGATACCGCCGGCCATCCGCGAAATTTAGTTGCAAATTTTTGTAAAGTTGGCATGGGGGTAGTGCCAAAGACATTTTTGTGCCTTATAACCTATTGCTTTTGAATAAGAATAAAAATTGAACCGTTAAAGATCAGTCTAAAACAAATGCATTTTAAAACCGGCGGCTTTGGTACATTTTCACGCCGCCGGCAGCACAAAATTCAGGTAATGAATTTTGGCCGAAGGAATTTCTAAAAAATTGAATTTCGATACCGATACCGATTTCGATACCGGTAAAACGGCAGGGGATCACGAGTACGATCAAGAGTAAGAGAGGGGCGCCGTCGATTACACCACCAGGGCTTGGTACCGGGCATACTGGTTGCGGGTCTGTTTGGCCTGGTACATGGCCTGGTCGGCCTGGCGGACAAGCGTGTCGGGGTCGGTGCCGTCTTCCGGGAAAAGGCTGATGCCGATGCTGGCCGACAGAAAATCGATGGTATGGCCGTTGATGTGGTAGGGTGCGGAAATCCGGTCCAGCAGCTTATCCGCCACGGTTTCAGGGTCAAGATACTCCCCGTTGAGGATCACGACAAACTCGTCACCGCCGTACCGGCTTACCACATCGCTTTCGCGCAGCGAGACGGTTAGCCGTTGGGCCACTTCCCTGATCAGTGCGTCGCCGACATCATGGCCGAACCGGTCGTTGGCCTCCTTGAAACGGTCGAGATCCAGAAAAAGAAGGCCCATCCGGTGGCCTGTGCGCCGGGACCGGCCGATCATGTCGGCCAGGCACACCCCAAAGGCGTCCCGGTTGTAAAGGCCGGTCAGCGAATCATGGGAGGCCCGGTAAAACAGGGCTTTTTCTCTTTCCCGCCGTGCCCCGATGTCGCGCAGCACCACGCGAAAGCCGGTAATTTTCTTGTCAGCGGCCCGAATAAAGGTGGTGGCGGCCTCAACCGTTCTGATTTCGCCGTTCTTGCCGATGATTTCCCAGTCCACCATGGGAATCGGGGTGCTTCGCTGTTCGGCTTTTCTATAGAGCTGAAACACCCGGCTTCGGGTCTCCCGGGTCATCAGCCGCCGGATATTGCGGCCGGTCAACTCCTGCCGGGAAAAACCGGTCAGAACGGTCATGGCCCGGTTAAAAAAAACCATGTGGCCCAGGGGGTCGGTCTCCACATAGCCCTCGGCAATGCCCTCCACAATGGAGCGGTACCGCTCTTCACGGATGTCGAGTTCTTTTTCCAGCATGTTGGCAGTGCGCCGCTGACGGCTCTGCATGCCCAGGTACTGATCCAGGTATTCGGTCTTGCTGTGGGGCAACGCCTGAAAGTAGATGCCGCAGCGGCCCATGGCACCCGAAGCCATAAAGGTCCTGGCCCCGATGGCATGATCCGACACCACCTGCCCGGCCACCCCGGGCAGCAGAAAGCGGTCCGAGTTGACAAACACATGGGTTTCGCCGATCCGGCCGGTATAGGCCCCGTTGCCGGCGCCGGCATACTTGAACCCCACGCCGCCCAGGCCGATGTCCAGAAGCCGGCCGGTGCGCATGTTTTCACCCTCAAGAAAGCTGACAGCCCCGTCTCTTACCCGAAGACGGGGAAAACGTCGTCTCTCAATCCCCAGGGCGATGGTTTCAGGCATAAAACCCTCCGTTGCGTAAGGCTTTTCTGAAGTGGTCCTGCGGTTTTTTTCAGTATCCCCTTTTACATGTAAAAGGTTGAAATATTAAATATCCCGGTGCTTGTCAACTCTTTTAAAATTTTAATGGTTTTCAGCATGATACACCATTCGGCTTGATTTTCAGAGGTGCGTGATTATATTTTAAGCCATGAAAACACAAAACGAACAACTGCCCGATCCAAAGAAGATCGAAAAAGAGATCAGCGAGTTTCTGCACGAAAAGTACGGGAACACCATCAAGCTCGTGACGCCGATTATCACCCCGGACACCGACGCCATAGGTGATGATACCGGCCCGGTTAAAAAAGCGGCCTTCCATTTCGACCTCAAGCCTGAGGAGATGATCGCCTATCTGGACCAGTACATCATTCGGCAGGATCAGGCCAAAAGGGTGCTGGCCACCAAGATCTGCACCCATTTCAACCGGGTGCGGCACCAGGCACTGTGGAACCGGACCCGGAACATGGTGGGCGGCATCAAGAACAACGTGTTGATGATCGGCCCCACCGGCGTGGGCAAAACCTACATGATCCGGCTGATCGCAAAGAAGCTGGGGGTGCCCTTTGTCAAGGGGGACGCCACCAAGTTCAGCGAAACCGGCTATGTGGGCGGCGACGTGGAAGACCTGGTGCGGGACCTGGTGCGGGAGGCGGACAACGACATCGAGCGTGCCCAGTTCGGCATCATTTATATTGATGAAATCGACAAGATCGCCTCCAGCCGGGGCCTGATGGGGCCGGATGTCTCCCGGTCCGGGGTGCAGCGGGCCCTGCTCACCCTGATGGAGGAGACCGAGGTGGAGATGAAGGTGCCCCACGACCCGGTCTCCGTGATGCAGGAGGTGGAACAGTTCCGTAAAACCGGCAAGCGGGAAAAACGCACCGTCAACACCCGCAACATCCTGTTTATCATGAGCGGCGCCTTTAACGGCCTGCAGGAGATCATCGGCAAGCGGCTTTCCCGCCAGGCCATCGGTTTTGGCGCGAAAATTCAGGACCCTTCCGACGATCCGTGGGAAATCATGCGGCACGTGCGCTCCGAAGACCTGACCGAATTCGGGTTCGAGGCCGAGTTCGTGGGCCGGCTCCCGGTGCGGGCCGTGTTTGAGTCCCTGACAGAGGCCGACCTGTTTGCCATTTTAAAAAACCCCAGCAACCCCATCGTGTTGAGCAAGAAGATGGACTTTGCCGCCTACGACATTGACGTCAAGTTTGCCGATGCGGCCCTGGCCCGGCTGGCGAAAAACGCCTTTCAGGAAAAAACCGGGGCCCGGGGCCTGGTCAACGCGGTGGAGCGGGCCCTGCTGGCCTTTGAAAGCCGGCTGCCGTCAACAGCCGCCACGGTTTTCCCGGTCACCGATGAAACTCTTGCCGGCCCGGAAGCCGGGCTGAGCGATTTTCTTACCGCCGAAGGGCTGGAGAAAATCGACCGGGATTTTGAAAAAGTAAGCAGAAGCGAAGCAGCGTCGATCCGTTCCCACATTGCCGAAAACTGCAAAAAGCTGTCGGAAAAACATGACTTTCCACTGACCGAAGAGCGCATCGACATTCTGACCCGGTTCTGCGCCACCCGCATCACCGACATTGACAACGCCTTTGAGACAGTGGCATCCTACTACGAAGAGGTCAGAAACATTGAGCGCTATTTTGCCGGCAAATACCAGCTGCACGTGGAGCTTGCGCCGGACGCGGTTTGCTATATCGTGATGCAGTATGTTACAGATGAGTTTGCAAATTTTGAAAAAATATGCGAAGAGCTGACCAGCAACTTTGTGGACGGTTTCCGGCTGCTTTCCGAGAAGGCGGGCATCAACCGTTTTCACATTACCCAACAGGCGCTGATGTTTCCCGAGTCGTGGCTTGACAGCCTGATCAAAAAGGCCTTTTCCGGGAAAACGGATGTGCCGGCAACAGACAGCCGAATGGGAACCGACACAGAATGATTGGCATATCAAAGCTTTACTGCGGCACCACCGAACCTTCCGACGCCCTCCGGTACGGCCGGCGGTCGGAAGACCTGCCCTCCCACCTGCTCCAGTTCTCCATTGACAAGCGGCCGGTGGTGGTCTGGAACATTACCAAGCGGTGCAACCTCAAGTGTGTTCACTGTTACGCCCATGCCACGCCACAAGCCCAGGACAACGAGCTTTCAACCGACGAGGGCAAGGCCCTGATCGACGACCTGGCCGATTTCAAGGCCCCGGTGCTGCTCTTTTCCGGCGGCGAGCCCCTGATGCGAAAGGACCTGCCCGAACTGGCCGGGTATGCCGTGAAAAAGGGCATGCGGGCCGTGATCTCCACCAACGGCACACTGATCCATGAAGAGACCGCCAAAGCCCTCAAGGACATCGGCCTCTCCTACGTGGGCATCAGCCTGGACGGGGGCCGGGCCATCAACGACCGGTTCCGCGGGGTCCACGGCGCCTTTGACGCGGCCTTAAAGGGCATCGACAACTGCCAGAAGGCGGGCATCAAGGTGGGGCTGCGCTTTACCATCAACAAGTTCAACGTGGGCGAAGTGCCGCTGCTGTTCGACATTCTCGAAGAGCGCAGCATTCCCCGCATCTGTTTCTACCACCTGGTTTACGCGGGCCGGGGGTCGGTGCTGGTCAAAGACGACCTCTCCCATGCCGAAACCCGCAAGGTGGTGGACCTGATCATTGACCGGACCAAAGACATCCACGACCGCAACCTGCCCAAGGAGGTCCTCACCGTGGACAACCACGCCGACGGCCCCTACCTCTACCTGCGCCTGCTCAAGGAGGACCCGGACCGGGCCGCCCAGGTGCTGGAACTGCTCCAGATGAACGACGGCAACAACTCGGGCCGGGGCATCGGCTGCGTGAGCTGGGACGGCGAGGTCCATGCCGACCAGTTCTGGCGCCACCACAGCTTCGGCAACGTGCGCAAACGGCCTTTCTCCGAAATCTGGACCGACACTTCCGAACCCCTCATGGCCAAGCTTAAAGAAAAGAAAAAACATGTCACCGGCCGGTGCGCGGCGTGCAAGTGGTTGGACATCTGCGGCGGCAACTTCCGGGTGCGGGCCGAAGCCACAAGCGGCGACCTGTGGGCTCCGGACCCGGCCTGTTATCTCACCGACGAAGAAATCGGCATTACACCATAAGGAGCCACCATGCTTTTTCCCGACTACCGCCCCCGGCGGATGCGGCAGAACGAAAATCTCCGGCGCATGATCCGGGAGACCCGGCTTTCCACCGACGACCTGATCCTGCCCCTGTTTGCCGTACCCGGCAAGGGGGCCAGGGAGCCCATTGATGCCATGCCCGGCCAGTACCGGCTCTCTGTCGACAACCTGGTGTCCGTGGCAAAAGAGGCCGCCGGCCTGGGCATTCCCGCCATCATGCTCTTTGGCGTGCCAGGCAAAAAAGACCCCCTGGCCACCGGAGCTTATGCAAAGGACGGCATTGTTCAGCAGGCGGTCAAAGCGGTGAAAAACGCGGTGCCGGACCTTGTGGTGATCACCGATGTCTGCCTGTGCCAGTACACAGACCACGGTCACTGCGGCGTTCTGGAAAACGGCGTGGTGGACAACGACGGCACCCTGGACCTGCTGGCCCGCACCGCCGTCTCCCATGCCAAGGCCGGAGCCGACATGGTGGCCCCGTCGGACATGATGGACGGCCGGGTGGCGGAGATCCGGGAGGCCCTGGACGAAAACGACCTTTCCAGTATTTCCATCATGTCTTACGCGGTCAAGTACTGCTCGGCCTACTACGGCCCTTTCCGCCAGGCCGCGGACTCGGCCCCCAAGGCCGGAGACCGGAAAACCTACCAGATGGACCCGGCCAACGCCATCGAAGCCATACGGGAAGCCAGCATGGACATCGAGGAGGGCGCGGACATCATCATGGTCAAGCCGGCCCTGCCCTACCTGGACATTATTCGCAGCCTGCGCGACGAGATCGACCTGCCCATCGCCGCCTACAACGTCAGCGGTGAATACGCCATGATCAAGGCCGGGGCCCAGATGGGATGGGTGGACGGCGAAAAAGTGATGATGGAGACCCTGCTCTCCATCAAGCGGGCCGGGGCCGATATGATCCTGACCTACTTTGCTCTGGACGCGGCCCGCCTGATTGCATAAAGGACTTCAACCATCATGTCCCATCCTTCACACCCCGCCCACGCCGGCCAGGACAACGGCGCACAACTGCGCCTGGTAGCCTGGGAAACCACCCGCAACTGCAACCTCTCCTGCCGCCACTGCCGGGCGTCGGCCACCTGCGGCCCCTATGCCGGGGAGCTGGGCACCGAGCACTCCCTGCAACTGCTCGACCAGATCGCCGAAGTGGGCAAACCCATCGTGATCCTTACCGGCGGCGAACCCCTGCTGCGGCCCGATATTTTTGAAATCGCCGCCCACGGCACGAAGCTGGGCCTGAAAATGGTCATGGCGCCCAACGGCACCCTGATCACCGAAGAGACGGCCCGGCGCATGGCCGAATCCGGCATCCAGCGTATCAGCATCAGCATCGACGGGGCCGACAAGCAGCGCCACGACGACTTCCGGGGCGTGAAAGGCGCCTTTGACGGGGCCCTGCGCGGAGCCCGGCTGGCAAAGGAAGCCGGCATCGATTTTCAGATCAACACCACCGTGACCCGGGTCAACATGGACCAGGTGCCGCAGATTCTTGAGCTGGCCGAGTCCATCGGGGCCGTGGCCCATCACATTTTTCTTTTGGTGCCCACCGGCCGGGGCAAGGACATGGCCGACCAGGCCATCTCCGCGGAGGATTACGAGACCACCCTCAACTGGTTTTACGACCGCCAGAAGGTCACCTCCCTGCAACTCAAGGCCACCTGCGCGCCCCAGTACTACCGGGTGCTGCGCCAGCGGGCAAAAAAGGACAACACTTCCATCTCCTTTCAGACCCATGGCCTGGACGCGGTGACCCGGGGATGCCTGGGCGGCATCTCCTTCTGCTTTGTCTCCCATGTGGGCGTGGTCCAGCCCTGCGGCTTTCTGGAGTTAAACTGCGGCGACGTGACAAAAGAGACCTTTCCCCATATCTGGGGAAACTCGGCGATCTTCAACGACCTGCGGGACTCTGGCAAGCTGAAGGGCAAGTGCGGCCGCTGCGAATACCGTAAAGTCTGCGGCGGGTGCCGGGCCCGGGCCTTTGAGGCCACCGGCGATTACCTGGAAGAGGAGCCGCTCTGCGCCTACGAACCTTGACGGCTTCGCAAAAAGTCCGATTTCTGTGTTGCGCCGCGTCCCTCGTCACTGCGGCGTACCCACAGTACGCCTCATTCCTCGAGACTTGCGCGCCTTGAACTTGAACTTTTTGCAAAGCCGTCTGGATTTTAACTTTACACAACTCCATACCTTATGAAAAAAATCACCGACCTGGCCCAACTGGCAAAACAGCTTGAAACCCTGACCGCTATGTGTAAAAACTGCGGCACCTGCCAGGCGGCCTGCCCGCTCTTTCCCCACACCGGCATGGAAAAAGACATCGCCAGGGGTAAAATCGCCCTGCTCAAAGGCGTGATGAGCGAGGTGGTGACCAGCGCCGACACGGTTTTAAAACGGCTGGACAACTGCCTGGTGTGCGGGGCCTGCAAGTCCGTATGCCCCAACCGGGTAGACACGCTTCAAATCTTTCTTTCAGCCCGCACCCTGCTGGCCGAATACCAGGGGCTTTCTCCGGCAAAAAAATTTTTCTTCAGACAGGTGCTGGCCCGGCCCTGGCTCTTTGACGCACTGGCCCGAATGGGGACTGTGGCCCAGCCCCTGCTTTTTAAAAAAAGCAACACCGATGGTGATACCCGCTCTCCACGGTTTGTCATGTCCCCCCTTTTGTCCGACCGCCATGTGCCGCCCCTGGCGCCGGCCTCCTTTCGCCGGGAATGGGTGGCGCAGGAAAAAGACGCTGTAGCGGCGGCACCGGGCAAACGGGTGCTGTTTTTTACCGGCTGTCTGATCGACAAGGTTTATCCCCGGGTGGCCGCCGCCGCCATCAAATCCCTGCGCCATCACGGCTTTGCGCCGGTCCTGCTGGAAAACGAGGCCTGCTGCGGCATTCCGGCCCTGTCCGCCGGAGACGGCGACGGTTTTTCCCGTCTGATGGGTCAAAATCTTGAACAGATTAAAACAATGGAGTTTGACCTGCTGGTCACGGCCTGCGCCACCTGCGCCTTTACCATCAAAAAAGTGTGGCCCATGATGGCCGACAAAAACAGCGCCCAGGCCGATCTGGCGGAAAAAATCGCGGACAGGACAAAAGACATCACCCAGGTGATCGCTCCCCTGATTGCTCCGCCTGCCGGTAAAACCAGCGCCGATGCCGTTCCCGTGGCCTACCACGACCCCTGCCATCTGAAAAAATCACTGGGTATCTTCAAAGAGCCCCGCCTGCTGATTGCGGCCAATCCGGCCTTCCGGCTGACCGAAATGGCCGCACCCGACGCCTGCTGCGGCATGGGCGGAGGATTCGGCATCACCCACTACGACATGTCCAAAAAAATCGGGGAGTCCAAAAAACAGAACATGCTGGCCACGGGCTGCCGAATGGTGGCCACCACCTGCCCGGCCTGCATGATCCAGCTTTCCGGCCTTCTGGCCGACGCCGGCCGGGCCGACATTGCCGTGTGTCACGTGATCGAACTCTACGCACAGTCACTGGAATAACCCTGCCGGCCAAGCCCGCGATGCGGCCTTACAGAGAGAACTTCCAGTCTTTGCAAACCGGGTGAGGCAGCACCCCAATTTCTTCCATGGCCTCCAGCCCTCTTTTTTCATGGGCGTGATAACAACTCCACAGATCATTGGATATACATGGTAGGCATCATAATTGAAATTGAAAACCGTACCAGCACTGATCGGAATTTTTGCCTGATCCTGAAAATCCTCTTCAATCCGCTTATACGGCACCAGTTGATATTGAGACATATACACGGAATGAACTTTCACATTGATGCCATACTGTACAGGGCGGTTTATTCCTTCAGGAAACGGTGCAGTGTACTGCTTCCCGGGGTATCTTGCGAGCGAGCATGTTTTGCCTCTTATTCTGATGCTCAATGGTGGCGGCAGGCGTCTGGAAGATTTGCGGCAGATACGGGATGACCGTGGGCTGCGGGAAGTATTGGCGAT
>JAXHVI010000034.1:0-2070 GCA_034189195.1 Thermodesulfobacteriota bacterium | reverse complement strand
GGGCCGGATGGGCGAAAAAATCGGGGTCCCCGACGAAAAAGTCCAAAATAAAAGCCGCCAGGATCACGGCCCAGTGAAGATCAAAAAACATGGATACCTCGATCAAAAACCCAGGTCCTGGTTGATCAGCACCAGGATGATTCTTGCCTTGGGAAACGATTTTTCAGTGATCACCCAGGTGTTGCAGATCCGGTCCGGGCTGGAGCAGTCATGGCAGGTGGTGGTTTTGACGCAGGGGGTCTTCTTGTCCAGCCGCCGGGTGTTGACCGGCGCGGCATAGTTCTTGATCCGAGCCACGGCCTCGTCGACGTCGGCAACGATCTTGTTTCTGCCGGCCAGCACGACCACCCGCCGGGGGCCGAAGGCAAGGGCTCCCACCCGGTTGCCGATCATGTCCAGGTTGACCAGCTTGCCGGTTTCGGTAAGGGCGTTTGTGCCGGTAATAAAAAGATCGGTGAGCAGGGCCCGGCGCCGGCGCTCCAGCGAATCCTCCTTTGACAGGCTCTTGTCAAAGGTGTCGAGCACCTGAATGTCGGTGCGCTCCTTTAACAGGGCGTAAAGGCCGGTGGCCGTGAAGGTCATGGACCCGCCCCAGGAGATACTTTTCGGCGCAATGGCCGGTATCAGGGTGTTGGCCACAAGGTCTCTGGCCGTGTCAGCGTTTTGCGCCACATGCACCTCGAAGTTGTTGGCCTCAAAGGCGGCCTTGGCCTGGGCCAGCCGGGTGTTCCAGTAGTCATGCACCGGATGTTCCATGATTGCCTCCTGTTGATTTCAGGTTGAATAAACGGTCGACCAGCAGACTGTTGTGCTCTCGTGTTTTAACGGAGATACGAATGTGCCGGTCGGAAAGCCCTTCAAAATTGGCGCAGTCCCGAATCAGAATGCGATCCTGCGCGAGGGCGTCACAGACGCCTGCCGACGTAAAGCCGGGAGACAGCACACCCAGCAAAAAAGAGGTCACCGAGGGAAAAAGGTTCACCACGCCGGATGCGGCAAGCCGCGCGGCCAGAAACGACCGCTCCTTTTCCACCAGAGTCACGGCATCGTCTATAAAACGGTCCACTTCGCTTTTGTGCCCCAGAATCCACTCAACCGCTGCCTGGGCCAGTGTGTTGACACTCCAGCTCGGTATATGACGGGCCACCGCTTCAATGAGTCGGGCCGGGCCGGCGGCAAAACCAATGCGAAGGCCGGGGACGCGGAATATCTTGGACATGGAGTTCAAGACCAGCAGGTTGTCTGTGGCGGCGTTGTGAATCAGGCTCAGGGCCTCTGCTCCCCTGACAAAGGGCAGGTAGGACTCGTCAATCACAAACAGAACCGCCGGGTGTTTATGGCACAGGTCCAGAATCACCCGCCGGTTCATCAGTCCGCCGGTGGGATTGTTGGGGTTGCAGATAAACACCGCGTCCGGTTTTGCGGAATGGATCTTTTGAATCACTGTTTCCGGGTCGTGCTGAAAACCGTTTTCCTCTTCGGCAAGCAGAAAATCGCAGGCCACGTTGTGCATGGCGCAGGCTTGGGCGTAATCGGCATAGGCAGGCCCCAGCACCAGCGCCCGTCCAAACCCCAGTGCCCGCGGCAGGGTGTCGATCAACTGGGTGGTGCCGTTGCCCGCCACCACATGGTCCGGGGCCACACCGTGACGGTCTGCAAAACGCCAACAAATACCGCCGGTATCGGGATCGGGCAGGGAGACGACAGCGGCCATCTGCGCCTGAAGGCACTCGACCAGTCCGGGCGGCGGCCCCAGGGGGTTGACATTGCTGCTCATATCGAGAATATCGGACGGATCGCAGCCCAGGCGCCGGGCCAGCTGGAAGATATTGCCGCCGTGGGCGTGGGGGGCGGGAGTCTGGTTTTTTTTAGAAAGCGTTCTCATCTTAATTCGCTCCGGCCGTCACCCCCATCATCAGCACCACCTCCACGGTCTCAATCATGGCGCCTATCATGTCGCCGGTGATACACCCCATTCGCTTTTTGTAAAACCAGAGCACCAGGGCCGTGGCAACAACAAACCCCAGGTTGAGCACCACCAGGGCGCGGCCCGCAAACAGGGAAAGCAGC
>JAXHVI010000033.1:0-6300 GCA_034189195.1 Thermodesulfobacteriota bacterium | reverse complement strand
CGGAAAAAGACCCTGCTCAAGGGCCGGGCCGTGGCCTCCCTGTGCATGGGGTCGGCCGATCTTTACCGCTACGTGGACAAAAACCCGGCCTTCATGTTCCTGTCATCGGATTATGTCAACGCGCCCACGGTGATCGCCCGCAACGACCGGCTGGTCTCCATCAGCTCGGCCCTGGAAGTGGACCTTACCGGCCAGGTCTGTTCCGACTCCATGGGATACCTTTTCTACAGCGGCATCGGCGACCAGGTCGATTTTCTGCGGGGCAGCGCCATGTCCAGGGGCGGATTTTCCATCATCGCCCTGCCCTCCACGGCCCAGAACGGCGCGGTCTCCCGTATCGTCTCTCACCTGAGCGAAGGCGCGGGCGTGGCCACAACCCGTGGTGACATCCATTTCGTTGTCACGGAATACGGCATTGCCGAGCTTCACGGCAAAAGCATCTACCAGCGCACCATCGAGCTGGCCCAGATCGCCCATCCCAAGTTCAGGGAGGAGCTGATCGAAGTGGCCAAAAAACACCACTACATCTTCCCGGACCAGCTCTCTCCGGCCCAGGAGGACCTGCTGTTTCTGGAAACCTACAAAAGCACTCTCACCCTGAAAGACGGTCGGACGGTGGAGTTCCGGCCCCTGCTGCCGTCGGATGAATTCTCCTACCGCAATTTCTATTACTCGCTGAAAAAAGAGACCATCTACTACCGGTTCTTTCACAAAAAAAGAATCTTTTCCCACGAGATGCTTCAGAAGCAGTGGGCCGTTGTGGATTACCGGAAAAACATGTCCCTCATCGGACTGGTCCGGGAAAAGGGCCGCAAGGAGTTTATGGCCATCGGCTCCTATGCCCAGTCCGACGAAAAAGACACCGCCGAGGTGGCGTTCGTGGTGCGGGAGGATTTCCAGAACATGGGCATCACCTCCTACCTGCTGGAGGCCCTTGAACAGATCGCAAAAGAAAACGATTATAAACGGTTCAGCGCCACGGTGCTGGCGGAAAACACCGCCATGCTGCATATTTTCAAAAAACGGTACAAAAACGCCGTGCTCACCCGCAATGGCAACGAAGTCACGGTGATCATGGACTTCGAGGATTGAAATGTCCGGGCCCATGACCTTTCCGCCGCCCGATGCCGCTCATGATTCAGAACAGTGGCGCGGCCTGGTGCGAAAAGGGGCTCAGGCACTGGAAATTCCGGTAACCGAGCGCCAACTGGACCGGTTTGCCCTGCACGCCGAAGAAATGGCCCGGTGGAACCGGACCGTCAACCTCACGGCCATCACTGATCCGGCTGAATCAGCGGAAAAACATTTTCTGGATTCCATTGTTCCGGCAGCGTTTATTCCCCCGGACAGCACTTTACTGGACATCGGAACCGGGGCCGGGTTTCCCGGTGTTCCCCTCAAGGTGATAATTCCCTCTCTGGATCTGACGCTGGTGGATTCGGCCCTCAAGCGGGTGACGTTTCTTTTGCAGGTGGTGCGGCTGCTGGGTCTTGAGCGGGTAAGCGTGCTGCACCGGCGCGTGGAGCGAATGGAACGGCCGCCGGCGGCCCGGCCCTTTGACACCATCATCTGCCGGGCCTTTACCGCCCTGCCCGCCTTTGTGGCGGCTGCCCTGCCCCTGCTCAGCGAAAAAGGACAACTGATCGCCATGAAGGGGGGCGGCTACAAAAAAGAACTGGAGGCCCTGAATCACCAGTCCTTCAGCGGTCCTGCCGGTGAACCGGTGTTCGCCCCCGACCGCTTTGACATCCGTGTTCACGGATACAGCCTTCCCTTTTCAAAGGCCCGGCGGGCACTGGTCATTCTCAAAAAACAGCCTTTCACCGGTCTGTAACCCCTGTTTTTCAAGTACGCGCCGGGTTTTTCCTTTACAAACAGTGACATGAAGGGATACTATCGCCCTTGTTTCATGTACGGACATGCACATGCTGCGGAGGATCACATATCATGGATTATAAAAAGACGTTAAACCTGCCGGCCACCGACTTCCCCATGAAGGCGTCCCTGGTCCAGCGGGAGCCCTTGCAGATAAAGGCCTGGGAAGAGGCCGGCCTCTACCGCGCCATTCAGGACGGGGCCCGGGACAAAAAGCCGTTTGTCCTGCATGACGGCCCGCCCTATGCCAACGGCCACATTCACATCGGCACGGCCTTAAACAAGATTCTCAAGGACTTTGTCACCCGAAGCAAACGAATGACCGGTTTCCGTGCGGCTTACGTGCCGGGCTGGGACTGTCACGGCCTGCCCATCGAACACAACGTGGACAAGGAGCTGGGGCCCCGGAAAAAAGAGGTGTCCCTGCTGGAAAAACGGGGCATCTGCCGGCAGTATGCCGAAAAGTTCATCTCCATTCAGCGGGACGAGTTCAAACGGCTGGGCGTGATGGGAGAGTGGGACACCCCCTACCTGACCATGAACTTTGCATACGAGGCCATCATCGCCCGCGAGTGCTGCAACTGCGCCATCAACAAGAGCCTGTTCCGCCACAAGAAGCCCATCCACTGGTGTTGCAGCTGTAACACGGCCCTGGCCGAGGCGGAAATCGAATACGGTGATGAAAGCTCGCCCTCCATTTTTGTCAAGTTTCCGGCCACCGAAGACCTGGCCCGCCTGATCCCGGAAACATCGGGCAAGCCCACGGCCGTTGTCATCTGGACCACCACGCCCTGGACCCTGCCGGCCAACCTGGCCGTGGCCCTTCACCCGGAGCTGGAATACGCGGCCATCGACACAAAGGAACACGGCGTGCTGATCCTGGCCGCCGAGCTGGTCAAACAGTGCATGGAGATTTTCGGCATTTCCGAATACACGGCCCTGAAAAGCTTTCCCGGCACCCTGCTGGACAGGGCAAGGGTGCGCCACCCCTTTTACGACCGGGACTCCCTGGTGATCAACGCCAGCCATGTCACCCTGGAGGCGGGTACCGGGTGCGTGCACACGGCCCCGGGCCACGGCGCCGAAGACTACGAGGCGGCCCTGGCCTACGGCCTGGAGATCTACTCCCCGGTGGACGACAACGGCCGGTTTATCGACAAGGTGGAGCGGTTCGCCGGAAAGTTCGTGTTTGATGCCGACGCGGATATCATTGCCGCCATGGAGCAAAACGGCGCCCTGATCGCGCAGAAGAAATTCATCCACTCCTATCCCCACTGCTGGCGGTGCAAAAAACCGGTGATCTTCCGGGCCACGCCCCAGTGGTTTGTCTCCATGGACAACACCGGGCTGCGGGAGAACTCCTTAAAAGAGATCGACGCCGTGACCTGGATTCCGGCCTGGGGCCGGGAACGGATTTACAACATGATCGCCCACCGGCCGGACTGGTGTGTCTCCCGGCAGCGCTCCTGGGGCGTTCCCATTACCGTGTTTTTCTGCAAGGACTGCGGCGCCGTGATCATGAACGAGGCCATTCGGGACAAAATATTTTCGCTGTTTTCGGAACACGGGGCCGACATCTGGTTCGACACCGATATAAAGGACCTGCTGGGCGACGACGCCCGCTGCCCGGCGTGCAGCAGCAAGAATCTGGCCAAGGAGACCGATATCCTGGACGTATGGTTCGACTCGGGCGTCAGCCACGCCGCTGTTCTGGAACAGCGACAGGACCTGGGATGGCCCGCCGATCTCTACCTGGAGGGAAGCGACCAGCACCGGGGATGGTTTCACAGCTCCCTGCTCACGGCCGTGGGCACCCGGGGCCGGGCCCCCTATAAATCGGTACTGACCCACGGGTTTGTGGTGGACGGCAACGGCAAGAAGATGTCCAAGTCCATGGGCAACGTCATCGCGCCGGACGCCATCATCAAAAAATACGGCGCGGAGATCCTGCGGCTCTGGGTGGCGGCATCAGACTACCGGGAAGACATTCGAATTTCCGACCCCATCGTGAACCAGCTCAGTGACGCCTACAAGAAAATCCGCAACACCTGCCGGTTCATGCTGGCCAACCTGTACGACTTTTCGCCGGAAAACGACGCGGTCGATTACAACGATCTGCCCGAGCTCGACCGGTTTGCCCTTCTCTCCTTCGGCCGGCTGGCGGAAAAACTGCGCACCGCCTACGACACCTACGAATTTCACGTGGTCTACCACCGGCTCTACAACTACTGCACCCTGGATCTGTCGGCCTTTTACCTGGACATTGTCAAGGACCGGCTCTACACCTCCCTGCCCGGCTCAAAGGAGCGGCGCAGCGCGCAGACCGTCATGTACACCCTGGTGGAGGGCATCGCCCGGCTCATGGCCCCGATCCTGCCCTTTACCGCGGAAGAGGTATGGAAATTTCTGCCCGCGGCAACGCGGCCGGTAAGTATTCACATGGCCTCCCTTCCCCAAGCAAACCCGCTGTGGGACGACAAGCAGCTGGCCCAGAAATGGGAACGCATTCTGCACGTGCGGAGCGAGGTGACCAAGGCCCTGGAAGAGGCCCGGGCAAAAAAACAGATCGGCCATCCCCTGGATGCAAGGGTCATCATTATCGCGGAAAGGAGCCTGGCCAAACTCCTGCGCTCCCTTAAAAACGACCTGCGGGCCGTCCTCATCGTTTCAGACGTGGTGGTGGACGAGGAGAGCGGCGCCGGCCCGTCGGAAAGCCCGGAGCCCAAGGGCGTGCGGGTGATGGTGGAACAGGCCCCGGGCACCAAGTGCGAAAGGTGCTGGGTCTACGACACATCGGTGGGAGACCACACCGACCACCCCACGGCCTGCAAGCGGTGCGTGTCGGTGCTGAAACAACTATGACAAATACGGCCGGGGAGACTGGACCTTTGACGGCAAAATACCGGATGCTGGCCATCATCACCCTTGTCACGGTGGTCGCCGACCAGGCGACCAAGCAGGTGATTCTGGTCACCATGGCCCTGCACGAAACCATTGAGGTGATTCCCGGATTTTTCAGCCTGACCCACATTCACAATCCGGGCGGGGCCTTCGGGTTCATGGCCGGTCAGCCCCAGGGTGTCCGGACCGTGCTGTTTCTGGTGGTCTCGACCCTGGCGGCGGTTTTTGTGCTCTATCTTTACAAGACCACGCCCCGGACCCTTCCCTGGCTGCTGGGGGCACTGGCCCTGATCTTCGGCGGAGCCGTGGGCAACCTGATCGACCGCATCCGGTTCGGCGTGGTGGTGGACTTTCTCGACTTTTACGTCAAGGGCCTTCACTGGCCGGCCTTTAACATGGCGGACAGCGCCATCACCGTGGGCATGACCGTGCTGGTGTTTCATATTCTCTTTAAAAAGGTGCCGTTCTGATTCCATGCATCCCGTACTGATTAAAATCGGTCCCCTGACCCTTCACACCTATGGCCTTTTCGTGGCCGGCGCCATTCTGGCGGCGCTGTGGATGGGGTCCCGCCTGGCAAAGGCGCGCGGGATTCCGCCGGAAAAGGTGATGGACCTCACCTTTTACGCGGTCCTGGCCGGCATGGCCGGGGCACGCCTGTTCTATGTTCTTTTAAATCCCGCCCTGTTTCGCGGCGACTGGCTGGGCATCCTGCGCGTATGGGAAGGGGGGCTGGTATTTTACGGCGGGTTTATCGGCGCCCTGGTCGCCGTCCTTGTGTACATACGACGGCATCGGCTGGCAGGTGAAACGATATTCGACATCCTGGCCGTGGCCGCGCCCCTGGGCCATGCCATCGGCCGCATCGGCTGTTTTTTCGCCGGGTGCTGCCACGGAAAGGTCTGTGACCTGCCATGGGCCGTCACCTTTACCGATCCCATGACCCTGGCCCGTCCTGTGGGGGTTCCCCTGCATCCCACCCAGCTTTACGAGGCATTCGCCAACCTGCTGATTTTTGCGCTGCTGGCTACCCTGTATCACAAAAAAAAATTGGCCGGCCGCCTCTTTCTGGTTTACATGATGGGCTACGGCATGGCCCGCGCCACCATTGAGATATTCCGCGGCGACCCCAGGGGCTTTCTGTTCGACGGCAGGCTCTCCACCTCCCAGGCCCTGGGCCTGACCGCCGCGGCCATAGCCGCCGTCCTCCTGGTGGTCCTGCATGTCCGCAACAAGCGGGCTGACCGGTAATGGCTGAAATCACCGCAAACACCCTTGAAGCCCATCTCGAAAAGACCGCCCCCCCTGCCCCGGTGTTTCTGATCTTTGGAGAGGAGTATCTCTACAAATCCGCCTTTGACCTGGTGGTGTCGAAAATCGTGCCCCAGAGCCAGCGGACCTTCAACGTAGAAGAACTGGAGGGCACGGACGACAACGTGACAGACGCCATTGAGCAGGTCAACACCTTCTCCCTGGACGGCAGTGCCAAGGTGGTGGGCCTGGTCGACGCAAAGATTTTCTACG
>JAXHVI010000032.1:0-3682 GCA_034189195.1 Thermodesulfobacteriota bacterium | reverse complement strand
TCGCTCCAGTAGAGCATGGCCACCTCGTGGCGGGTGACAAGACCCGTTGCCACCAGGAAGACGCCGATGCAGAAGGCAACACCCGGCAAAGGAATGCACTCTGTGAGAAAACACCCCACCACAAAGACCATCATGACGATGGCGGCCTTGATGTGCCAGGCCCCCTTGTCGGCCAGTACCCGGTCCTTTTCATTCAAGGCTTCATACGCCAGGCCGTCCTTGCGCAGTTCCATGGCGGACGCCATGATCTCCTTAAAACGTTCCGGCGCGACCTGGGCGTTAACAAACGCCTGGGCCTTGACCAGGTTGGATTCCACCACCGGAATCTTGTACCCTTTGCACCATTTCACATCCCGTTTTAAGAACCGTTCCTTGGTCAGCGCCCCCATGTTCAGGTTCTGTTCCATGATCTGGGCGGTCAGCAGCTGCCACTGTTCGGCCTCGCTGCTGGGCGTTTCAAACAGGGTAGTGGTCACGTAATTGATCACCGCCTTGGGCCCCACCCGGTACTCCATGCCCACGTCCTTCATTCCGTAGGGCGTGGGCAGCAGCAGAATCACGGCGCACAGCACCACGGGAATGATAAACACCTTCCAGTCGATATACTTGTCATATCCCGACGCTTTTGCTTTTGTCTTTTCTCCGGCCATACCGCGCCTCCTTTACCGATGTTGATAATTGATGATTTTATATGTTTGTTCGATTGTGTCAGACCGCATGTTCCTTTTATCGCTGTACCGGCAGAATGATAATGAAGCTGGTGCCGGCGCCGGGCAGTGACTGGACCTCCATGCGTCCCCCCATGGCCTCCACGATGCCCAGGCTGATGGCCAGGCCGAGGCCCGTCCCCTTGCCCGCCTCCTTGGTGGTGAAAAACGGGGTAAATATTTTTCCCATCACCTCGTAAGGAATGCCCGTGCCGGTATCGGATACCGTCACCACGACGTTATTGTTATCAACGGCCGTTTTCAGGGTGATTTTACCGGGCCCGCTAATGGCGTCCACCGCGTTGTTGACCAGGTTCAGAACCACCTGGCGCATCTGGTCGGCGTCCATCAGGACCGGCGGCACCGCTGAAGCATATTCCTTGGCAATATCAATATTGGCAATGTGACATTCACGTTCCAGAAAGCCATCCACCACCTCGTCCAGAATCCGGTGAATGTCGCAGTGCTCCATTTTTGGTTCGGTCTTGCGGGCCGAGCTGAGCAGTTTGTAGGTGATGTCCTTGGTCCGGAAAACCGCGGACTCAACGATTTCAAGCTCTTTTATCATCTGGTCCACCGCCTCCTGCCCGAAGGGGGGGGCGTGGCCCCCGAGTTCCGGGTCGAACAGGTCCCGGATTACCACGCACTGGGAGGCAATAAGGGCCAGAGGGTTGTTGATCTCGTGGGCGATGCCGGCGGCCAGCTCTCCCACCGATGCCAGTTTGGCCGCGTGAAAGAGCTGGGCCTTGAGCTCCCGCCGGTTTTTCTCCGTTTTTTCTGCTTTCCGGATCAGTGAGTTGGTGGTGATCAGTACGGCGGTAAACAGCAGCAGGGCCGCCAGCGTGGTCCCGATGATGATATAGCGCCGCGCCGTATACATGCGGGCGTATGCCACGTCCAGGGGCTGCTTGACCACCAGCACCCAGGGCGCTTCCTCGAGCCACGCGTAGCCCACCAGCTTGTCACGCCCGTCCGTTTTGATTTCCGCCACCGCCGACCCTTCAAGCACGGTGGGCTGAAAGGCGCTTTTGTCAAGCACGTTGGCGTATCCGGGATCCACGACCTGGAATTCCCACTGCCGGTTCATGATAAAGGAGTTGACCTGCTTGCCTTGGCCGATGGACCGCAGAAAGTGGTAGAATTTGTCCGGATCCAGGGTGGCCCGCATGATGTAGAACCGTTCTCCCATGCGCTGCTTGACGGCTATGGTGAAATGGGGCTTGTTGCGGAACCCCAGGTAGATATCGCTGATGAAATAATCGGTCTCCTGGGTCAAAAGGGTTTTAAACCACGACTCGTCGCTGTAGTCCTGCTGGTGGAGAAAGAGATAGGGGCCGGCGTAACCGATCTGGACGCCGGTATCGTCCAGAAACCCCACGTCGATAAATGCTTCGCTGGTCTCCTGCAACCGCTTGAGATACATGTCCATGTCGGCCTGGGAGGGCGGCAGGTTGAACCCCCGTCCGCGAAACAGGTTGAACACATTTACCACCCGTTCCTGCAGAAAAAGATCAATGGTGTTGCGCTGGCTTTCCGCCAGGGAGAGCAACTGCTGCTTGCCGCTCTGCTTCATCGTCAGGTTGAACTGCATATGAAAATAGATGGACAGCAGGGCCAGAGGGGCCAGAAAGGCGACGACCATCGCCGCCAGCACGCGTCTTCTCAGCCGGGAAAAGTCGTAGGGCGGGGTGCCGTCCGTCGGCCTGGTTGTGTCCCCGGCGCCCGGGGGGGCTGTTTGTGCCGTTGCCATATGTCTATCCGTTCTGTTGTGATGCGGGGCCGGGTAAAGTGGGTGTCTCCTCGCCGTAGCAGCCTGTCAGCAGCCGGGATACATGCGCTTTCAGGACCTCGACGTCCCCGTTTTTTTCGACAAACCCGTCTGCCTGTCGAACAATGGGCAGGTCGCTGTATTCGGAGAAGGTGGCGAAGATAATCACCGGCGTATCCGGAACCGTGTTTTTAAGTTTTCTCAGCACATCCGCCCCGTTTAGATAGGGAATGTCCAGGTCAAGAATGACAAGGTCAGGCGGCGGAAGGGTATATATCTTGGAGAAAAGCTGAATGTGATTGGCCGCCTGGACCACCTCGCAGCAGGGCGAGGAAAGTTCGCGCACCAGGAATTTCCTTACAAGGAGATTGTGATCGGCAATCAGAATTTTAAATTTCCGACTCATTCGCGTTGTCTCTGAGTGTCCCAAGAACGTTCATAGCCGCTATGGCTAGAGCAAACCCTGTACCAAAACCCGCCGCGGGATCGAAAAACTCCTGGGGCGTTTTATCAGCCCATTGATATTGTTCTTTTTTATTCTTTTTCCCATCGGCGTCCGGCGGAAGTCCGCAAGTGTTTACAGACACGCCCTGTCGACTTTTTTTATAGATTGTCAAAAAAGAAAGCACTGCACCGGAAAAGAAGGTGGCCGCCGGCTGTTGATTTACCGCACCCGATCCCCGGTTTTATTAGGGGGCTGGCGGTTCCGGTCAAATGCGCATGGCGCCTGGAGATACGGGGGGGGTTGGCATATTTCGTGCAAATTATCCCGTACTGACGCTTAAGGACCGGAGAGGAAGATAAAGATGAAAAGGGCCTCCACCGGACAGGGACAGACAAAACGGCAATGATATCCAACGGCTGATGAAAAACGGGAAACCGGTCTTGGGTCTCCCGGCCCGCTATTGCATACCATATTGATGATAAAAATAATTGAAAGGAGATGCGTTGGAATGGAAGAAAATACGATGAAAAATCAGAATGATACCGGATTGAGGCTGCTGGTGGTGGATGACGAGGACCAGTTCCGGGCGTCGCTGGCAAAGCAGTTGAGAAACAGGGGCTTCAAGGTCTATGAATCCAGCAACGGTGAAGATGCCATCAAGATTGTGCGGCACAAGAACCCGGAGGTGGTTCTCCTGGACCAGAAGATGCCCCACATGGACGGCATCCAGACCTTAAAGGAACTAAAAAAGATTCGGCCGGA
>JAXHVI010000031.1:0-30212 GCA_034189195.1 Thermodesulfobacteriota bacterium | reverse complement strand
GCACGCTGGGCACCTTTGGTGCCCTTCCCCTGATGGCCCGGCTGTTCCACTGATCTCCGCCCAAACATCAATTCGGGTGAACATGGACCTGCTAGGGTATTACCTGGCCGCCACCACCCACATGGATCTGCGCCATCTTTTTGTTTGCGCTTTCGGCAAAGCGGTGCTAGTGTAATAGGCATGGCAGAACCCGGCGTTGAACATGTATTCTGAATCAGTTCTGACAGATGGAGTGGCTTCGAATGGCTCAGAGTGAAATCACCCGGCAGGCCAGGCAGGTGATCGTGAAGCCCGGAACCGACCTGGTGGCCTCCATGGCCGATGGTTTCCGGGAGGAGTTGCAGCAGGTGATTCGGGAGTCACCCGAGTCGGTCACCATTGACCTGGCCGGCGTGGAGATGGTGGACTCCGTGGGCATCGGCGTCATGATTGCTGTCTATAACTCGCTGGCCAAAGTGGAAGGCATGCTCAAGGTCATCAACGCCAATAAAAACATTTTAAACCTCTTTCGCACCATGCGGCTGGACCGGCACTTTACCGTCGAAGGTACGGCGTAAATCCAGCCGGTTCAGGCCCTCAGTCCCCGAAAAATACCTAAAAAAACGCCGCCGGCATATGGTGCCTGCGGCGTTTCCTGTTTCCATGATTTCTCTGGTGTATTATCCTTCCATAGATTAGTCCCGGCATTTTATTCCAGGTTTTCGGCAAGAAAATCCATAAATGCCCTGTCCCGGTTGCCGGTGGCCAGATGGGAGGGCACGGACAAAAGAATGGAAATGGTGTCGTCAAATCCCATCCTACCGATAAAAAACGGCGTCATCATGCCGCAGGGGGGAGGGACGGCAAACATCATATTCTTCGGCATCTTTGATTGTCCCCCTTGAAAAGCAGTGCAAAAAATGAAATAGTCCTCATTAATTCACCATAAACAATTCCTTGTCAGTGTTTAAGGGGAAAAACAAGAATCATCAGCTATAAGGATTTCACCCGGATACGGAAGCCAGAAGAGGCCACATGCGGATAAACCGGCGCAATGGAGTGTGGTGCCTGCTGTATTTTTTCATGATATGGGGTGTTCCCTTCTTTACAATGGCCGCGGACACCGCAGGCGGAGAGCAGGCTGTCAAGCTTCAATCCACCGTGCCGGTGCTGAACATGCGAAGCCGGCCCGGCCTGAAAGCGAAAATCGTGGGAAGGCTGACCGATGCGGAGACCGCCACCGTCCTGGAAGTTCTGGAAGCGTGGGTGAAAATCCGCAAATCCGATGGCACAGAAGGATTTGTCTTCAGGCAATATACCCGCCTGTCAGGGCAGCACCCGGAAAAACGCTCTGCCGATCAAAAAACGAATAAGGGTTCGGATGCCGGCGCTTTGCAGGAAGACCGGATGTCCGGTACAAACACCGGCGGTACCGGTGATCCCGCCCTGGATGATGTGCTGTCAGGGTTTGATGGTGACGGGGAATCCGCTGACGGCCTGGACGGCGTTCCGGCAGGGTTTGACGACGATGGCGGGGCTTCCGGCGACCTCGGCGATATACTGTCCGGGTTTGCGGACGAGACATCTTCGCTTGAGCTTGACGCCGCGGACACAACCGCCTCTTCCTGGGATGTGAGCGGTTCGGTAAAGCTCTCCACTGTCTTTAACGTCAACCATGATCCCCCTGAACCCGGCTGGACCGATCATCGCGGCCTGTCGCGCATGCGATCGGAGCTTGACCTGCAAATTGACCGGGACCTTTATCACTCCTGGAAGGCTCGCGTCAGCGGCCGGGCGTTTTACGATTTTGCATACGCCATCCAGGGCCGTGACAACTACACCAGCCAGGTGCTGGACGTGTATGAAGACGAGGCTGAAATCCGGGAGGCCTATGTGCAGGGCTCTCTTTTGCCTTCCCTTGACCTGAAGGTGGGCCGCCAGATAGTGGTCTGGGGACGGTCGGAGAACTTTCGTGTCACTGATGTGCTGAATCCTGTTGACAGCCGCACCCCCGGCCTGGTGGATATCGAAGACATTCGCCTGCCGGTGTGCATGACCCGGCTGGATTATTACACAGGCGCCTTTTCCATCACCGGCATTGCCATTCCGGAGATCCGATTCAACAAAATGCCGGTGGTCGGCAACGATTTTTATCCCTTAAACGAAGCCCAGCCCGGCGAGGCAGTGCCCAGTCCGAGCCTTGCCAATACAGAACTGGCAATGGCGATAAAAGGCATCTTTCACGGGTGGGACGCGTCTTTATACGGCGCCTACCTGTTTGATGACGACACCTACTATGAACTGCTGGGCTATGAATACACCCTCGTGGATACCATCCCACTGCCGGGGGGCGGAACCCAGCCGGTTTATGAACAGGATGTTGTGGCCGTGCGCCGTCATGCCAGGCTGTACATGGTGGGCGGGGCCGCCAATGTCACCACCGGGAGCTGGCTCTTTAAGACGGAGCTGTCCTATACCGATGGTTACCGGTACACCAGCACGGAGGATGAAAAAGGGAAGTTGAGGTGGCTGGTCGGACTGGAGTATTCCGGCCTGAAAAACACCACTGTTTCCCTGGATCTTTTACAAACATGGGTGGACGACTTTGAACCGGCCATGAAAAAGATGCCGGACTACGCCGTGGAAACACAATTCGAAGCAGCCCTTCGTGTTTCCCGGACTTTTTTGCACGAACGGCTCGAACTGCTCTTTTTCGGTCTTTTAAGGGGCGGCCAGGGAGAAGACGGCGCCTTTGAGCGCCTTTCCGCGTCTTATGATTTTACCGATCGCCTCACCGGCGGCATCGGCACCATCTTCTACCAGGACGGTGACAGCATCACCTATGACAACATTCACGACAACAACCGGGTGTACGCGGACCTGACTTACAGTTTCTAATACGTCTGCCCCCAGAAAAGCACCCGGTTATCATCCAGCACGTTTGCGGTGTCAAACACCGCAAAATCGGAAGGGACGCGAACAGGCAGGAGAATAGCAATCTGCCATTCCCAGTAAAACCCCATGGCGTCGCCGGTATCCGGCTGCCCGTCACCGTTGCTGTCCACCACGGCAAACAGGTAGACCGCATCCATGAAAAAATCGCCTTCGGGAAACAGCGGATCATAGGGGTTGGGATGCACACCGGCCTGTTCCCGCAGGATTTTTAAAAAATCCATCTCGTACCAGTAGTTGGTGTCTGCCTGCACAACGGCGGTGTCAAGACCGACGACATAATCCAGGTCAAAGGTGTTGCCGGTGAGCTGAAATCCGCTGCCGCCATTGACCCCCTGGCTGGTGATAGCGCCGAAAATCAGGTCATCCCCCGTACCGCAGTTGCCGTTGCAGTTGATCTGAAAAAATACCGACGCATCGTGATCGTAGTACCGGCGGTTCAGCGCAAACGACCAGCCCGCCTGGCCGGGGTCCACAATGTTATCCCCGGTCTCAAGGGCCATGCCGAACTCAAAACTGCCCGTGTTCATGTAGATGCCCAGCAGATCCACCACCGGCGTTAGAACCGGGAACCCGTTAAAGTCCTGATCCCAGAGCGCCAGAATGGTCACCCGGTCACCGGGTGCCAGGGCCGTGCCGGACAGGTCTATATCAAAGTCGACGGCCCCTGGGTCAAGCCGCTGAAAATAACGGACCGCGGACATGTCCGGCTCGAAGAGCCCGTCCTGCTCGTCTGTAATAATAATATAGATCGGCGGTGCGTCCGCGTCGTATCCATCCGGCGGCTCGATGCTGCCGGTAACCCACATGGCATACCCCCCGGGCTGAGGGAGGGGCGTTGACATGGAGATTCCGACATCCGTGGTGGCCGCTGTCATGCCGCCGGTGATGGTGACAGGGGCGGGCATGCCGTTCTCATCCGCGTGATATCCGACAATGTCATTCGGGCCGGCCGCGCCGTCATCGTCCGCGTCCAGAAAGGCCATGACATGTACATTCTCAATGGGCACATCATACCCGTAGGGCAGAATGGGAAGCGCGTACGTCAGGGGAAAGGAGACATCGGCATAGGTCGTGTAGCCGATCACACCGTCCGGGTCCAGTTCATTAAAATCCAGGGAGGTGATGGCCCCGGCATAGGCCACAACCGTAATATCATGCCCGCCCTCACAGTCAAACAGGCCGCTGTCGCAGAAAACGGTGCCCCCGATTTCCGCCTCAAAGTCAAACACCTCGCGGGTGATGGCGATATCCAGGTTTCTGTTCTGGCCCGCCCTGAGGGTATAGGCGGTGTCAAAGGATTCCGGCGGCAGGTAAAACCCCAGAAAATCCCCGGTATCCAGGGCCGGGGAATCAGAAAAATTGTTGTCAATAAACGCGATCAGGTGAACGGTTTCCCCCGGCGACATGCCCAGCAGCGAGAGCTCCATGCGATAGCGGTTGTCCGCGTCCACGGGCTTGATATCCACCACCACGGATTCAGGGTCATTTTCCAGTTGTTCCATGTCCGCTGTCTTTGCCGCTGCCACGAAAATCGGCCCGCGCCGCTCACTTCCCGGGATGGCGGAGGCATCCACCTGCCCGCTCAGCACAATATCCGGTGAAGCGGCATCATCCGAGGTGCCACCGCCACAGCCCGTCAGCAAAAGGCTGACAACAAACAACGCACCCCACAGCGCGCGCCATGTCCCGCTTGAATGTTTCATGCTGACTCCAGGCCCGGTTTCTACATGCGGCATCCGGCCAAACCCTTCATTACCGATGGTTTTCTTCGCCTGCTTTTTGTTTGTATTATCAATCAATTGCCACTGTGTCAAACCATTTGGACAAACCCGGGCAGAGTATTGCTTTTTTGTCGATGGAATTCGAAGACCGGTTGAAAGCGTTGATCTTCCACCATCTCGAAAAACATACGTCGGATCGACGGATCTCTCATCGACGCCGTGTTGTCCATGACCCGGGCCGACTACCGGAAACATTCCAAAAAAGCCAAGGCCCATTTGGGGTTTGACATTAACAAGCGTATAAGCTCCGATGGGGAATCGAATCGTTTTTCGCATGGATGAATACTTTTTCAAAGAACAACAGGCGTCCCGGTTACAAGCAAAAACCTAACCGGACAACACTGTCTCAATTTAGGTTTTATTTCCATTTGCAGAATACTACCATACACCAGATCCGAACTCTCCAGCGTTAAATGCGATCAACCAGCCATCTTCAACAGATGTGATAATCCTTGCGGATTCTAATTTGTAAGGTTTAGCTTCTCTGATTCCCTCAATAAGGATTCAGGCTAAAAACCCAAAAATCCGGCCACGTACTGCGCTGCGGTAAACAGCATGACCACGGCCAGCATCCATTTGATGGCATCGGCCGGCACAAAGCGCTGGCACCGGGCCCCCAGGTACATGCCGGCCATGCCGCCCACGCCGAACAGCAGGCCCAGCAGCCAGTCCGGGGCCACGGAGATATTCGGGTAGAACGGGGCCATGGCCTGGTAAAAGGCCACGCCGGCCACGGAAGTGACAAAGGTGCCCATCAGGGCCGCCCCGGCAATGGTGTAAACCGGCAGGCGAAAAAAGGTCACGAAAAAGGGGGCGATGATGGAACCGCCGCCGATGCCGTAAATACCGCCCACAATGCCCACGATAAAGCTCAAGGCAAATATACCCCAGAAGGGCGCGCCGAACACCTCTCCCTGAAAGCTGTATTCCAGGCGCTTGACGTCGAACCGGACCACGCGGACCGCGCCGCCGCCGTCGACCGGGCCGGCCGCCTCCTTTGCGGCGCGCTTTCTGTTTTTCACCAGGTCCCACGCCAGCCGGCCCCCGATGTACAGCAGCACACCGGCGGCAAACAGCTTGAAATGGCGAGGGTCGGGCAACCAGACCACCCGCACCACCGCGCCGATAAGCACGCCGGGCAGGGTGCCGAAAATCACGATCCAGGTCAGGGGCCACACCATGCGGCCCTCTTTCCAGTAGCGCCAGACCCCGCTGGGAATGGCAACGATATTGAAGAGCTGGTTGGTGGCGGACACCGACGGGCTGGTGTAGCCCAGCACCGACACCTGAAAGGGCAGCAGCAGAAAGGCGCCGGACACTCCGCCCATGGAGGTGAAAAAAGAGATGACAAAGGCCGTGACCGGCGGAATCCAGACAGCGGTTTCAATCTGCGCGACAGGAAAGACCATTTGCGTTTTTTATTATAAGTGGTTGAAAAATAAATTCCTGAGTTCGCAGGGTTGAGCCAGTTTAGCGACATCTGAAGGCTCGCGTCAAGCAAATACAAGGCTGAAAAACCCCTTGACAAATTCGAACACGTGTTCCAGACTGCCATTCTAGCTCGATTTTGCGGAAGACAAATGGAAACACAGACGCCCCCGACTGATGACACAAAGACCCGCCTGATTCAGGCTGCGGGCGAAGAGTTTGCCGGCCACGGGTTCAAGGGGACAACGGTGCGCGACATCTGCCGCCGGGCCGGTGCCCACGTGGGGGCCGTGAACTACCACTTCGGAGACAAGGAGGGTCTTTATGAAGCGGTGCTGGACTACTCCCACCGCATGGCGACACAAAAGTATCCGCCCGACATGGGGCTTGATGACAGGGCCGGGCCGGAAGAGCGGCTTGCCGCCTTTGTCCGGTCCCTGCTGCTGCGCATTCTGGGAGAAGGACTGCCCGCCTGGCACGGCAAGCTCATGGCCCAGGAAATCGCCAACCCCACCGGCATGATGAAACAGATGATAAAAAACTCCATTCGGTCCCTTCACACCCACCTGTCCGGTATTGTCAGCGCCCTGTTTCAGAAAGAGGGGGTGACCGTGGAAACCGGCAGCCCCGCCCTTTTTCTGTGCACCATGAGCATCGTGGGCCAGTGCCTGCACCATTTCAAGGCCAAAGAGGTTGTTGCGGCCCTGCGGCCAAAAAGCTTTGATCCGGCGAATATCGAAACCCTGGCCGACCATATCGCCCTGTTTTCCATCGGAGGCATTCGGGCACTGGCACACCAGGAAAAAAGTAAAAAGGAGTTACCATGGAATCCGTGATTGCAAAGGCGCTTGATCCCGAACACGCCCCCGTGGCGGTGATGCTCTCCGGCACGAAACCGGACAATGCCCTGGGATTCAAGCCGGGCCGGTGGGGCTGCGTCATGTTCATGTTTGCCAGCGCGGTCCGGGGCAGAACCGCAGCCTTTGACAGGACCACTTACGGCTGCTGGGGCGGCGGCGTGGGCCTGGGGTTCGGCAACGCCTACGAACAGTTTCCCGGCGGCGTGCCCTGCTTTACCCATTTTCTGTCCTCGGGCAACAGACAGTGGGAAACCGGCCGCCAGGTGGGACAGGCTGTTGCCGAAAACGCGGGCAAGGAGTTTGCCGATAATTTTTTAAACGGCGAGGCGTATGTCAAAAGCCCGGATCTGGTGGACCGCTTTCTAAAAGACCTGCCCATCATGGACCACGGTTCCCCTTACGTGATATTCAAGCCCCTGGCCGAAGTGGATACCGCGACCGAGACTCCGGAAACCGTGGTGTTTACCGTTGATCCGGACCGGGTGTCGGCACTGGTGATCCTGGCCAACTACGGGAGGGGCAGCATGGAAAACGCGATCATTCCCTGGGCCGCCGGGTGCCAGACCATCGGCATTATTCCTTTTAAGGAGGCGCAATCCGATTGTCCCAGGGCCGTGGTGGGGCTTACCGATATCTCGGCCCGGAAATACACGCAAAACCTGCTGGGCAGAAACGTGCTCACCGTTGCCCTGCCCTGGCGGCTGTTTTGTGAAATGGAAGAAAACGTTCCGGGCAGCTTCCTGGAACGCCACGCATGGCACTCTCTTGTGGAAAAGAAATGATTCCTTGTTTTTGCGATGAATTTTATTTAAAAAATTTTATTAGTTTTTCCGCGGCTTCACGTCTCGGCCGGCCGCTGAAACATGACATGCTGTAAAAACGTGGAGGTTTGTGAATGCAACGGTTTGGTAAAAACAAGATTGTACCGCCGGTACTGATTGTGGCGGTGGTGCTGACCGGCCTGGTGCTGGTTTCCGGGTGCAGGGGCAACAACCAGCCCCCCCAGCGCCCGGCCCCGGAGGTGGGGTTTATCACCATCAAGGAGCAACCGGTGGACCTGACCACTGAACTGCCGGGACGGGCCGCCCCCTTTCTGATGGCGGACATCCGGCCCCAGGTCAACGGCATCATTCAGAAACGCCTGTTTGAAGAGGGGACAACGGTCTCCGCCGGCCAGGTGCTCTACCAGATCGATCCGGCCCAGTTTGAGGCGGTTTATGCCGCGGCCCGGGCCTCCCTGGAGCGGTCGCAATCCAGCCTGCCGTCGGTTGGCGCCCGGGCCGAACGGTACCGGGAACTGCTGGCCGCCAAAGCGGTCAGTCAGCAGGATTACGATGACGCCGACGCGGCCCTTTCCCAGGTCAAGGCCGACATCGAATACTGGAAATCGGAAGTTGAAAAAGCCCGCATCAACCTGAACTATACACGGGTGACGGCCCCCATTTCCGGACGCATCGGCCGGTCGTCCGTAACAGCGGGGGCCATTGTCACCGCCTACCAGCCCGTGCCGCTGTCCACCATCGTCCAGTTGAATCCCATTTATGTGGATGTGACCCAGTCATCGTCCGAGCTTTTGCGCCTGAGCCGGAACCTGGAGACCGGCAAGATCACAAACGGCACTGACGAGGCAAAAAAGGTGCACATTCTGCTGGAGGACGGCACGCCTTACCCCCATGAAGGCACGCTGCAATTCCGGGACGTGACCGTGGACCCGTCTACCGGATCTTACGTGCTGCGCATCAAGGTGCCCAACCCGGAACAGGTACTGATGCCGGGTATGTTTGTACGGGCCGTGGTAATGGAAGGCACGGCGCCCCGAGCCATTCTGGCGCCCCAGCAGGGTGTGGCACGAAACACCAAAGGCGAGCCCGTGGCCATGGTGGTCAACAGCGACAACGTGATCGAGCAGCGCATCCTGACCGTTGAGCGGGCCATCGGCAACCAGTGGCTGGTACTGTCCGGCCTGTCCGCCGGGGACCGGCTGGTGGTGGAGGGGCAGTTAAACATCCGGCCGGACATGACGGTCAAGCCCGTTCCCGCGGACATTCACGTTTCCGGCGAAACGCCGGCGCCCGCGCCATCCAACTGACGGAGGTCTTTGATGCTCTCGAATTTTTTTTTAGACCGTCCGGTCTTTGCCTGGGTGATCGCCATCATCATGATGATCGGCGGGGGGCTGGCCATTTACAACATGCCCATCTCCCAGTACCCGCCCATTGCGCCGCCCTCCATCGCCATTGACGCCTTTTATCCCGGGGCCTCGGCGGAAACCGTGGAAAACAGCGTGGTGCAGATCATCGAGCAGAAGATGACCGGGTTTGACAAGCTGCTCTACATGACGGCCAGCAGCGACGCGTCAGGGGCCGGCCGCATCGAACTGACCTTTCAGCCGGGCACCGACCCGGATCTGGCCTGGTCCCAGGTGCAGAACAAGCTGCAACTGGCCATGTCCAGCCTGCCCGACGTGATTCAGCGCCAGGGCGTCAAGGTGAGCAAGTCCACCCGCAACTACCTGCTCATCGTCGGCCTGATCTGCGAGGACGGCAGCATGGACGGCAATGACCTGCGCGACTATGCCCAGTCCAACCTGGAAAAGGTGCTGGCCCGTGTACCCGGGGTGGGTGAAGTGGAGAGCTTCGGAAGCCAGTACGCCATGCGGGTCTGGCTGGATCCGGACAAGCTTAACAGCTATCACATGACCATCGAGGATGTGATCGCGGCCCTTCGCATCTATAACGTGGAGGTGTCGGCCGGCCAGTTCGGGGGGTTGCCCTCGGTGGAGAGCCAGCGGCTCAACGCATCCATCATCGTTCAGAACCTTTTAAAAACTCCGGAAGAGTTTGCCGACATCCCCCTGCGCATCGACGCCGACGGCGCCATTGTGCGGGTGGGCGACGTGGGACGCACCGAACTGGGAACCGAGCGGTATGACGTGGACGCCCTGTACAACGGCAAGCCCGCCGCCGGCCTGGCGATCCGGGCCGCCGCCGGGGCCAACGCCCTGGACACCGCCGACGCCATTCGGGCCAAGCTGGAAGAGCTGTCCGAATATTTTCCTCCCAGCGTAAGGGTCTTCTACCCCTTTGACACCACGCCCTTTATTGAAGTGGCCATCGACGAGGTGGTTAAAACCCTGTTTGAGGCCATTTTCCTGGTGTTCCTGGTGATGTTCCTGTTCCTGGGCAACATCCGGGCCACCCTGATTCCCACCCTGGCCGTGCCCGTGGTGATTCTGGGTACCTTTGCCGTGATGGGCCTTCTCGGCTACACCATCAACATGCTCACCATGTTTGCCATGGTGCTGGCCATCGGCCTGCTGGTGGACGATGCCATCGTGGTGGTGGAAAACGTGGAACGCATCATGCACGATGAAGGGTTGCCGGCCAAAGCGGCCACGGCCAAGTCCATGGAAGAGATCACCTCCGCCCTGATCGGCATCGGCCTGGTGCTGGCCGCAGTGTTCGGTCCCATGGCCTTTTTCGGCGGCTCCACCGGCGTGATCTACCGCCAGTTTTCCGTAACCATCATCACCTCCATGCTGCTCTCCGTGGTGGTGGCCCTGATCCTCACCCCGGTGCTGTGCGCCTCCCTGCTGCGGCCCGTGGCCATGCGGGAGGAAAAAGCGAAAACCGCCCTGGCACCCTTTCGCCGCTTTTACCACCGCTTCGACAGGGGGTTCAACTGGACCCGGGACCGGTACGGGGCCGCCGTCGGCAACATCCTGCAACGCCGGTACCGGTACGTTTTCCTTTATCTGCTGATCGTGGCGGCCCTGGCCTTCCTGTTTCTGCGCATGCCCACCGCCTACCTGCCGGACGAGGACCAGGGAGTGATGCTTTTTCAGGTCCAGCTGCCCTCCGGCTCCACCGAGGAACAGACCCGCAAGGTGTTAAAGGAAGTGCAGACCCATTTTCTGGAAAACGAAACCGAGGCCGTAGAATCGGTCATGACCCTGTCGGGCACAAGCTTTGCCGGTGGCGGCCAGAACGTGGGCATGGGATTTGTCCGGCTCAAGGACTGGGATTTACGGGACCGGCCCGACCTGAAGGTCAAAGCCGTCACCGGCCGGGCCATGGCCCGGTTTTCACAGATCCGCAATGCCAGGGTGTTTGCCTTTGCCCCGCCCGCGGTGACCGAGCTGGGCACGGCCAACGGGTTTGACTTTCAGCTTCAGGACCGGGGCGGCATCGGTCACGAAAAACTGATGGCGGCCCGCAACCAGCTGCTGGGCATGGCGTTTGCGGACCCCCGGCTGACCCGGGTGCGGCCCAACGGCATGGAGGACGTGGCCCAGTACCGCATCGACGTGGACTGGGAAAAAGCCGGGGCCCTGGGCGTGCCCATCAATTCCATTCACAACACCATTGCCGCCACCTTTGGCGGGGCCTACGTGAACGACTTTATCCAGGGCGGCCGGGTCAAGCGGGTTTTTGTCCAGGCCGACGCCCCTTACCGCATGCTGCCCGAAGACCTGGAGCGGCTCTACGTGCGCAACACGTCGAACACCATGACCCCGCTGTCCGCCTTTGCCACCGGCGAGTGGGACTTTGGCTCACCCCGGCTGGAACGGTTCAACGCCTTTCCCTCCATGAACATTCAGGGCGAGGCGGCGCCGGGAAGAAGTACCGGCGAGGCCATGGCCGCCATGGAAGAGATCGCGTCCCGGCTGCCCGATGGCCTGGGGTTTGACTGGAGCGGCATCTCCTACCAGGAGCGGATGGCCACGGCCCAGACCGGCCTGCTTTACACCTTTTCCGTGATCGTGATCTTCCTCTGCCTGGCGGCCCTGTACGAGAGCTGGACTGTGCCCATCTCCGTCATGCTGGCCCTGCCCCTGGGCCTGCTCGGCGGGGTGGTGGCCTCCATGCTGCGGGGCTTTCCCAATGACGTCTATTTCCAGATCGGCCTGCTCACCGTGGTTGGGCTGACCACCAAAAACGCCATTCTGATCGTTCAGTTCGCCATGGCCAAGTCCGCCGAGGGCATACCCCTGGTGGACGCCACCCTGATGGGGGCACGGCTGCGGCTGCGGCCCATTGTAATGACCTCCATGGCCTTCGGCTTCGGGGTTGTGCCCCTGACCTTTGCCACGGGCGCCGGGGCCGGGGCACAGACCGCCATCGGCACCGGCGTGCTGGGCGGCATGATCACCGCCACTTTTCTGGCGATCTTCTTCATTCCGCTTTTTTACGTGATCGTAGTCAACCTGTTCGGCCGAAAAAAAGGCGCAACCACTGAAACCGTGGCCTTTTCTTCGGAAACCACGCCCAGGGAGTTGTAAATATGATGCGAAACAAAGGAACCGCACTGACGCTGGCGGCCCTGATGCTGGCCGGCTGCACACTGGCCCCCCGGTATGAACGGCCCCAGGCCCCGGTATCCGACCAGTGGCCCGCGGGCCCGGCTTATGCTCAACAAGAGACAGGCGGCGCAGCTGCCCCCGCCGACCTTGCCATTAAGGACTTTTTCACCGAGCCGCGCCTGGTCCGGGTCATTGACATGGCCCTTGCCGGCAACCGGGACCTGCGCGCCGCGGCCCTGAATGTGGAGCGGGCCCGGGCTTATTACCGCATTGCCCGGGCCGAGCTGCTGCCTAAAGTAAACGCCGCCGGAACCGGCTACAAGGGCCGGGTGCCGGCCGATCTTTCCAGTTCCGGCAGCGCCATGACCGTTGAGGAGTACAACGTCAACCTGGGCGTCACCACCTGGGAGATCGACCTTTTCGGCCGTATTCGCAGCCTCAAGGCCCGTGCCCTGGAAGAGTTTCTGGCCACGGAAGCGGCCCGCCGGGGCGCCCAAATACTGCTGGTGTCGGAAACGGCCGGGGCATGGCTGACCCTGGCCGCGGACACCGAAACCCTGGAACTGGCCCAATCCACCCTGGCCACCCGGCAGGTGGCCCGGAACATGGTGGCCCGGCGGGTGGAGGTGGGGCTGGCCGCCGAAATAGACCTGCACCAGGCCCAGACCCAGGTGGATGAGGCCAAAAGCGCGGTGGCCCGGCTCACGGCCCAGGTGGACAGAGACAGGAATGCCCTGAACCTGCTGGCCGGGGGGCCGGTGCCGGAGGCGCTGCTGCCCCGGTCCCTGGACGAAATGACGGTCATTCCCGATGTGGCGGCCGGCACCCCGTCGGAAGTCCTGCTCAACCGTCCTGACATCCGGCAGGCGGAAAGCCGGCTCAAGGCCGCCTATGCCAACATCGGCGCGGCCCGGGCCGCCCTGTTTCCCAGCATCACCCTGACCGGCAGCGTGGGTACGGCCAGCAGTGAACTGTCCGGCCTGTTTGATACCGATTCAGACACCTGGAGCTTTGCACCCAGAATCTCCATGCCGATTTTCGATCCCCGCACCTGGTCGGCCCTGAAAGTGACAAAGGTGGACCGGGAGATCGCCCTGGCCCAGTATGAAAAGGCCATTCAGGCGGCTTTTCGTGAGGTGGCCGACACCCTGGCAAGCCGGGGCACCCTTCAGGAACAGCTGGACGCCCAGGCATCCCTTGTAAGGGCCGCCGCCGAGATCTGCCGGATCGCCCAGGCCCGTTACGACGCGGGGTCGATGATCTACCTGGGTGTGCTGGATGCCCAGCGGTCCCTTTACGCGGCCCGGCAGGGCCTGATAGCCGTTCGCCTGGCAGACATGGCCAGCAGAATACGGCTCTATGCCGTACTGGGCGGCGGGCTTGATACGACGCAAAAAGAAGGCCGGCAACCAACTGAAAAATAAAAACGGAGGACACACGCAAGACTGTTCGTCACGGCATAACGGCCTGATAAACTCAAACACACGGTCATTGCGAAAAGCGAAGCGACGAAGCAATCTTGTCCATATACGGAGGAGATCGCTTCGCCTCCGGCTCGCAATGACGCTTTAAGATACACACTCCTTTGAAGTAAAGTTGAAATAACGACATGAAAGGGCTCCGGCTGAGATGCCTTTATTTAAGAACAAAAGCCTTGCTTTTCTGGCAGCCATGCTGCTGGTGCTGCCGTGGTCCGGAGCCGGCGCATTCGACGCACGTGAAACCACCGATGAAGGCTGCCTAACCGCGGAGCAACCCGCGGCACCGGCCAATGCTTATACCGTATTTGACAAAGACCCGCGGCGCACCATTCAGCACTATTTAGCCAACCTTGCCTTCTACGAACCCACCTACTTTCTGCCGGGCACCGACCTTTCAAAAAGCAAGTTCCAGATCAGCTTCAAGTACCGCCTGTTTGGCCCGGACCAACCCCTTACCCAAAAACACCCCTGGATATCCGGTCTTCATCTCGGCTACACCCAGACCTCCCTGTGGGACCTGGAGTCCAGTTCCAAGCCCTTTGTGGACACCAGCTACAAGCCGGAGATTTTTTTCCTGTCGGACAACATTCAGGCCCGCCCCTCCTGGCTGAACGCCTGGGTCATTCAGGCCGGGGCTAAACACGAATCCAACGGCCATGACGGCACCGAATCCCGAAGCACCAACTATGCCTATTTTAAAACCGGTCTTATTTTTGATCTTGCCGCTGACTGCCGGTTCGGCATATCTCCCCAGGCATGGGTGTTTTTCAAAAATGACGACAAAACCAATCCGGACGTGGAAGATTACCGGGGCTTTTTTGAAATCGAGGCCGGCGTCTTTCGGCCCGACAGCTTTGCCCTGATTGCCGCTTTTCAGGAACACGCGGTGCGCGTTGATTTCTCCTACCCCTTAAGCCGGCTGTTTGCCGGCAACATCGACTTCTACCTCTATGCCCAGTATTTTTCCGGCTATGCCGAAACCCTTAGAAACTACCGGGAAAAAAACGAGGCCACCCGCATCGGCATTGCCATCACCCGGTAAACCGGCGCGAAAACATCCTGAAGTCCCCCTTCGCCGCATCGGTTTCTCTCCACCCTCTGCTTGCCGAGCCCGGCATGTTTTCCGGCACGCGGCCGAGCTCGCCCCTCCCGCTCACAACACCTGTGACTATTCCGGCTTCACCCTTCTGATTGACACTTTTTGGGGGTGTGCTAACATAAATCAATTTCCTTTTCATGCCGAACGGTTGCAATGGTCTGCAAAAATTGCCGCGGCACAAAAATGATTGGGCAACTGACCTGATGGCATTCAGGGTGAACACAGTAAAACCAATTCGGTCCGGCCTGTCAGAACAAGGGGCCTTCTGAACGCTCTTAATCCATTAATTGGGGCAGATCGTGTGTAAAAAAAGCTTGACCGTCATTTTTCTTTTCTCTCTGTGCCTCGCATTTTCAGCCTGTGCAACAGGCGGCGGGCCGCTGCATGTCGCCTCCGGGCAGGGCAATTTAACGGCCATGGAAACGGCCTTGAACACGGGAGCCGACCCCAATGATCATAAAGGGGCGACGGCCAACCTCATTGACGGATGGACCCCCGCCGGGTGGGGTGGCCCGCCCCTGCACCATGCGGCCTACCATTGTCAGGACAGGGCCGCAGCGCTCCTGATAGCAAAGGGTGCGGATGTGAACGCGCGGGGCGGTAAAGATCTCACGGCCCTGCACCGGGCGGCATTCAGGAACTGCGTGGATGTGGTCCGGCTCCTTCTGGGAAACGGGGCTGACATCAACGCGCGCGACACTATGTTCGGCTATACGCCTCTTGAGTGGGCCGCCCTCGCCGGTTCATCGGGGGCCGCCAGGGTGCTGGTCGAAAACGGCGCAGACCCGGAAGCGGCGATTTTTAAAATTGAGTCCGGGAACCAGCACCTTCCTTCATCTTTAAATCCTGAAACAGGACGGCGACTGCTAAGTGCTTTTGTCCAGCAGAACAAACCGGCAGGGCAGGCGGCAGTGTCCCAAAGCACAATCAAAGCTGACCCGGTGACAATCGTATCCGATGTGGATACACTTCCTTCCACCAAAGCAATGCCTGCCAGAAATGCCTATGCGATCGTGATCGGTATTGAACGCTATCGGCAGAACCTCCCAAAGGCCGATTACGCCGTTCGGGACGCGCAGACAATAACCCGGTATCTAACCCGGGTCATGGGCTATCCGGAAGAGAATGTCGTTACTTTGATTAATGACCGGGCACTGAAAAGTGATTTTGAAAAATACTTTGAAAAATGGCTCTCCAATCAGGTTGAAAAAGAGAGCACGGTATTTGTCTATTTCTCCGGCCACGGCGCGCCCGATCCCAAGACCGGCTCCGCCTACCTGGTGCCCTATGACGGGGACCCCACGTTTATCGCCGAGACCGGCTATTCGTTAAGCAGAATGTATGCGGCCCTGGGCAGGCTTCCGGCAAAGGAGGTCATCGTGGCCCTGGACTCCTGCTTTTCCGGCGCCGGTGGAAGATCGGTGCTGGCCAAGGGTGCCCGGCCCCTGGTGATGAACCTTCAGACCGGCACGGCCATATCAAAAAACATGACCGTTCTTTCCGCCTCGGCAGGCGACCAGATCAGCTCCACCTATGCTGAAAAAGGACACGGCCTGTTCACCTATTTCATGTTGCAGGGTCTACGGGGCGAGGCGGACGGCAACAGCGACGGCGCCATCACCCTTGCCGAACTTTATGAATACACCAGACCTAACGTGGAACGGATAGCCAGAAAGCAATACAATAACGAGCAGACCCCCCAGTTGACCGCCTCTGACGCACTGAAACAACAGAAAATAGTGGAGATGAGAAAAAACCCATGAAAAAAAATTTCTTCCCTGTGGTTTTTGTTTTGCTGATGCCTCTTTTTACTTTTGCGTCAGATGCCCCAATCTGGGTCGAGGCCACGGGCGAGGCCTGGCTGGGGGACTTTGACACGGCCAGGGAGGTCAGGGACCGCTCCCGGCGGGACGCGGAAAGCAAAGCCATTGAAAAGGCGGTGGGGGTTTTTATCCGTTCCCACACCCTGGTCTCCAACAGCCAGGTGGCCGATGACCTGATCTATGCGGCGGTGCGGGGCAAAATCGTTAAAGAAAAGGTGGTGTCCGCGGACTGGGACGCCAAAGAGCGCTCTCTTTACCGGACCACCATTTCCGCCCGGGTCGAACCGATCTATCCTGAAAAAGGCGAAGGCCTGTCGGCGGATCTTTTTCTGTCACAAACCGAGTTAAAAGAGGGGGATGCGGTCCAGCTTTTTTACCAGGTCAGCCGGGACGCCTATGTTTATATTTTTTCCATTGCAGCCGACGGCTCCGTAACGCTGCTTTTGCCCAACGCCGCCATGCCGGACAACTTTACGCCGGCCGGCAAAGCGTGCCGGTTTCCGCCGGAGGGCAGCGCCATTGCGCTTACAGCCATGTTCCTGCCCGGCCACAGGGGCGACACGGCTGAAGAGAGAATCAAGCTGGTGGCCACCCGAAAAAAAGAAGACCTGCTTTCCCTGGGTTTTAAAGAGGGGGCCTTCCAGGCCTATGACCAGAACTCAACCGGCATGATCAGCGACCTGGTGCGCCGGCTCAACCGGCTTGAACCCGCGGACTGGACCGAGGCATCGGCGGTTTACCGGCTGAAAAGATAAAGAGGGGGCAGTCAATCCGTGGAGATGCACGACACATTCATGCGCCGGGCCATTGAGCTGGCCCGGGCCGGAATGAAAGCCGGCGACGGCGGCCCCTTTGGCGCGGTGGTGGTGCGCGACGGCCAAATTGTTGGAGAGGGGGCCAACCGGGTGCTGGCCCATAACGACCCCACGGCCCACGGCGAAATCGTGGCCATTCGGGACGCGGCAAAACGCCTGGGCACCCATGACCTTGACGGGTGCGTGCTCTACACCACGGGCCAGCCCTGCCCCATGTGCCTGGGCGCCATCTACTGGGCCCACATTCGAACCGTCTATTTCGGGTTTTCGATTTTTGACGCTGCCGCGATTGGCTTTAACGATGTTGAAATTTTTGATGAAATTGCCCTTCCGCCTGCCCGGCGCAAGGTTGCCTGTCTGCCCCTGCTGACAAATGAAGCCATGATTTTATTAAAAGAGTTTGAGTCCCTTCCTGATCGGCCCCAATACTGATCGTCATCCGGTTTTCAAACCCCGGCGGCATGTGATTTGTTTTACCATTGACCGGGTTTTGTGACAGCCTCAAGGAAAAAATCAGGGGTGAGAAAAAGATACATATAACATCCGGCGGTAAAGACAAAGAGATCGGCATGCTGGAAAAGGCGGCCGCTGACTTTGCAAAAAAACAGCTGGCGCCGGAGCCGGAGGCCAAGGACGCCTATCCTTTCGGCCCGTTTTTCGATGGCGTGGTGCAAAAAGCCTTTGAGCTGAATTTTTTTGCCGTCATGCTGCCTGAAATGACCAACGGCATGGGAATGGGTGTTACAGCCTTTGCCGCGGTGCTGGAAGGCCTCCGCCAGGAGGACAGCAGCCTGGGCGGTATTCTGTTTACCAATGCAGCGGCCCGGCAGGTGATGCTGGCGGCCGGCGCCGGTGTCCTGCCGGAAAAGGTAACGGCAGCGCAACGCCTTGCCGACTTTTTAATCGCCCCGGTTTTCAACAATCCGCTTGATGTGAGAAACATGGCCCGGGCAAAACCGGACGGCAACGGCTATCGTCTTTCCGGAAACGTGGAATACGTGGTGCTGGGCGCCATGGCCGGCCAGGCCCTGATTCCGGGATGGGAGTTGTGCACCCGGGCCGCGGCCCTTTGGGTCCAGAAAAGCGACTGCGACGTCACCACCGACGGGATCCAGGTGCTGGGCGGGGTGGGCTACATGAAGGATTACGGCCGGGAAAAATCGGTTCCGGGACGCCAAACAGATTCAGGCCCTGCCGGGCATGGCGCCCATGAAAAAAATCCGGTATATTGAGTCCATGATTAAAGGATGCAAAGCCTGACATTATTTTAATCGAAATCGGAATCGGGATCGGGATCGAAACACATAAGGAGTCCTCATGACAATGCAACAGCAGAACATCACATTTGAATCACAGGGCGTCACCTGCCGGGGGCTTTTTTTCAAAGCCGACCGGGACGGAAAGGCCCCCTGCGTGGTGCTGGCCCACGGATTCTGCGGCACCATAGAAATGCGGCTGAAAGACTACGCGGAAAGATTTGCCCTTGCCGGCTACCATGCCATGGTGTTTGATTACCGCCACTTCGGTATCAGCGACGGCCATCCCCGGCAGCTTCTGGACATTAAAAAGCAGCACCAGGACTGGCGGGCCGCCATTGCCCATGCCCGGACCCTGGACGGTGTGGACCCCCGGCGCCTGATTTTATGGGGCACCTCCTTCAGCGGGGGTCATGTGGCGGTGATGGCGTCTGAAGACAAAAACATTGCCGCGGTCATCTCCCAGGTGCCGCACATGAATGGACCGCCCACGGCCATGGCCGTGGGCGTTGCACAGAACCTGCGGCTGGGCATTGTTTCCTTTATCGACCGTGTCGGCGCGATCCTGGGCCGGCCCCCTTTTTATGTTCCTGCCCTGGGCCGTCCCGGTGATCTGGCGGCCATGACCGCTCCCGGCGAGTTCGAGGCATCCCGAAAGCTCATGCCCGAGGGTTCGGTGGTGGATGAACGGGTGGCGGCCCGCATTTTTCTGACCCTGGCCCTCTATTCACCGGGCCGGCTGGCATCAAAAATCACCATGCCCTGGCTGGTCCAGGTGGCGCTTCAGGATACCACCACCCCGTCCGGCCCCACCATTGCCGCCGCCAAAAAAGCGCCCAAAGGCGAACTGATCACCTATCCGCTGGGCCATTTCGCGGTTTATGTTCCTCCGGATTTTGACCGGACCATTGCCGATCAACTGGCCTTTCTCAAAAAACATGTACCTTGATTCCAGGGGGGGAAAACCGGCCATCCGAACCAGCTCTCCTTTCCTCACTCGAGCACGTGCACGTGCTCGTGCTCCTGCTCGTGCTCGTACTCGTGATCGTGTTCGTGCTCGTGCTCGTGCTCGTGTTCGTGCTCGTGCTCGTGCTCGTGATTTTTTTCCGTCATCGCAAACCGGGACATGCCTTGCGGGTTAAAAGCCTGTTTGTAGTGTGCCCGTAAGGGCATCGGATATGCCCGGCAGCAAAACGCCTGACGGCGTCACTACAAACAAAGCGACGAAACAGTCTCCTTCGCATCTGTTCAAGATTGTTTCTTATAGGCGCAATGACCCGCATCGGTCCAGATTCTGATAGGAATTTCGTTTGAATGTGGCTTTTTACAACGATGTCAAAGATAAGTGTTGACTTGTACCATGCCGGTTTGTTAAAAAAGGCAGTTACTCGGGGCTGTAGCTCAGCTGGGAGAGCGCATGACTGGCAGTCATGAGGTCAGGGGTTCGATCCCCCTCAGCTCCACCACAAAAAAAAGCGCTTACGGAAAGACCGTAAGCGCTTTTGTGTTTTTCGGGGGGAAAGAATAGGAAAAATGCGCTTCTCAAAATTGCGTAAACCCCAATAACTGTTAGTATCCTTGAATTGTTTTTAAGTTCGAATGGCCCGGCCTGCCCCTTTCTGCTGATAACGGCGATATTCTTTTCCCCGATTTTCTATTAAACAAAAATGACATTTTCTATCAAGTTGCGTCGCATCTCCGAATAAACCTTTCAATTGGACGGTAATTTTTTTTCATTTAGACGGCAATAAAACTTTCATTTAGCCGCTTTTGAGGGTATATTAAACGACATGGAAAAAGACCCTTTACATCCCCGCTTTTTGATTCCCCGGGTTACCGAGGCGCTGGCGGATTCTCCCGTAGTGTTGATTCATGGCCCGCGCCAAAGCGGGAAGACCACACTGGCCCGTCTTGTGGGTGACGCAGCCGGTTATGTCTATATCTCCTTTGATAATGATGTGCAGCGGGCTGCGGCTGAATTCGACCCGGTCGGTTTTGTGGCCGATCTGCCCGACAAGGTGATTCTGGATGAGATCCAGCGGGTTCCGGGGCTGTTCACCTCACTTAAGGCGGCCGTGGATTCACGGCGGCAGGCCGGTCGATTTATCCTTACCGGATCGGCCAATGTGCTGCTGGTGCCGAAACTGGCGGATTCTCTGGCCGGGCGAATGGAGATATTAAGGCTTCATCCCCTTGCCCAGTGCGAACTGGCCGGCAGGGATTCGGGTTTTCTATCGATTCTGTTGGGGCAGGGATTCAAAAAATCAAGCATCGGGAGCAGGCAGGGCCGTGACCTGGCCGAACGGATTGCGGCCGGTGGTTTTCCGGCCGCGTTGGCCCGAACAGCCTCCCGCCGGCGAGCTGCATGGTATCGGGACTATATCGATACACTGGTGCAACGGGATGTGCGTGACCTTTCCGCTATTCGTTCTCTGGAAGCACTACCCCGCCTCCTGGCCCTGGCCGCAGGGCAGACCGCACACTTGGTGAATGTGGCCGAACTGTCCGGGCCGTTCCAGTTGAGCCGGCCCACGATTCGTGACTACATGACCCTGCTGGAACGTTTGTTTCTGCTGGAGCAGCTTCCCCCCTGGCACAACAATCGCCTCAGCCGTCTGATCAAGACGCCGAAACTGCACCTCTGTGACACCGGTCTGGCCTGCGCCCTTCTTGGCGTGGACGGCCCATCCCTTTGGGGTGATCGCGAACTGTATGGACAATTACTGGAAACCTTTGTTTATCAGGAACTGCGGCGTCAAAGCGGTTGGCAGGAAGAGCTGGTGACATTTTATCATTACCGCGACAAGGAGGGACTGGAAGTGGATGTGGTGCTGGAGTTCGGCGGCAGGCAACTGGCCGGAGTGGAAGTAAAGGCTTCCTCAACGGTCGGCGCTTCTGATTTTAGAGGCTTGATTCGTCTGCAAAAATCGGTAGGCAAACGGTTTGAGGCAGGGGTTGTTCTTTACGATGGAGACGCAATCGTATCTTTTGGTAAAGGGTTGCTTGCCGTGCCGATCTCGATGCTGTGGGAAAAGACATGAGCCATACATGTACCGAGGATGCTTTGATAAGTATACTTTTACGTTCCCGCTTTTTCTGGTGGCTACGCGCCTGACCAATTGCCTGCGGACTCCAAAGACAATCCATGCCAAGCGTTATGAGCAGACACACCTTGTCGATTTTATGCGTATAGCCGGACGGGATTTGGTCCTGTTTGATTTCAGGTCTCTTTACGGCGGAAGCCAAGCGGTGTCTTGCCGGTCCATGATTTAAAGGCCCGGTAAAAATTGGCCGTGTCGCTGTAGCCGAGCCTGGCGGCTATTTCCTCTATGGATAAATCACTGGTTTTGAGAAGATCGCAGGCTCTTTTTTCCCGCACCTGGCGGGACACGGTTTTATAGTCTGTTCCTTCAGCGGCCAGGCGGCGGCCCAGGGTCTGGGGACTCATATTAAATCGCCGGGCCATCTCCGCCATTCCGGGAAGCCCGTTATCATATGAAAGCAGTGCGTGCTTTAAACGCCCGGTGGTTGCGGAAAACCGTTCCAGGTCCTGCAATAGATGCCGGCACTCTTTTTCATGAAGATTTTTGGTCAGCACATTGGCGCAGGGCAGCCCCTTTTCAAGATACCGGCCGGCAAAAAGGGCCTGGGTCTCTTTGTTGGTGCAGGTTGCTCTGGCAGCGGTAAAAGTGCGCCGCATCACATAAACGGCGGGATGGTCCGTGTCGATCCGCACATCATCGTCGTTTTTTCCTCCCCCCTCCCTCCCGATTGCAGGGCGGCCGATGCGGTTGTTTGTGTCCGCGTAATCACAGGCCATAAACACCGGCGCCTGTTGTGCCGCACCATATCCGCCGGCCGCTGGCCGGCCGCATAGATCGTCTGAGGCGTATTGGGCAAAACAGCATGATGGGCGCATCCCTGCCATAAAAGCGCTCACACGATGACGGCGCGCCGCACAAGAAAATTTCTTTCAGACACGTAAAACGGATTCACCCTCAGCGGTTCCTCTGATTGAAAACAGATTCCAAACTTTTCTGCCGCCCCACTGGTTCGTGCCGGACCGGTTATTCCTTCTCCTTTTTCAGATCCGGATAGTATTTTTCCATGCACTCATCGCAAATGGAATGGCTGAAAAGCGCTCCGGAGTGTTCTTCCAGATAGGCTTCTATCGCATGCCAGGTGGACCGGTCATCCCGAATTCTTTTGCAGTGCATGCAGATGGGCAGAAGTCCCTGCAGCTGCTTTACATGATCAAGGGCGCCGCGCAATTCATCGATGGTGGAGTGAAGTTTTTGCTGCAGCAATACATGCCGTTCACCAACACCGAGACGGGCACGAAGTTCCTGCTCGTTAAACGGTTTCACCACATAATCGTCGGCGCCGGCATCCAGACCAATCGCGATGTTTGCGTGTTCTGAAACAGACGTGACCAGCACGAGGTATAAAATACGGCCCGGCTGCCGGCCACGGATGATGCGGCAGACCTCGTGACCTTCAAGACCGGGCATGATCCAGTCAAGAAAGGCGATGGCAATGGAAAGGTCTTTCTGAAGCATGTCCAGGGCATTGCTGCCGTTTTCAGTAAGAACAACATCATATCCCCATTGCGAAAGAAGGTCGCTCATCATGCCGCGCATTGATCTGCTGTCGTCCGCAACAAGAATTCGAAATGGTATTCCCTGTTCTTCAGGCATAACGCTCTCTCCTTTACAGTCACGCTGTTAAAAAACAGCGGCCGACACCGTCAACGGCGCGTCAAATACGTTGTGGATATTCGTTTCCATGCCCTTTTGGTAGCCCCGTGTATAAAAATAGACCAGGCGCAGATCCACGCTGTCTTCATCAAACTGGTCCCAGCCGGTGTTAAAATCAAAACCGATGCCGGGCAGCTCGCCTTTGTCATCTTCTATTTCGTCTTCGGCCTCCGCGTTGTCGTTAAAATAGAGCGACGCCTTTATGGGGCACCCGGGCGGGGCCGTCCAGACCGACCAGAAGCACTGCGCGCCGTTGGTCAGGGCACTCCATTTTTCTCCTTGATTATCCACTATGGTCCAACATGTTTTTCGAAAACATGTACCGGTGACAACCTTATGATCCAACCCCAAACCGAAATCTATCGCTATCGGGATCGGGATCGAAACCCATGTACCGCATTTTAATATCATGAATGAATTTATGGGAAAAGAGATTACAGCAGATCCGAGGCGATTTCGGCCAGGGCCGATCGCTCCCCCTTTTCCAGGGTGATGTGGGCGTATATCTCCTGGCCCTTCATCTTGTCGATCAGGCAGGTCAGGCCGTTGCTGCGGGAGTCCAGATAGGGGGTGTCGATCTGGTGGGGATCGCCGGTGAACACCACCTTGGTGCCTTCCCCGGCCCGGGTGATGATGGTTTTGACCTCATGGGGCGTCAGGTTCTGTGCCTCGTCCACGATAAAATAGATGGAAGGCAGGCTGCGGCCCCGAATATAGGTCAGGGCCGTGATCACCAGCTTTTTCTGATTGATCATGTCGCTGATACGCCTGTGCTCCGGAGACTCTTCGGCGAACTGGTTCTGAATAACCGACAGGTTGTCAAACAGGGGCTGCATGTAGGGGTTGAGCTTTTCCTCCACATCCCCGGGCAGGTAGCCGATATCCCGGTTGGAAAGGGGCACCACCGGCCTGGCCAGAAATATCTGCTTGTAGTGCTTTCGCACCTCCAGGGCTGCGGCCAGGGCCATAAGGGTTTTGCCGGTGCCGGCCTTGCCCGACAGGGAAACAAGGGAGATGCGGGGGTCCATCAGGGCGTTTAAGGAAAATATCTGTTCGGCGTTTCTCGGGGTTATGCCGTAGGCCCGTTTTTTTTCGACAAACTTTAATACGTTTTCCTTTTTTACCCAGGTGGACAGAATACTCTGGCTGTCGTTACGAAGGATGAAATTTTCGTTGGCAACGGGCAGGATGTCCAGCCCGGTCTCCTCCAGGGGCACGGCGGTTTCCTTGAAAAGCCGGTCGATCACCGTGTGATCAATTCCCTCGATCCGGTTTTTGCCGGTATACAGATCATCGATGTTCTGAATTTTTCCGGTTTCATAATCTTCGGCCTGGATTCCGATGCTCTTGGCCTTCATTCTCAGGTTGATATCTTTTGACACCAGCACCACCCGGGGGTTGCCGTGCTGCCTGGCCAGGTTGTAGGCAATGGACAGGATGCGGTGGTCCGGGGTGTCTTCCCAGAAAAGCTCCTTGATATAACTGTCTTTCTGAATATTGGTATCGACCCGGACAAAACCCCCGGAAGCCAGGGGCACGTCCTCGTGGAGAAGGCGGTCCCCGATCAGGGCGTCCAGCTCCCGTGAAAACTCCCGGGCATTGTAATGAATGGCTTCATGGCCCCGCTTGAACCGGTCCAGCTCTTCAAGCAGGGTGATGGGGATCACGACGTGGTGATTTTTAAAAGAATAAATGCACTGAAAATCATACAGAACAACGTTGGTGTCCAGGACAAAAAATTTTTTGCTGTCAAGTGCGGGCATCAGGAATATCAGTCCAGTAATTTTGCCTTTATTCTATCGCAGGTCCATCCTAAATCCAAATAAAAATTTTGTCAGGAGTAATACGCTACAGCCTCATCCAGCTCGAGTTGCGCAATTTCCAGAAAATCGATTTTCATGATCAGCGCTGCAGGTATTTCTGGAGAACCTGCTCCAGTGCAACAGACTTGAGTTTTCCCCGATCATAAGCATCAATCCTGTCTTCAGCCTCTTTGGCCCACAAGGCATCAATCTCCTTGTCCGGCTTATCAAGGCTGGACAGCAGCTTGTCGATCAACTGTGCTTTTTCATGGGGTTTGAGCGTTAACGCCTCTTTGAAAAGGGTCTCAGTGGTAGCCATGTTTCCTCCTGAATATTGTGGATCAATATTACCGCACGACCCGATTAACGTCAAACAGGATGATGGGTGCCAGAAACTATCGGGAAGATATTTCTCTGCCTTCATGCCTGTCGCCCGGTTTCGGTTTCCGCATACGGGGCCCGGCGGTGGGCGCATTTCCGGGCGCAGAGAAAGCAGGGGCTCTGTTCCGGCATGGCCTTTGCCGCGATGACGGCGGCAGTGACCGACTTGCGGGGTTTCATCAGACCCGTGGCAGCGGCGTGAATGCCTATGGTTTCCGGCTTCAGGAACGCGAAGATCGCGGCCTGGCCCATGGCAATGGGCCAGTCGCAGTAGCCCGGGCTGAACCGGGCGCTGGCCTCCGACCCCGCCTGTTCATAATGGCGCCGGACCTGCCGGTGCACCTGGTCGGCGTACTGTTCGGCCAGTATCGAAGCGGCGGCGTCCAGCATGAAGGCCCGCACCATGTCGGCAGGACTCAGATCCTTAATGGCTTTATCAATGTCAGGACCCAGGGTAACGGCAAAGCAGCACAGCTCGCAAATTTCCGACATGCGGGCCGCCAGCCGGGTCCAGTTCACGGTCTCCAACAAAAGCCCGTTGCCGCGAATCGCCTTCTTTTCCAGCGCCGTAAATGGAGTGGACCGGCACAGGGCACGGGGGCGGGCCAGCTCCAGGCAGGTGTCGATGCCCTGGCGAATCTGGGGCCATATCTTATCGGTCACGGCCTCGGCGCCGGGATAGCCCAGCTGGCCGATGGTTCCGGCCATCAGGGCGTCGGTTTCCGGCGCAAGGGGTTCTAAATCAATATTCCCGGTTTTACATTTCGGTGTGAGCATGTTCCGTCATTATATAAGGATGTCTTCCCTCTTCCTTTTAATCTCAATCTTACTCTTACTCTTAATCCCCCACTGTTTCAATCATGCATTTTTTGTGTAGTATCCATATTTTTTTACTGCCTGAACCATCGCACGGACGGTTTCCGCTTTCGCGTTGGGTGGAATCTCTCACCCACCGGCGAGAACAAAGCCGTCTCCCCGGCCCACCTCCTCAATCAGACGGTGACCGTATTCATCCACCTCGGATACCGTTCCGGTAACCAGCTTGGCCGCCGGCACGTCGCCGAAAATGCACATGTGGTCCCCGATCTCCTGCTTGGCGGCAAAGATGTCGGTGAGCCCGTCGAGCTGAATGATAACTTTTTTTGCCGGCAGGCGGCGCAGGGTCTTTAAATTCTTGCCCCAGTCGCCGTCACAGTGAAGAATGGGCGTCATGCCGGCCTCCACGATCCGGTTGACAATGATCTCCATGCTGGGAAAGGCCAGATCCTCAAACTGTTTTGGCGAAATAAAACTGTTGGAGGTGCGGTGGCAGTAGCACTGCACCGTGGGCACACCCATAAGCCGGGCGGTCCAGACTGCTGTATTGGCAAAACTTTCGGACAGGTGGGTGGCGGCCCGGCCGATCTTTTCGGGCCGCTTGAACAGGTCGGCGGAAAAGTTGATCACATTGCGGGCCTGGGAAAAGGTGTCAAAAGGCATTTCCGCCTGGTAGCCCATCTGCACCACGGCCCCCTGCTTTCGCCACCATCTGAAATCGGACCGCCAGAAAATGCCCTGCCGGATGATGCCGAATGCCATGGCCGCAAGCATGCCCGCTGTTTTCTTGCCCTCCGCCTCCCGGCTGAACCGGGGCAGCATACGCAGCCGGAAAAGGATGTCGGCCATCCATCTGGGAGATTCAATGGCCTGGTCGTAATCCTCCGGCTCCATGTACTGAATTTCGTCGATCTTGGCCATGGCGTCTTCTTCCAGCTCGATACCGGGCCGCAGCTCGCGCATCATCATCACGTAGTTGTACATCCAGCAGGGCCACGATCTGCTCAATGGTGCCAAATGTGGTGGTCAGCAGGAAAGAAAGCCCCGGAAAAGCGGTGCCGGTCTCTTCCAGCCGGCTGATAAAGGCTTCCGGCGGCACGTCCACGCCCAGGTTGTAAACGGCAAAGCCACTGGCCTCGGCCAGCACGCCAAAGATATCCTTTCCCAGGTCGTGAATGTCGCCCATGGGCGTGCCCAGCACGATCCCGGCAATGGCCGGCCCGGCCTCTCCGGCCCGCACCGAACTCTTGATCTTGCGGACGGCGGTTTTAAACATCTCCCCGGCCATCACCAGATGGGGAAGGTAATATCCCCCCTTTTCAAACCGGTCTCCCACCTCCGCCATAATCGGCATGCAGGTGTCGAGAAACTGGCGAACGGTGACCCCGGCGGTCAGCATGCCGTCCGCCTCCCGGTCGATGGCGTCGATGTCGAATCCCAGAAATTTGTCCCGGAACGACGACAGGGCCGCAAGTTGCTGATCGTTCGTGGCACCCCCTTAAAATGTGTGACTGCGTTATATCGCTACTTGACTCACCGTTCAATATTATAATGGTGCGGCACTGGCCGCACCCGAATTCGCTTTTCCTGACCCGTTTTTTTGCCGGGCGTCAAACAGCAGAAAGAAGAGACCTGTGTAAATCCGCTCCAGGGAGATGCGGTCTTCCAGGATCGACATGCAGATATGGCCCTCGGTCAGGGAGAGCAGGGCCAGGGCCATGGCCGGACCGTCGGTTGCCGCCGGCAGGAAGCCCGCCGCCACTCCCTGGGCTATCAGTGCTTCCAGCAGCTCCATGACCTTGCGGTAGTGGTTGTTGACCTGCCGGCCAAAATCCTCTTTTTTGTCTTTGGGGGTGTGAAGGGAACAAAAATGGACCAGCTTATTGAGCCGGTCGCTCTGCCTTGAAATTTCAAGATACTGCCACAGGGTCCGGTAAAACCTGTCAATAAAAGGATCATCGGAGTTGATCTGGTCACGGCGCAGCCGTTCCTTGAGGTTTCTTCTCAGACCGCGTGTCTGTTTTGCCTGGGCCATGACGTTTCCCATGTGAAGGGCAATCTCTTAAATTGAACGCATAGTCAATATAAGAGAAGCAAAACCCGGTGTCAAAAAAAAGGGGGGGGTAATCGGTCAGGAGTTGAGGGAGCCTGGCGGCCGGATTATGCAGCAACGAAAGACGGACCGGTGCTTTACGGTTTCTGAATGATTTTTTGCAGGTCCGGGTCAAGCTGGTCCCACAGGTGCGGATGGCTTTCCACCAGCCGGGCAATATCGCCAAGGTCCTTAAGCTTCTTGCTCTGCCTTCGTTCCGCATCCCGCCATGCCCGGATTTTGCCGCTCAGGGTGTCCTCCAGGGACGCCACCCGCATCAGGATGCCGTGTATGTCCGCGGGCACGGCACGGGAAGGGAACTCCCTATAAAAGTCTTTCGTGCTTAACTGAAGGCTGACCTTGGAAGCGCCACGGAAATTTATCGACCATGCAAAACGTTCGGACACAAAACCAGCATCTTCAAGCAGTTGCAACACGAGGTCCACGGACTCTATGGCAACGACAAAATCAACGTCTTGCGTAACCATGGGCTCTGCGGCCCAGTGATTGACGGCGATCCCTCCGATGGCGCACCAGGGGATATCGGCCCGCTCAAGGCAATCGACCAGGCGCATGACATCATCCGTACCGCCCGCGGTCTGCCAGTCATAAAATTTTTTGGGGGTCATCGTGATATCCTTGCTCTGCTCTGCGTCAGCATCGATACTTCACTGCTGGAGTAGAATTGCGGCAAAAATAATTATCAACAAACCAACTACACTTATTGTTCTAAAAAGAAGCCTCATGATTTTTCTCTTCTCCTTCACAAAAAAGAGTAATGCTCTTTTCAGACGGCGAAAAGTGAAAGCACCTTTACTGCTTCAAGTCACCATGAGCGGCATACATATGATATAAAAGATAAAGACCGGTCTTGGAATCGAACCAAGCGGCAGACGTTTCACGGTTGCCCGACGGGGTTGAAGCCCGCGGCCGGCACCAGCCGACTATACCGGTCATACCATCCTGCGCAGTCGTCAGAATTCAAACTTTTCCGCGGGCCGCCGCTCCGGCACATAGACACGGTCGACCGCGCCGTCGTTCCACGCCTTTGACACATAAAGCGCGCAGTAACAGCTGCCGTATTCGGCCACGTCCGCCTCCCGGTAGGCGCAGGGACAGAGAATGTCCCTGTCTTTTTCCCTGTCCCCGGATGCCAGCCGGCAGGGGCAGCACATGTAGCCGTACCGCTCCTTGTTGGTCACCAGGGCCGACAGCAGGTCGGTCACCAGTTCCCGGTCCTTGTTGAAAAAATAGCCTTTGGGTTCCTGGACCGACCGAAGCTGTTCGTAAAGCTTTTCCGGTGTCATGAAATGCCCAGCGCCTCCCGAATCTCCTGCTCCTTGTAGCCCACGATCACCCTGTCATTGATCCTGATGGTGGGAAAGGTGCAGTTGGGGTTGATTTTTTTGATATCATCCAGAATGGCCTTGCGCTCGTCGCCGATGGTCAGGTCGACATCCACGAAATCATAGGCCACGCCGCATTCGTTGAGCAGCCGCTTGGTGGACTTGCAGTGACCGCACGTGCTCAGGGAATAAATCATCACATCGTTTTGGGCCATGTCGGCATCCTTTTGTTTTTACAC